>NZ_JBSFER010000026.1:0-145857 GCF_053594535.1 Streptomyces sp. NPDC001889
GAAGTCGGCGGCGTCGGCTCCGGTGGTCCATCCGTTGAAGGAGCCGTGGGTGGTGCCGTTGTAGCCGTTGCCCTCCTCGGCGACGAGCGAGGCGATTCTCCTTGGCCTGGCGGGCGTCGCCCTTGGCCTGCTCGGCCCGGCCCTTCGCGGTCAGGCTCTCGTTTCCCGCCGCGCGGCCCGTCGCCTCCTTGACCTTGCCCTTGGTCTGCTCGACCTTCGCCTTTGCCTTTTCCTTGTCCGCCATGATTTCCCAATCCCTCGGGTTTCGGATGAACTCTTTCGACCGTATCAGTACGTTCTCGGTGCCGCAGATGTGCGGCGGATGCTCCACGGGGGCGTTCTCATATCCGTGACGGTGTACCCGAATTACTCGCCACCGGCCGCTCGTACCCCGGCCCGAACAGCGGCGCGTACCCCTCGGGCAGCCCCTTGATCAGCCGGAACACCAATTCGGTCCCCGCGAGCCGCGCTGCGAGGGTGAAAACGGTCGCCGCGCCCCAGCGGGCGTTGGCCGGAGTGGCCCTGGGCAGGCTCCGGGTCATCACTTCCACCAGCCCCTGCCCGGTGAGCGGGGAGGCCGCGGCGGACCGTGCCGTCAGATGGCGCGCCACCCCCGGCGGAAGCTTGGCGGCCAGATCGGCCCGGTCGGCGTCGGAGAGCTGCCGCGCCAGTGTTCTCAGGGCGATACGGGTGACATAGGCCGCTTCCTCACGGGTCGGGTAGAGGCCCTGATACCGCACGGTCTCGATGAACCGGTCATCGGTCATGGTCCGGATATGGCGCCCCGTCCCGGGCCGCACCGGGGTTCCGGGGCGCGGGGGCCGCCGCCGGGAGGGGCGGTCGGAGGCTTCGGCGGCGGGCTTCCGCGGGTCGATCCGGTCACGGTGTGCTGCGAATGTGCCGTTCGGCATCGTCAACTCCTCCACGGAAGCGGGTGTACCGACCGCCTTCCCCCGTTCCGCGGGGTCAGTCATACGGATCGGAAAGCCCTGACCGGGAAGGCCTGACCGGAAAACTCCGATCGGCGAGTCCGGACCGGAAAGCCCGGGAAAACACGCACCGGGAGCGTCGATATTCCAGGCGAGATGAATCCATTGGTGTGAAAGCCATGAGGCCGGGCATGCGATGAACTGTCACACCCCATACGTTTTCACCGAAGGAGCATTTCATGTCGGAATATCTGTGGTCCTACGTGCCGACCGCCGGCCACACCGCTGACGACGACCTCCAGGGATATCGCGTCGAGGCCACGGACGGCCATATCGGCAAGGTCGACAAGTACTCCAGCGAGGTCGGCTCGCAGTACCTCGTCGTCGACACCGGGGTCTGGATCTTCGGCAAGGAGGTCATGCTCCCGGCCGGCACCGTCACCCGGGTCGACCACGAGAAGCGGACGGTCCACGTCTCCCGTACCAAGGACGAGATCAAGGCCGCCCCGGAGTTCGACAAGGACACCCACCTCGGTGACCCCGCCTACCGGGACCAGCTCGGCGGCTACTACAGCTCGGGCCACTGACCGCCGCGCACGCGCCGGCCGGGGCGGCACAGCCTCGGCCGACGCGGGCGGTGGGCGCTCCTCAGCGGTCCTGAGCGGGCGCGCCCATCCGGGCCGAGAGCCGGCCCGTGGCCTCCAGCAGCGCCTCCGCGCACCGCTTCACCTCGGTGCGGAACCGCTCCCTGGGGCCGCAGACACTGATGACCCCCACCGGGCTGCCGTGGTGGCCGAAGACCGGCGCCGCCACCGAGGCCGAGCCCGGCTGCCGCTCGGCGACGGACTGCGCCCAGCCCCTTCTGCGGATCGTCGCGATGGCCCGCCGCAGCCCCGCCTCGTCGGTCATGGTCGCGTCGGTGAGACCCGCCAGCTCCCTCCCCAGACAGGCGTCGATCTCGTCGTCCGGCAGGAACGCGAGAAACGCCTTCGACGACGCGCCCGCGTGCAGCGGATAGGGAATCCCCAGCCGCACGGACATGATGACCTCCCGGTTGGGCGTCACCTGGTCCACATAGACCCGGCTGCCCGAGCTGAGGACCGAGAGCGTCGCCGTCTCGTTCGTCTCCCGGGAGAGCCGCGCCAGCTCCGGGGCCGCCAGGGCGCGGATGTCGATCCGGTCCAGATAGGCGAGCCCGAGCCGCATGGTGCTGGGCCCCAGCGCGTAGCGCCGCGTCTCCTCGTCCGCCTCGACCAGCCCCCGTACCCGCAGCGCGGCGAGGATGCGGTGCACGGCCGGTTTCGACAGCCCGAGGCGGTCGGCGATCTCCGTCACCCCGAGGGTGGCGGAACCGGGTTCGGCGAAGAGCAGCAGCACATCGGCGGAGCGTTCGACGGTGGCGGCCGTCTGGCTCCCGGACTCCTTCTTGCGGACCCTCGCCGGTCCGGGGGCGTCATTCGGCATCGGCTTCCCTACCCCTTGGCACGATCGTGGTGTGGGAGCGCTCCCACCCGGTACGGCCGGGTGCGCCGCCCGCCCCGGTGGCTCACGGGCCGGTGCGCCGGCCGGGCGCGGTGCCCCCGGTGACCGTCCGATCATAGAAACAACCCCCGCACGTCCGCTGTGCGGCCCAGCCCGGCGACCGCGTCCGCGAGGCGGGTCACCTCCGCGTCCGGCAGGCCCCGGGCCGCGTTCAGCCGGAACTTCGTCAGCAGTTGCTCCCGGCTCAGCGGGTTGCCGGGACCGCCGAGCGAGGAGTCCACCCGGTGCTCCAGGACCGAACCGCCCCGGGTGCGGACCCGCAGCACCGCCGCGAAGGCGTGCGGGAAGATCTCCCCGGCGCGTTCGTCCGCCACGCACTCCACCCTCGCCGCCAGGGCGAGCCGCCGCGGATCGGCGAGGGTCTCCTCGGTGAAGTCGTCGAGATGGACCCCGAGCCCCCCGCCGCCGAGCAGCGCCGTGGCCACGGTGAAGGGCCCGGAGAACTTGGCGTGGTACGCGGTCCCGGGCCGGATCTTCCGCTCGCGCGGCTCCGCCACGGTGCGCAGTGTCGGCGCGGGCAGCCCCAGTTCGGCCGAGACCACGTCGTCGGGGTCGAGCCCCGCCGCGCGCAGCGCGAGCGCGCAGTCGATCGCCGGATGGGTGAAGTGGTTCGAGGGGTAGGGCTTGTAGACCGTGCGCAGGGTCTCCCAGCGCTCCCCGAGCCCGCCGAGCATCGCCTCCGTGTCGCAGATGCCGTCCAGCCAGGCCCGGAAGAAGCCGAACCGGCCCTCCAGCACGGTCGGCGGGCCGGTGATCCCGGCCCGTGCCAGGGCGGCGGCCGACACTCCGGCGTGGGCGGCCCAGCCGCAGTGGACGCGTTTGACCGTGCCGCCGGTCCTGTTGGCCTCCAGGAGGCCCGCCCCCATGCTGGCGGCCACCCCCATCGCGTCGGCGATGCCGTCCTCGTCGAGTCCGTAGAGCAGCGCCGCCGCCGCCGACGCGGCCAGCGTCCCGCAGATCGAGGTGGCGTGCTGGCCCTTCTCGAAGAAGACGGAGTTGCGCAGCTCGGGCAGGTAGGACGCCATGCCGAGGCGGTCGCAGATCTCGATGCCGGCGGCGACGGCCGCCGACAACCGCGCCCCGCTCGCCCCCACTTCCTCGGCGACCGCGAGGGCGGCGGGCACCACCGAGGCACTGGGGTGCAGCACGGAGGGCAGATGGGTGTCGTCGAAGTCGAGGGTGTGCGCGAGGGTGCCGTTGACCAGGGCGGCCTGGGGGGAGGGGAGGCGGTCCGCGTCGCCGAACACCCCGGACTGCGGGGTTCCGCCCCAGGCCCGCACGGTCCGCAGGACGGCGTCGCCGGGCCCGCCCTCGGCCCGGCCGGCGTGGCAGTTGCCGACCACGTCGAGCACCCGGCCCGCCACGTCCTCCGCGACCGGTCCGGGGAGCCCCCGGTCGCGGCAGCCGGCCGCGAACCGGGCCAGCCGCCGCACCGCCGTGGTCTCCTCCGCCGCTCCGCGCCGCTCACTCACCGGGGATCACCGCCAGCGGGCGGACGGGCGCGCCGGTCGCCCCGGCGATATTGAGCGGGTTGAGGATCAGCTCGCACTCCCGCACCCCGCTGTCCAGCAGTTCGTCGAGCTTCATCGTCTCCACGATGTTGATCCCGGACTCGACGAGCAGCACCCGGTGCACCGGCAGGGTGGTGTGGCCCCGGCCGGGGGCGAGCCGCTCGAAGGCGATCGTCTCGCCGCCGACCGCCCGGGGCCGGCGCTCCGCGAGCCACCGCCCCGCCGCCTCCCCGGGGCCCGGCACGCCGTCCGCGTGGCCGGTGAACGACGGCCCGTCGTCCCACAGCCGGGACCAGCCGGTGCCGATCAGCAGCACCTGGCCGGGGAGCGGATCGAGCCCGGCCGAGGCCCGGTCCAGATCGTCCGGGGTGATCTCGTACCCCGCCGGCAGGGTGCGGACCCCGTGCACGGCGGCCACGTCGAGCAGGAGACAGGGGCCGACATAGGGCGCGAAGCCGTCGATGCCGAGCCGGCTGAAGCCGTCGTGGGAGACGAGGTCGCCCGGCCGCAGCCCCCCGTACAGCAGACCGTCCTGGGAGACATGGGCGAGGGCGTCCACATGGGTGCCCACATGGCCGCCGGTGATGATGATCTCGTTGGCCGCCGAGCCGCCGTCGGGGCGCACCATGTCGCCGTGCCGGCGCTCGGGGACCATCCGGAACGGGGGGTGGTTGGGCGACTGGGGCATCCCCCGTCGCAGGGGTTGGGCGAGGTCGATCAGTCGCATGTCAGAGGACGCCCTTCGCGTGGAGCCGGTCGATCTCCCCGGTGGTCAGACCGAGTCTGCCGCCGTAGATCTCCTGGTTGTGCGCGCCCTTGGCGGCGCCGGTGGAGCGGATGGAGCCGGGGGTCCGGTCCAGCCGGAAGAGCACGTTCTGCATCCGCAGCGGCCCGAGGTCGGGGTCGTCGACGGTGGTGACGGTGTCCAGGGCCCGGTACTGCGGATCGGCGAGGACATCGCGGATGTCGTAGACCGGCGCGATGGCGGCCTGGGCCTCCTCGAAGGCGCTGATGACCTCGTCGGCGTCGCGCTCGGCGATCCAGCCGCCGACATGGCCGTCGAGGAGGTCGCTGTGGCGCGCCCGGCCGCTGCCGCCGGCGAACCAGGGCTCGTCGATGACCTCGGGGTGTCCGACCAGGGTGAGCACCCGCTCGGCGATGTTCTGCGAGCTGGTGGAGACGGCCACCCAGCGGCCGTCCCGGGTGCGGTAGGTGTTGCGCGGCGCGTTGTTGGCCGAGCGGTTGCCCCGGCGCTCCTGGACGACACCGAGCTGGTCCCAGATCATCGGCTGCGGACCGAGCAGGGTGACCAGGGGCTCGATGATGGCGAGATCGACGATCTGGCCGTCGCCGCCGCTTCTCTCCCGGTGGTGCAGCGCCATCATGACGGCGCTCACGCAGGTCAGGGCGGCTATGCCGTCCGCGAGACCGAAGGGCGGCAGGGTCGGCGGCCCCCCGGGTTCGCCGGTGGCGGCGGCGAACCCGCTCATCGACTCGGCCAGGGTGCCGAAGCCGGGCCGCCGGGCGTACGGCCCGAACTGCCCGAAGCCGGTGACCCGGGCGACGACCAGCCCGGGGTTGGTCTCCCGCAGCACGGCGGGGTCGAGGCCCCACCTCTCCAGGGTGCCGGGCCGGAAGTTCTCGATGAGCACATCGGCCCCGGCGGCCAGGGTGCGCAGCAGACGGGCCCCGTCCTCGGAGCCGAGGTCGCAGGTGATGGCCTTCTTGTTGCGGCCGAGCATCTTCCACCACAGCCCGTGCCCGTCCTTGGCGGGGCCGTGGCCGCGTGAGGGGTCCCCCTTCACCGGGTGCTCGACCTTGATGACCTCGGCGCCGTAGTCGCCCAGGATCGTCGCCGCGAGCGGCCCGGCGAAGAGGGTCGCGAGATCGAGTACGACGATCCCGTCCAGAGGTCCCGGTTCAGTCATCTGTCCTCCTCGCATGTTCCGGTTAACGGAAAGCTGTTACGAATTCATCCCCCGACTCTGGCCCTTGAATGTAGAACGGCGTTACGATTTTTGGAACAGCCGGGCGACACCGACAACGAGAGGGAGGTGACGGCAGGTCAGACACCTGACCGGGCCGGCCCTGATGACTCGATACGATCTGCTCGTCAAAGGGGGAGTCCTGGTGCTCCCGTACCACGGAGAGGTCCGCGCCGACCTCGCCGTCTCCGCCGGCCGCATCGCCGCGATCGGCGACGACCTGCCCGCCGCCGAGGCCGCCGATGTGCTCGACGCGACCGGCAAGGCGGTCCTCCCCGGCGCCGTGGACGCCCACTTCCACCTCGGCATCTACCGGGATCTGGCGCTCGACACCTTCGAGGAGACCCGCTCCGGCCTGGTCGGCGGAGTGACCTCGGTGCTCTCCTACTTCCGCACCGGAGCCCACTACCTCGACCGCACCGGCCCCTACCGCGAGATCTTCCCCGAGGTGCTGGACGCCGTCGCCGGGCGGTCGTTCACCGACTACGGCTTCCATCTCGCGCCCATGACCGTGGAGCAGATCGGGGAGATACCCTCCCTCGTCGCCGACCACGGCGTCACGTCCTTCAAGTACTACATGTTCTACAAGGGCTTCGACCTCGCCGCGAACAGCCGGGACGCCCGCGCCTTCACCATGGGCGACGAGTACGACCTCGGACATCTCTATCTGATCCTGGAGCAGCTCGCGAAGACCCAGCGCGACCACCCCGGGCTGCGGCTCTCCCTCTCCCTCCACTGCGAACAGGCCGAGCTGATGCGGGTCTTCATCGACCGCACCCGGGCGAGCGGACAGCCGCAGAACCTCAGGGCCTACTCCGACGGGCGCCCCACCCTCACCGAACAGGTCGCGATCTCCGAGGCCACCACCCTCGCCGGACACACCGGCACCCAGGTCAATCTGCTCCATCTCTCCAGCGCCGACGCGCTCCGCTCGGCGCTCACCGCCCGCTCGCTGCACCGCAACGACGCGCGGTTCGAGGTCACCCTCCACCACCTCTGCCTGGACCACGACACCCTGGACGCGCGCGGCGGTCTCGGCGGCAAGGTCAACCCGCCCATCCGCACCCCGGGGGACAGCGAGTTCCTCTGGCAGGGCATCCGGGACGGCGAGGTCAGCTGGGTGGCGTCCGACCACGCGTGCTGCCTGGAGGAGAACAAGGGCGACGAACTCTGGCCCGCCCGGCCCGGCTTCGGCGGCACCGCGCTGCTCTACCCGGTGCTCCTCAGCGAGGGCCACCACCGCCGCGGCCTCCCGCTCACCCGGATCGCCGAACTGGCCTCCGCCAACCCCGCCAGGGCCTACAACCTCTGGGGCCGCAAGGGCGGTCTCGGCATCGGTTTCGATGCCGACCTCACCGTGGTGGACCTGGATCTGGAGCGCCGGGTGGACACCGCCATGCTCCTCTCCGGCCAGGACCACTGCCCCTTCGACGGGGTCGAGGTCAAGGGCTGGCCGGTGGCCACCGTGGTCGGCGGCCGGCTCGCCTACCGGCTGGGCGACGACGGCCCCGAGGTCCTCGGCGAGCCGTCCGGCACCTATCTGCGCCGCGACTGAGCCCGTATGAGGTCCGCGCTGTACGTCCCGGGCGACGCGCCGGGGAAACTCGCCAGGGCGCTCGACCGGGGCGCCGACGAACTCATCATCGATCTGGAGGACGCGGTACCGCCGGACGGCAGGGAAGCGGCGCGGCGGAGTGTCGCCGAGTGGCTCGCCTCGCTCCCCCCGCGCGTCCCCGCGCGTCTGTGGGTCCGGATCAACCCCGGCGCCGCGGGGCTCGCCGATATCGCCGAGGTCGCGTCCGGGCCGCCCTCGGTGCCGCTCGCGGGGGTCTGCGCCGCCAAGACGGAGAGCGCCGAGCGGCTGGCGGAACTGGACGGCGCGCTGCGGGAGGCCGAGCGCGGGAGCGGCCGGCGGCCGGGCACCCTCGGCGTCGTACCCCTGCTGGAGTCGGCCCGCGCCGTGCTGGCCGCGCCGTTACTGGCCGCCGGACCCCGGGTCGTACGGCTGCAACTGGGCGAGGCGGATCTGCGCGCCGAGACCGGTGTCGAACCGGGCGGCGACGAGAGCGGAATGCTGTACGCCCGCTCCCGTACCGTCCTCGCCTCGGCGGCGGCCGGGATCGACCCGCCGATGGCCCCGGTGAGCACCGACTTCCGCGACCTCGGCCGGCTCCGGGAGTCGACGCTCGCGCTGCGCCGGCTCGGGTTCCGCGGCCGGGCCTGCGTCCACCCCGCCCAGCTCGCCGTGGTCCATGAGGTCTTCACGCCGTCGGGGGACGAGCTGGCGCGTGCCCGCGATCTCCTCGGGCGGTACGAGGCGGCCAGGGCGGCGGGCGCGGGTGTCTGTCTGGACGGGCGGGGACGGTTCGTCGACGAGGCCGTCGTCCGCGCGGCCCGGCGCCTCCTGGACGGGGCCGGACCGCCCGGCGCCCCCGCGCCATACCCCCGCGCCGTAGTCCCGCGCCATACCTCCGCGCCCTAGCCCCGCGCCCTAGCCCCGCGCCATAGTCCCGCGCCGATCGTCGGGAATCGGCCACCGCACCCCGGAGCCCCGGCACAGCGCCGTATCCCTTGGGCTCCCTCGCAGATCAGCGCGGTCCCCGCGTGCCCAAACACCCATCTCCCGAATTTTACCGGCCAATTGACCGGCTCAAAGGTATTGACGCCTTGTCGGCAAAGTTGTTTTATCCCCTAACAACTGGGAGGCAGCCGTGCCACATGTCCTTGTTGCCGGGGCAGGCCCCGTGGGTCTGACCGCCGCCGTTCTGCTCGCCGAAGCGGGTCACACCGTGGAGGTGTTCGAAGCCCGGGAAGAGATCAGCACCGAACCCCGCGCCTCGACCTTCCACCCGCCCACACTCGATCTGCTCCACCGCGTCGGCATCGCGGAACCACTCATCGAACAGGGCCTCAAGGCCCCCGTCCACCAGCACCGGGACCGCGAACGCGGACTGGTGGCCAACTTCGACCACGCCCACCTCGCGGCCGACACCGCCTTTCCCTTCCGGCTCCAGGCCGAGCAGCACAGACTCTGCGAACTGCTCCTGGACCGGCTGGGGGACCGGGTCCGCTTCCGGCACCGGGTGCTCGGCGTCCGGCAGGACGCGCGGGGAGTCACCGCCGGCGTGGAGGGGCCCGGGGGCCCGCTGACCGCCCGGGGCGACCTTCTGATCGACGCGGGCGGTGCCTCCGGCGCCGTCCGGGAACAACTCGGCATCGCCTTCGAGGGGTTCACCTACGAGGACCGCTATCTGGTCCTGCTCACCCCCTTCCCCTTCGAGGACCACCTGCCGGGGCTGGAGAAGGTCAACTACATCTCCGACCCCGACGAGTACGTGGTGCTGCTGCGCGCCCCCGACGCCTGGCGGGTCCTCTTCCCGGTCCGGGAGGAGATCCGCGACCCCGCCGTCTGGGAGCGGATGCTCCAGCGGGTCGTCCCCAGCCCCGTCCCCTACGAGATCGTCCACCACCAGCTCTACTTCATCCACCAGCGGGTGGCCGAGCGCTTCCGGGAGGGGAGGGTTCTGTTGATCGGCGACGCGGCCCATGTGAACAGCCCCATCGGCGGCATGGGGATGAACAACGGCATCCACGATGCGTTCTCGCTGGTGGAAGCCCTGCCCGGGGATCTCGACGGCTGGGCCGAGCAGCGCCGCCGGGTCGCTCTCGACTATGTGCGGATCATCACCGACCGCAACGCCCGCGCCCTGGGCGAGAAGGACCCCGCCCGGCGGCTCGCCGCCCAGCGGGAACTGGCCGCCACCGCCGCCGACCCGGTCCGCGCCCGGCGCTGGCTGCTCGACTCCTCGATGCTCAACGCCGTACGCGGACAGGGGCTGCTGCCGTGCTGAGCACGGGCGGCGGCCCGGGCCCCGCGACCGGTGCGGCGGGCCCCGGGCCGGGGCCGGGCGCGGGTCCGGCGGAGGCCGTTCTCCCGCCGCGCATCGACGAGCGCCGGGCCCGGCTCGCGGTCCTGGTGCCCTCCACCAACACCGTCGTGGAGGGCGAGTACGCGGCGATGGCCCCCCGGGGAGTCACCCTCCACACCGGCCGGATGCTCGTCCCCGCCCCCTCGGTGGCCAGCGACGACGACACCACCCGGCTGCTGGGCGACGTACGGGAGGGGGTGCCCGGCGCCCTGCGCTCGGTGATGACCTGCCGGCCCGACCGTGTGCTGCTCGGCATGTCGGCCCCCACGTTCTACGGCGGGCTCGCCGGGGCCGGGGCCTACGAGGCGGAGATCGCCGCCCGGGCCGGAGTGCCCGCCACCGCCGGATCGACGGCCTGCACGCTGGCGCTGCGCGCCCTGGGCGCCCGCCGGATCTCCGTCCTCAGCCCCTACCGGCCCGTCAACGACCGCGAGGTCCGGAACTACTTCACCGAGGCCGGATTCGCGATCGCCGGCTACCACACCCTGCTCTGCACCTCGGCGCACCAGATCGCCGAGGTCGGCGAGGAGGTCCTCGTCCGGGCGGTGGACCGGCTCGCCCGGGCCCGGCCGGACGCCATCGTGCAGGTCGGCACCAACCTCTGGTTCGCCGCCCTCGCCGTGTCGCTGGAACGGCGGCTGGACATCCCGGTCGTCGCCATCAACACCGCCACGCTGTGGGCGGGGCTGCGGGCCACCGGGATCAACGACCGTTTCACGGGCGCCGGCCGGTTGCTGGCCGACCACTGAAGGGACCGCTCGACATGCCCACCAACGTAGTGAGCCCGATCGACGGCGAGGTGCTCGGCCAGGTCGAGCGGATGGACGCCACCGCCGTCGACCAGGCGTACGGCACCGCGCGCAAGGCGCTGGAGGAGTGGCGCAAGGTCCCGTCCGAGCGCCGGGGCAGAATCCTGCTCAGGATCGCGGGCCTGCTGGAGGACCGGGTCGAGGAGTTCGCCCGGACGGAGACCCTCAACACCGGGAAGCCGCTGAAGGACACCCGGCGCGAGGCGGGCCGGGCCGCCGCCTGTTTCGCGTACTACGGCGGACTCGCGGACAAGGTCACCGGGGACACCCTCGATGTGGCAGGGCCGTTCCACACGTACACCCGGCGCGAGCCGTACGGGGTGGCCGTCGGGGTCATCCCCTGGAACGTGCCCTATGTCTTCGCCGCGAAGAAGATCGCCCCCGCGCTGGCCTTCGGCAATGTGAGCCTGCTCAAGCCCGCCGAGGAGACGCCGCTGACCGCGCTGATGCTCGCCGGGGTGCTGGCGGAGGCGGGGCTGCCCGAGGGGATGGCGCAGGTGCTCACCGGGGGCGCGGAGACCGGCCGGGCGCTGGTCTCCGACCCGAGGGCCGATCTGATCGTCTTCACCGGCGCCGACGCCACCGGCCGGGTGATCGCCCGGGCCGCCGCCGAGCACCTCACCCCCGTCGCCATGGAGCTGGGCGGCAAGTCGCCGCAGATCGTCTTCGCCGACGCGGATCTCGACGCCGCGCTCGCCTCCGTACTCCTCGGCGCGTTCAGCGCCACCGGCCAGATGTGCATCGCGGGCTCCCGGCTGCTGGTCCAGCGCGAGGTGTACGAGACCTTTGTGGCGCGGCTGACCGGGGCCGTGGCGGGGCTGCGGGTCGGCGATCCGCGCGATCCGCGCACCCAGGTCGGTCCGCAGGTCACCCCGGGGCAGCGGGACAAGACCCTCGCCATGATCCGGGCCGGTCTCGACGAGGGCGCGACGCTCGCGGCCGAGGCCGTCTGCCCGGGCCCGGAATCCGGCGGCTTCTATGTGCCGCCGACCCTGTTCACGGGGGTCGACCCCGGGATGCGGGTGATGCGGGAGGAGATCTTCGGACCGGTCCTCGCGGTGCTGCCCTTCTCCACCGAGGAGGAGGCGGTGGAGCTGGCCCACGCCACCGACTTCGGGCTCGCCGCCGGGGTCTGGACCACGGATCTCGGCCGGGCCCACCGTATGGCCCACCGGCTGCGCGCGGGCACGGTCTGGCTCAACACCTACCGGATGCTCTCGGACAGCGTGCCGTTCGGCGGGGTCGACCGCTCGGGGTACGGCAGGGAGGGCGGCCCGGACGCGGTGCGCCTCTACACCTGGACCAAGAGCGTCTGGACCTCGACGGAACCGGGGATTCCCCCCGGCTACGACTTCTGACCACCCCTTCCCACCCCTCCCACCCGTCCCGATCCCGATCCGGTCCACTCCCGATCCGACTCGCCTCCGTTTCCCTCCGGCACCGCGCGATCCGGTGCGATCCGACCCACCCGGCCCGCTTCCCGCCGGCCCCGCCGGTCCCTTGCACCCCGCCCCGCGGGCCCCTTGCACCCGGCCCCGCGCGGGCCGCATCCGGCCCCCGCACCATCCCACTCCACCCCACCAGAGGAGCCCCTCCATGCTCATCGTCGTCGCGGGCGCGACCGGTCGCACCGGTCGCCGTCTCATCCCGCTGCTGACCGCCGCCGGGCACGCCACCCGGGCGCTGACCCGTTCCGACGCACCCGTTCCCGGCGCCGAGTCCCTGCCCTGCGATCTGGTCGCCGCCTCCGCGGCCGACCTGGACCGGGCCGTCGCCGGCGCCGACGCGGTCGTCTGGCTGGCCGGCCCCGGCGGCGGCTCCGTGGAAGTGGCCGGCGCCCTGGACCACACCGCGGCGGCCGCCCTGATCGACGCCTCGGTACGCCAGGGGGTGAAACGTTTCGTCCTGGTGACCTCCAAGGGCACCGACAACCCCGAGCGCTCCCCGGACTTCCTCCGCCCCTATCTGGAGATCAAGGCGAAGGCCGAGGCCCACCTCGCCGGCAGCGGTCTGGACTGGACCGTACTGCGGCCCGGCGGGCTCACCGACGAGGAGCCGACGGGCCGGGTGCGGCTCGGCAACGGGCTCGGCCGGGGAAAGGTCAGCCGCGCCGATGTGGCCGCCGTCGTCACCGAACTCCTCGGCCGGCACGACCACTCCGGCCGGGCCGTCGAGGTCCTCGGCGGCGACCTCGCACCGGCCGAGGCCCTGGACGCGCTCGCCCCCCGGCTGAACATCGTCGACTTCCTCTTCGACCTCAAACGGCTCGGCCGGGTCCACCTGGCGGTCTTCGGCGGCTCCACCGGCGAGGCCATGGCCGAGGCCAGGGAGCACTTCACCCACTGGCAGGTCTCCGAGAACTACGTCAACTACTTCGACGGCCCCGAGCTGCACTTCTCCCGGAAGACCCGGTGGCGCCCGGTCTTCGGCGAGGGCCCGGGCCGGCACTCGGGACGGACCGAGTACTGGGTCGTGCTCCACAACGAGAAGGGCGAAGGCGCCTTCCGCTTCGGACTGCTCAGGCCCGAGGGCTCCGAGGACCACGACCCCGAGCTGATCGCCGCCTTCCGCCTGTTCAGAGAGCACTACTCACCCACACCGTGAGGACTGCGCGGGCCGGAGGGGCTCCCGCTCCCCGGCCCAGTCCATCAGTTAGGTAACCTAACGGAAGTGAGGCTCCGTTGGCAGCCCACGTACTCCGCCGTGCCACCGCCATGGCGGTGGTCCTTCTCATCGTCCTGACCCTTGTCTTCTTCCTGATGCGCATGGCCCCGGGGAGTCCGGCCTATCTGATCGTCGGCGCGGACGCCTCCCCGGCCGAGATCGCCCATGTGGAGCGCGAACTCGGCCTGGACCAGCCGCTGATGGTGCAGTACGCGACCGAACTGGGCCGCGTCCTCACCGGAGACCTCGGCGAATCGATCTTCACCGGGGACACCGTCTCCCACGAGCTGCTGCTCAGACTCCCGATCACCCTCGAACTCACCCTGGTGTCCCTGCTCTTCTGGATACCGCTCGCCCTGATCGCGGGACGGGTCGCCGCCGCCCGCCGGGACACCCCGGTGGACGCGGCCGTCCGGATCATCGGCAACCTCTCCATCGCCGTCCCCAGCTTCTGGCTCGGCGCCCTGCTCGTGCTGCTCTTCGGGCTCTATCTGCCCGGAGTGCTGCCGTCCAGCGGCTGGGTGGGGATCGCCGAGGACCCCCTGGGGCATCTGCGCTCCCTCGTCCTGCCCGCCTTCGTGCTCGGCCTCGGCACCTTCGGTGTCACCGCCAACACCCTGCGGGTCTCGATGATCGAGTCGGTGCGCACCGACTATGTGCGGTTCGGCCGGGCCATGGGCCTGCCGGAGCGGCGGATCAACCGCTCGCTCGCCTTCCGCAACTCGCTGCTCCCCACCACAGCGGTGGTGGGCCAGCTGGTCGGCGTGATGCTGAGCGGCTCGGTCCTCATCGAGAACCTCTTCAACCTGCCCGGCATGGGACGGCTCCTGGTCGACAGCATCCGCCGGCAGGACTATCCGCTGGCCGTCGGTGCCACGCTCTCGCTCGCCGTCTTCTTCCTGCTCGCGAATCTGATCGTCGACATCCTCTACGCGGCCCTGAACCCTCGCGTCCGGCAGAAATTCGCAGGTGCCTGAGCCATGACCACCATCTCTCCCACCCGTGCGCGGGCCGGTCACCGACGCCGGCTCGTCGTCAGAGGCCGCCATGTCAGCGGGATGACGGTCATCGGGGTCACCCTCGTCCTCGGCTATCTGCTCCTCGCGGTCCTCGGCCCGATGCTCACCGTCGACCCGCTGGAGCGCACCGGGGACCCCCTGGCCGCTCCCTCGGCCGCCCACTGGTTCGGCACCGACCACCTCGGGCGCGATCTGCTCTCCCGGGTGGCGGCCGGCGCCCGGGTCTCCGTCCTGGTCGCCGTGATCAGCGTCGGCATCGGCCTGGTCTTCGCCCTGCCGCTGGGTGTCTGCGCGGGCTACTTCGCCGGCCGCTGGCCGGACGAACTGATCATGCGGGTCTTCGAGGCGATCCAGACGGTGCCGCTCTTCGTCTTCGCCATGGTGGTGCTCGGCGTCACCGGGGTCACCTCCTTCCACCTCGGCCCCATCGAGGTCAGCGCCGCCGGGAAGATCATCCTGCTGATCGCCATCGCGGCCACCCCCTACTTCGCCCGGGTCGCCCGCGCGGCCACCCTCGCCGAGGTCCAGGAGGACTACATCCCGGCGCTCCGGCTCCTCGGGGTCTCCCGGCGCCGGGTGATCATGGATGAGCTGATGGTCAACGTCCTCCCGCCGGTCATCGTGCAGAGCTGTCTGTGGATGGCGGTCGCGGTGTTCGCCGAGGGGGCCCTCGGCTTCCTCGGGGTCGGAGTGCAGCCGCCCACCCCCACGCTCGGCGGAGTCATCGCCGACGCCACCCGCTACATGATGGCCGGCGCCTGGTGGTACTGCGTCATGCCCGGCCTGGTCCTGCTCGTCGCCACCGTCGGCTTCGGCCTCCTCGGTGACGGTGCCAACGACCTCCTCGACCGGGGGGAGCGCTGATGGAGATCCCCGGCTCCCCACGAGACCCGGCAGACCGCCGCACAAGCACCACGGGAGCGCCCATGCGGACCGAACCCCTGCTCACCGTCCGTGATCTGGACGTGGTCTTCGACACCGCCCGGGGCCGGGTCCCGGCCGTCCGGGGCGTGTCGTTCGACCTCGCGCCCGGTGAAGTCCTGGGGCTGGTGGGCGAGTCGGGCAGCGGCAAGAGCACCGTGCTCTCGGCCGTCATGCGGCTGCTGCCCGGAGTCGCCGTCGCCGGCGCCCGCCGGCTGGAGTTCCAGGGCACCGACCTGATGGCGCTGAACGCCGCCGGGCTGCGCGGAGTCCGGGGCACCGGCATCGGGCTCATCCCCCAGCGCCCCATGACCTCGCTGAGCCAGGTCACCCCGCTGCGCAAACAGCTCCGCTGGTTCCTCGGGGACATGCCGCAGTCCGAGGTCGAGGACCTCCTCGGCCAGGTGGGGCTGCGCGCGGTCGCCGAACGGCTCGACGGCTACCCCTTCGAGTTCTCCGGCGGACAGCTCCAACGGCTGCTGATCATGCTCTCCGCGCTGGCCCGGCGGCCGTCCCTGCTCCTCGCCGACGAGCCCACCACCACCCTGGACGCCACCGTCCAGGCCCAGGTGCTCCGGCTCATCCTGGATCTGCGCGAGCGCCTCGGACTCGGAGTCGTCTTCGTCAGCCACGACCTGGGGGTGATCGCCCAGGTCTGCGACCGGGTCGGGGTGATGTACGCGGGCCGGCTGGTCGAGACCGCCCCGATCGGGGAGCTGTTCGACCACCCCCGCCACCCCTACACCCGGGCCCTGCTGCGGGCCCTGCCCAGCCGCTACCGGCGGGGCGAGCGCATCGCGGTGATCGGGGGGACGGCCGCCGGCGCCAACCGGCTGCCGGGCTGCCCGTTCGCCCCCCGCTGCCCCCGGGCCGAGGCCCGCTGCCGTGAGCAGGAGCCCGAGGCGAGACAGACGGGCGGCGCGGTCGTGCGCTGCCACTTCCCCGAGGACGCCGCCGGCGCCCGGAACACCACGGAGGCCGCGGCATGACGACCGCCGTCGAGGCCCAGGGCCTGACCAAGCACTTCTCCCTCCGCCAGGGCAGAACCCCCGGCTCCTGGTTCCGGAGCGGGGCCGCGCGCACCGTCCACGCGGTCGACGATGTCGGCTTCCGGGTGGCCGAGGGCGAGACCCTCGCCATCATCGGCGAGTCCGGCTGCGGCAAGTCCACCGTGGCCCGGCTGCTCCTCGGGCTCACCGATCCCACCTCCGGCTCGATCACGATCCCGGGGGAGCGGCGGGTACAGCTCGTGGCGCAGAACCCGTGGTCGGCGCTGAACCGGCGCAAGACCATCGGGCACGCGCTCCAGCAGCCCCTGCTCATCCACCGCCCCGATCTGGACCGCAAAGGGCGCGCCGCCCGGGTCCGGGAGCTGCTCGACCTCACCGGCCTCCCCGCGGACTTCCTGCTGCGCTATCCGGCGGATGTCAGCGGCGGGGAACTCCAGCGCGTCACCATCGCCCGCGCGCTCGCCGCCCGGCCCCGGCTCCTGGTGCTCGACGAGCCGACGGCGAGTCTCGACGTCAGCGTCAAGGCGGGCCTGGTCAATCTGCTCTGCGATCTCCGCGACGACCTGGGGCTGACCTATCTCCTGATCACCCATGAGATCGATGTGGCCCGGCTCCTCGCCGACCAGGTGCTGGTGATGTATCTGGGGCACGTCGTCGAGTCGGGGGAGGCCGATGAGGTCTTCGACCGCCCCGCCCACCCCTACACCCGCTCGCTCCTGGACTCGGTGCCGCTGCCCGACCCCCGGCGCCGCAAGGAACTCCTCCCGCTCTCCGGGGAGGTGCCGTCGGCGGTCGACCCGCCGAGCGGCTGCCGCTTCCGCACCCGCTGCCCGCATGTCCTGCCCGAGTGCGCGCGGACCCGGCCGCCCGCCCGGCCCGTCGGCGACGGGCATCTCACTGCCTGCCATCTCACAGCATGGAGCCCGTCATGACCCTTCTCGAAGGCCACTCCAGACGCGATGTCCTGCGCCTCACCTCCGCCGTCGCCGCCGGAGCCGCGCTCGCCGGGTGCGCCGGCGCCGAGGAGTCCGCCTCGCCGGGCGGCTCCGACACCCTCTCCGTCGGGCTCTTCGAGGTGCCGGTGGGGTTCGCGCCGCTCTACTCCAACTCCCAGAACGTCCGCTGGGTCACCGAGCCCGCCACCGACGCCCTGCTCACCCACGACCCGGCCGGCCGGCTCGTCCCGCACCTGGCCACCGCCCTGCCCGAGCCCGGCCCGGGCGGGCTGTCCTGGACGGTCCGGCTGCGCGAGGGCGTACGGTTCCACAACGGTGACGACCTCACCGCCGAGCATGTCGCGGCGAGCTTCAACTTCATCCCCGGCAGCCGGGGCAGGAGCCAGTTCCTCTCCCTGCTCGCCCCCTGGTTCAAGCGCGCCGTCGTGGTGGACCCGGCGACGGTACGGCTGGAGCTGACCGGCCCGTACGGCATCCTCCCGGACCAGCTGGCCCGTATCCCCATCAGCCACCGGGACTTCATCGCGGAGAAGGCCAAGCTGGTGGCCACCGGGCCCTTCCGGGTGGACAAGGTCGTCACCGGCCAGTCCATGCGGCTGACCAGGTTCGACGGCCACTGGGGCCCCCGGCCGAAGCTGTCGGCGATCGTGATGACCTCGGTGCCCGACCCCTCCACCCGGCTGGTCAACCTCCGCGAGGGCAGAATCCACATCGCCACCGGGGTGCAGCCCGTCGATATCGCGGGGATCACCCGCGACCGCTCGCTGCGGCTCCACGGAGTCCAGGGGACCGGCGGCATCCGGGCCATGCTCAATATGACCCGCAAGCCCTTCGACCACCCGGACTTCCGCAGGGCGCTCGCCTTCGCCATGGACCGCGAGGGGGTGCGCGAGGCCGTCTTCCACGGTGAGGCGCTGACCGCCCAGGGCCCGCTCGGCCCCAATGTCGTCGGCCACGACCCCGGCTACCGGCCCTACCCGGCGGAACCCGATCTCTCCCGGGCCCGGGAGCTGCTGGAGCGGTCGGGCGCCGCCAGGGACACCACATTCAAGATCATGGTCTCCACCAGCGGCGCCGCCCGGGACATCGCCCAGGTCTACGCCGAGAACTGGGGCAGGCTCGGCATCAAGGTGAGCCTGGATGTGGCCGACCCGGCGAACTGGAACCGCCGCTGGCTGATCCGGGACTACGACATGTCCCTCACCGTCCAGGAGTACGGCCTGGTCGGCGGCGCCATGCCGCTCTCCCAGTTCACCGTGTACCGGGCCGCCTCCCGGCAGAACCCGGGCTTCCGCGACCGTGCCTTCGACCGGGATTTCGCCCGGCTCTTCGCCACATCGGACGAGGCCGAGCGGACCCGGCTGGCGAGCGGACTCAACCGGATGCTGACCGAGGAGGCCGTCGAGCTGCCCCCGGTCTACCCCAAACTCCTCGTCGCCCGCAGGGCGGAGGTCAGCGGCCTCGATGAGAAGGCCCTGCTCCTCGGCCGGCTGAATCTGCGCGGCGTGAGCCTCACCAGCCGTTAAGGAGAACAGGAGAAACGATCATGCTTGGACTCAACGACCAGCCCGTCACGGGCACGGACCGCGCCTATCTCGACTTCTATCTGGGGCTGCGCATCGGCTGGGCCGGACTCCACCACCCCCTCCTCGACGCCTTCGACAGCCGGGCCGCCGGCTGGGAGGCGGCGCACGGCCGGGCCCCCGAGGAGACCACCGAGATCGGGGAGGTCATCGAGGAATCCCCGCTCTTCCGGTACTTCATGTACCTCCAGCGCCACACCCAGCTGCTGATGAAGTACGGACCGCACGGCACCCACGCGTACATCGAGGGGCACCGGGCCGAGCTGGAGGAGCGGATCGCCGCCATCGAGGGGCTGGAGCTGGACCCCGCCCTGGAGATGCCCGCGTACTACGCGGACACGGACTACCACCTGGAGAAGGGCGGCTACTGGCGCGACGACCTGGACGGACCGGTCTACGACTTCGGCACCCGCATCCACTTCGCGGGCCTGGAGAACGTCGGCTCCATCCACCGGGCGAAGACCGAGGCGCTCCCCAAGGGCCCCTACCGGCGGATCATCGATCTGGGCTGCGGCACCGGCGATGGCACCTTCGGCCTCGCGGAGGCCTTCCCGGGCGCCGAGGTCATCGGGGTCGACCTGGCGGCCCCCTTCCTGAAGTGGGCCCATCTCAAGGCCGCCGACCGGGGCCTGGACATCCGCTTCCTCCAGAAGGACGCCTCCGCCACCGGACTCGCGTCCGGCTCGTTCCAGCTCGCCACCTCCACCATGATCTTCCACGAGATGCCGGCCGAGAAGATCGCGGCGATCATCCGGGAGAGCTTCCGGCTGCTGGCGCCCGATGGACGGTTCGCCATCTACACCGCCGGTGAACTCCCCTCCACCTACGGCCTGTTCATGATGGACTGGCACGCCCATATCAACAATGAGCCGTATATGTCGGACTTCTTCAGATCGGATCTGGAGAAGCCCCTCATCGACGCGGGCTACACCGAGGTCAGCACGACGGTCGTGGACGCGTTCCGGCACGGCGACAAGAAGTCCTACGCCTCCGCCGCGCCCCCGGACCCCCGCAGGGCCCGGGCCGGCGGCTGGCGGCTGGTCACGGGAAGGAAGCCCGCATGAAGCAAGCACCCAGGATCGTCGACGGCCAGATGGTCTTCTTCGACGACCCCGCCATCGACAAGCTCCTCGGCATGGTCCTCGCCCTCGCCGGCGAGACCTATGTCCTGCGCGACCGGGTCCGCGTACTGGAGCGGCTGCTCACCGACGGCGGCACCCTGCCCGAGAACGCGGCCGAGAGCTATGTGATCCCCGCCGGGGCCGAGGCGGAGTGGCGCACCGACCGGGACGCGTTCTTCGACCGGCTCCTCGGCCCGCTCGCCTCCGACCTCATGGGCCCCGAGGCCACCCTCAAGGCCGACGCCGCGCTCAGGGCGGCGGGCTCGTGACCGCACCCCTCTGGCTGGAGCGCGAACCCTCGCAGAGCGACGACTCGATCCTCTGGCGCACCAGCATGATCACCATCCGCTCCACCGACCAGCCCCGGGCCGTGCGCTGGTACCGCAATGTCCTCGGCTTCAAGCTGGAGTTCGACATCCCCATCCGGGTGCCCCACCGGCCCTTCCGCATGGCCGTCCTGGTGGGCCCGGACAACCGCCGGATCGAGATCACCGGCCGGGGAGTGCCGAGCGGGAAGCCCGCCGATGTGTGGGACACCCCCGTCTCGGTGACCTTCCAGGTGGATGACCTCACCCGGGCCAAGGCCCATCTGGAGGCCATGGGAGTGCCGTACTTCACCCCCGAGTTCAAGGGCCAGTACGGCCGGCTCCTCACCCTCCTCGACCCCGACAACAACATCATCAAGATCCAGGCCCCCAACGAACGGTGCGTCAGCGAGCAGAACCTCGAAACACCCGACACCCCCCGCTACCTCGACCACCCGAGGTATGTGCCCGGCCCGGAGGAGAGCGATGGCTGATCAGACGACCCGTCCGCGACCACCCCTGCCCGAGGGCTGGAAGCCCACCCTGCTCTCCCTGCGGCTGGCCAGGAAGCACCCCAGGCTCTCCCGCGCGATCATCCGGTGGGAGATGCACCGGGCACCGAAGGCCACCGGCCCCGGCGACCTCTCCGATCTGCTGGCCCCGGGACAGGAACGGCCGGCCGACTTCCCCTCGTACTACATCTCCAACCCCGTCCACCACATGAACGGACTGCACTGGATGCACCCGTCCATGGGGTACCGGCTGGAGCGGATGGCCGAGGACTTCCCGCTCGGCAAGCGCGAACAGATCCAGTGGTGGGTGCAGAGCCAGGTGCTCGACCGGGGGGTGCGCCCCCGGCGCGTCCTGGAGGTCGGCGCGGGCACCGGGGCCACGGCCTTCGTCTACGCCCAGGTCTTCCCCGACGCCGAGGTGATCGGGGTCGATCTCTCCCCCTCCGTGCTGCGCTGGGCACGCGCGCGGGCCAGGGAGCTGGGCCTGGAGAACGTCAGCTTCTACCACATGGACTCCGGCGATCTGTCGTACTTCGGCGACGGCGAGTTCGACGTGGTCCACGAGTCCCATCTGCTGCACGAGATGCCCGCCTACCAGATCGACCGGACCGTCCGGGAGATGGTGAGGGTCTGCGCACCCGGCGGATTCCTGGGCTTCTTCGACTGGGCCATCCCGGAGAACGAGCGGGACTGGCGGCAGCGCGAGGGCATGGTCCGGAACAATGTCGAGCCCTTCATGCTCGACTACTCCCGGGCCGACCACCCCGCCCTGCTCGCGGAGTTGGGGTGCGAGGAGATCGTGATGGTGGAGCGGCACAGCCAGTCCGCGAGCTGGCGCGCCCGCAAGGGTAATCTCGTTTAGGTGGCGGACAACGGTGAGGGCGCGTTCCTCGGGTCGGAGAATCACCTCAGCGGTCTGCTGACGCTGACCTCACGGCTCGTCCAGGACCGTCTGTCGGGTGCGCTGCGGCCCCTGGGCGTCACCTACGCCCAGGCCGCGGCGCTCGTCAGACTCTGGCGTTCCCCCGAAGGACGCATGCACCAGCACGACTTCGTGACCTCGCTCGCCCTCGCCAGACCGTCCGGGACCCTGCTCCTGGGCGATCTGGAGCGCGCGGGGCTGGTACTGCGCTCCCCGGACCCGGCCGACGGCCGCCGGCAGATCATCACCCTCACGGCCTCCGGCCGGGCGCTCGAACCGGAGGTGTACGCGGTCGTCTCCGGGCTCCAGCGGGAGATGCGGGAGCTGGTGGGCACCGAGGACCTGGCCACCGCGATGCGGGTGCTGACCAGGGTCCTGTCCTGGCTCGAACCCGCCGTGCTGTCCGCGCTGCCCGCCCGGGACCGGGACATCTTCACCCGGTGAGCACGCCGTCCGGGGACCGCTTCCCGCGGGTTCCCGGACGGCCCCGGCGGACCTGACAAATACTCAGGGGAGTTGCCCGGTATCCGGTGCGCGACCGCGAGGGTGGGAGCGCAGCAGGCAGAGACAGCTCACAGAGGCCGGCTCACGATACGCGGGAGTGTGAAGCACGTGGACAAGCGAGGGTTTCTGGCCGGGACGGATACCGAGGGCGCCGCGTCCGGCGGCGGGGCCACGGGCGGGGCAGACTCCCCTGCGGCCACCTCGGCCCCGCACAGCACACCACGCCGGCAGCCCGCCGGTGCCATCCCCACCGTGACGCCCGACGACCCGCGCTACCCGAGCATGGTCAGAGGTCACGGCAACAACCGCCATGTGGCGTCCCCCGAGTCCGTCCGGCTGCCGGCCACCACCGCGCAGGTCGTCGAGATCGTCCGGGAGGCGGTCCGCGACGACAAGATGATCTCGCTCCGCAGCGGCGGACACAGTTGCGAGAACCTCGTCTTCAACGACGACACCGAGATCATCGTCGATCTGCGGCTGATGGACCAGGTCGACTTCGACGAGGAGTACAACGCCTTCGTCATCGAGCCCGGCGCCACCCTCCTCAAGATCTACGAGAAGCTGTACCTCGGCTGGGGAGTCACCCTCCCCGGCGGCGGCTGTTACAACACGGGCGCCGGCGGACACATCTCCGGCGGCGGCTACGGCATCCTCTCCCGCCCGTACGGCATCGTCAGCGACCACATGTACGCGGTCGAGGTCGTCACCGTGGACGCGGACGGCGAGGTCCGGGCGGTGGTCGCCACCCGTGACCCGGAGGACCCCAACCACGACCTGGCCTGGGCCATCGCCGGTGGCGGCGGCGGCAACTTCGGTGTGGTCACCCGCTTCTGGATGCGCAGCCGCGACGCCGAGGGCGACCCGGGCGACCTGCTCCCCAAGGCGCCGTCCAGCGTCTACTCCATCTTCGCGGCCTGGGCGTGGGACACCATCACGGAGGAGGGGTTCGCCTCCTTCTTCCGGGCGTACGCCGACTGGTCCAAGGAGCACGGCTCCACCGACTCGCCCTATCTCGACCTCGGTCACTGGATCTTCGTCCAGCACTCCGACAAGGGCACCTTCAATGTGGTCGCGCAGATGGACTCGACCCTGCCCAACGCGCGGAAGCTGGTGGACGACTTCATCGACTTCGCCGCCGAGGCGCTGGGCGTCCAGCCGGTGATGAACAACATCTCGGAGCAGCCGTTCCTGAAGGCGACCGGGCAGACCATGACCGCGGGTGAGACGATCACCAGCCCCAACCTGCGGACCTGCCACAAGTCGACGTATATGAAGGACGCCTTCCCCGATCACCAGATCGCCACCATCTACCGGTATCTGACGGAGATCAAGAACCCCAACCCGTACACCTTCCTGGTGATCAACTCCGTGCTGGGCCGGATCACCGATCTGGAGGACGAGGACACCGCGGTCACCCACCGCGACGCCCTGCTGCTGGTGTACTTCGAGTCGTACTGGCACCAGGCCGAGGACGACGAGCGGAACATCAACTGGATGCGCTCGCTCTACCAGGACCTGTACGCCGACACGGGTGGTGTCCCGGTGCCGAACGGGATCACCGACGGCTGCTACATCAACTACCCGGACAACGACCTGAGCGATCCCTCGTTCAACCGGTCGGGCACGTCCCACCACGTGCTGTACTACAAGGACAACTACCCGAGGCTCCAGCAGATCAAGGCGAAGTGGGACCCGCGGAACTTCTTCCGCCACTCCCAGTCGATCGAGCTGCCGAGCGAGTAGCCCCACGCGGCGGAGGGGGCGGACCCGACAACCACGCGACGGTTGTCCGGCCGCCCTCTCCGCCGTCTCCGCGGCCCGATCCGAAAGAAACTCCCTAGTCGGCGGAGAGCCTGGTGTCCGGCACCCGCCACGCGGCGATCGCCACGGCGATCAGGGCCACGGCGGCGCCGGTGAGGAACACCGGCTGCGCGGCGCTGACATACCCCTCCACGAACGGCAGGGCGACCGGCGCGTCCAGGCCGTGGAGGAAGGCCGAGTCCTCCAGGTTCACCCCGCCGTCGGCGCGCACCACCTCCTCCAGCGGCCCCGCGTTGGCCGGCTCGCCGGCCAGCCGGCGGAACGCCGGGTCCTCACCGGCGTCGGCGAGCCCCGCGCTGATCCTGGGGCCCGCCAGCGAGAAGAAGATGGAGAGGAAAGCGGCGGTGCCCACCGTGCCGCCGTTCGAGCGGAAGAAGTTCACCGAAGCGGTCGCCGCCCCCATGTCCCCCTGGGGCACGTCGGACTGGGCGAGGATGGTGATCGTCTGCATCGCCGCACCCATCCCCGCGCCCATGAACAGCATGCCGACGGAGACCCACCACAGCGGCGTCTCCACCCGGAGCGTCGCGAACACCAGCATGGCCACCGCGAAGGCGGCGATCCCCGCCACCAGATGCACCTTGAACTTCCCCGTCCGCGCTATCAGCCGGCCCACCGCCAGGGTGACGACCACATTCGCCACCACCATGGGCAGGGTGGCCAGCCCCGCGCCGATCGGGCTCATCCCCTGGGCGAGCTGAAGGTACAGCGGAAGCATCGCCATCGAGCCGAACATCACCGTGCCGACGATGAAGTGCAGCAGAGAGCCCAGCCGGAACGCCTTGATGCCGAAGAGCCGCAGCGGCAGCAGGGCGGCGTCGCCCATCCTCCGCTCCACCAGGACGAAGACCGCGAGGCCGGCCACCCCGACGGCGCACAGCGCCAGCGTCCTGGGGGAGCCCCACCCCCAGCCCCGCCCCTGCTCGGCGACGACGAGCAGCGGAACGATGCCCACCGCGAGCGCCGCCGCCCCGCCGTAGTCCAGCCGGTGCCGCACCGGCCGGTGCGGCACATGCAGCACCCGCAGCACCACGGCGATGGCGAGCGCCGCCAGCGGCACATTGATCAGGAAGATCCAGCGCCAGCCGTCGAGCCCGAGCAGGGTGGAGCGCTCCGCGAAGACCCCGCCCACCAGCGGACCGGCCACGCTCGCGCCGGCGAAGACGGCCGTGATGTAGCCCTGGTAACGGCCGCGCTCCCGGGGCGAGGTGATGTCGGCGATGATCGTCATGGCGAGGGACATCAGCCCGCCGCCGCCGAGCCCCTGCACCGCGCGGAAGCCCGCGAGCTGGTGGATGGAGTCGGCGAACCCGCACAGCAGCGAACCCACGGTGAAGATGACGATCGCGCTCAGATAGACCGGCCGGCGGCCGTAGATGTCGGAGAGCTTTCCGTACAGCGGGGTCGCGATGGTGGCGGCCACCAGATACGCCGTGGTCACCCACGCCTGGGCGGTCAGCCCCTGGAGGTCGTCGGCGATGGTGCGCAGCGCGGAGGCCACCACCATCTGGTCGAGCGCGCCGAGGAACATCCCCAGCATCAGACCCCAGAGAACGGTGACGATCTGCCGGTGGGTCAGCCGGACCGGGGTGTTCGGGCCGCCGCCCGCGCCGTCCTCCGTGCCGTGGGCGGCCGTGCCCGATGAGGTCATGTCGTCACCCGCGCGCTGGACGGGGCGGGGGCGGCGCGGCCCGGCCGTGCGCACGGCCGGGCCGGGGCCACGGCCCCGGCGGTCGGGGGAGGTGGGGGAGCCATGGAAACCTTCTCTGCCGCGCGTCGGGGCGGTGCGTCGATTCGAGGGGGCGGGGGAGCCACGGGAGCCGGGGCCCTCGCGGGCCCCGGCTCACCGGCGAGCGGATGCGCTACGCGACGAGCGCCTCCAGATCGGCGACGGCGGCCTCGATCTCCGGCAGTGCCAGCATCGCGAGCCGCGCCCGGCGGGCCCGTGCGCCGATCGCGGGGTCGGCCAGCACCGCACGACAGACCCCGGCGATGCCGTCGGCCGTGGTGTCGGTGATCAGACGGCCCAGCCCCAGCTCCTCGACCCGCAGGGCGTTGCCCGGCTGGTCCCCGAACTGGGGCAGGATCGCCATGGGCGTGGCCGTGCGCAGCGACTCCCGGATGCTGTTGAACCCGCCGTGGGTGAGCAGCAGGTCGCAGGCCTCCAGCAGCAGCGGCTGCGGCAGCCGGTCGGTGAGGTGGACATGCGGCGGCAGGGCGTCGGTGTCCGTGGGCAGCCCGGCAGTGGCCACGATGACCGTGCACTCCTCCAGCAGGGCCGCCGCCCCGATCAGCGAGCGCAGGGTGGTGACCGGGTCCTGGACGGTGAAGGGCAGCTCCGGCGGCTCCTCCTGGTTGAGCATCTGGTGCAGCATGGGCAGCGCGGTGCCGAGGGCGGCGAAGACCAGCGGACGGTCGGTGGGCAGATCCACCACCCACCGCGGCAGCACGGAATCGCGGTCCACGGTCACCGTCTGCCGGTACGAGAACGAGGCCGGCAGATACGCGGCGAAGGTGAACTCCGAGGGCACGTAGTCGATGCGCCCGTGCGGGACGATCGACAGCGGGCTCTCGTCGGTGGGCAGTCCGTGCTTGGCCCGCAGGACATTGAGGCCCGGCAGGATCTCGGCGGGGTTCATGCTGTTGCTGGCCCCGGACGGGGTGGGCAGCTGCGGGATGCCGAACATCTGCCCGATGAGGACACTGCTCATGTCCATGCCGTCGCGGAGGATCAGATCGGGCCGGAACTCCCGGGCCTCCGGGAGCACGGCCTCCAGCAGATCCTCGGCCATCCGGCCGGAGAGCGTCCGCGACAGCTCGTCGACGATCAGCGCGTTCCGCTCGCTCTCCTCCAGATCCGTGCGCGCGGAGATCTCCTTCAGACGGACGGCGGCGTGGTCGCCCGGGATGAAGTCCTTGATGGAACTCGTCACCCGGACGTTCTCCTGGGCGAAGACCGAGGCGGTGGGTTCGGTGGTGACCGCCAGCACCTCATGGCCGGCCGCGGCGAGCGCCCGGACCAGGGGGAGCTGGGCACGCCCGTGCGAAGGGCTGCCGACGGTGGTGATCATGACGCGCACGAATGACGCCTTTCTCTGGTTGTTCTCTCGTGGATCAGCCGGGAGGCTCCGGGCGCGGGCGCGCGGCGGAGGCGGAGGCGGAGGGTACGGGGAATGGGGCGCCCCGGCGGCCGGACCGCCGGCCGTCAGCCCGCCATCGCGAACGAGCGGCCGATGCCCTCCCAGGTCAGCCGGGCACGGCCGAGCCGGCGGGGATCGAGGAGATTGCGGAAGTCGTAGACCACCGGGGACGTCAGCAGCCCGGCGATCGTCTCCCAGTCGAGGTCGCGGAAGTGCGGCCACTCGGTGAGGACGACAGCGGCACGGGCGTCCCGTACCGCCTCCTCGGGTGTGCCGGCGAGGGTGAGCAGATCACTGAGGTCGGGGCGGGACTCGCTCAGAGCGGGGTCGTAGGCGCACAGCTCGGCGCCCCGCTCCTTGAGCAGCCGGGCGATGGCGAGGGCCGGCGAGTCCCGGAGGTCGGAGGTGCCGGCCTTGAACGTCAGCCCGAGCAGGGCCAGACGTACACCGCGCAGCGAGCCGTCCCCCGGGGAGCAGCCCGCCACCACCCGCTCCACGAGCTGCCGCTGATGCCGGACATTGGTCTCGATGGTGGCCCGCAGCAGCGGGAACTCCACCCCGGACTCCTCGCAGACGGTCAGCAGCGCGTGGGTGTCCTTCGGCAGGCACGAGCCGCCCCAGCCGGGCCCGGGCTGGAGGAACGCCGCGCCGATGCGCGGGTCGTGGCCGAGACCGGCGATGACATCGTCGACATCCGCGTCGAACCGCTCGCAGACCGTGGCCAGGTTGTTCGCGAACGAGAGCTTCATCGCCAGGAAGAAGTTGGCGGCGTACTTGGTGAGTTCCGCGCTGGCGGCGTCGGTGACCACCAGGGGCGCGTCGAGTTCGGCGTAGAGAGCGGCCACGCGCCGCGCGGCGTCCGGGTCGGCGGCACCGACGACGATCCGGTCGGGCCGGCGGAAGTCCTGGACCGCCCGGCCCTCGCGGAGGAACTCCGGGTTGCTCACCACGCTCACATCGGGCCGGCCGATGAGCGCGGCGACCCGCTCGGCGGTGCCGACCGGCACGGTGGACTTGTTGACCACCACGGCCCCGTGCGCCAGTACCGTACGGATCTCGTCCGCCACGGCCTCGACTGCGGCCAGATCGGCGGCGCCGCCGACGCCCATCGGGGTCGGCAGACAGAGGAAGACCACACCGGCGCCCGCGACGGCGGCCGGTGTCTCGTGGACGAACTCCAGCCGTCCGGACTCCACTCCGTCCGCGACGAGTTCCGGCAGCCCGGGCTCCAGGATGTCGACCTCGGCCCGCCGCAGCCGCTCCACCTTGCGGAGGTCGGCGTCCGCGCACACCACGCGGTGCCCCAGAGCGGCCAGACAGGCGCCCGTGGTCAATCCGACGTAGCCGGTTCCGATGACGGCGACGCTTGGTCCAGACACAGGAGATCACCACTTCTGCTGGGTTCGGGGGTGGGCGCGTGGTGCGTGGTGCGTGGTGGGGGAGCGAGGTGTCGGCCGGTGCGGAGGCCCGGGACGCGGACGGCCCCGCGGGCCACCCGCAGGATGGGGCGGAAACCATCGAAGTCACCGCCCGTTGACGGAAAAATATGATCGTCCCGACGATCGGTCAACGATGGGTGACAACGTTCGATGACTTTTGGACATGAGGGAAGCTGGACCACGAGTACACGCGGCATGACCCAGGCGGAGGTATGACAGTGGACAGGTCGGCCCCATCGCGACAAGGGGGAACCACCCCCGCACAGACCAGGAAGAACGACGCGGCGATCACGCGTGCCGCCCTCGCGGACGCCGCAGCGCTCCGGTTCGGCCGGTACGGCTACAACGGCGCCAGCGTGCGCGACATCGCGAAGGACGCCGGTGTGGACGCCGCCCTCGTCTACCGCTACTTCGGCTCAAAAGAAGCACTGTTCGCGGAGGTGTCGACGAGCGTCGCCATGTTCGAGCCGCTGACCTGTCTGCCGCTGGAGGACGTGGCGGCCTGGGTCTGTGACGTGGTCTCCAACGCGCCCAGCGAGGACCAGGTGCCGCACCCGGTGCTGTCGGTGCTCCGCTCCTCCAGCCGGGAGGAGGCCGTGGGCCGGCTCCGCGACGAGATAGCCGGCATCTTCACGGAGACCTTCGCCGAGCGCCTCGACGGTCCCGACGCCGCACTCCGGGCCGAGCTGCTCTCGGCCTGGCTGCTCGGCACCACCCTGATGCGCATGGCGATCCGCACCCCGGCCCTGGCCTCCGCGTCGGACGGAGCGCTGCTCCGGTACCTCCGGGCGGGCATCGACCCGCTGCTGAACCCGCCGGACGGGTACGACAGGTCCGGGGACGCGTGAGGGCCTCGGCATTCCCCGGGGGCGGCCGGGCCGGACCCTCCACCGCGGTGAGCGGGCGGGGCACGCGATGGAGGCCGTGGGTGATCCTCACCAGATGAGGTGAGGATCACCCACGGCCTCCATGAGGGGCACGCGGACCGGGGGTCAGGGGCGCGGGCGCTCCGCCTGTCCGGCCTTCTTCTCCTTGATGCGCGCGGCTTCCCTGCGGACCTCGGCCTGGGTGGCGCGCTCCTTCTCCAGCCACTCGGGGCTGTCCTTCTTCAGCGCGTCGATCTGCTCGGTGGTGAGGGGCTCGGTGACCCCGCCGCGGGCCAGGCCCGCGATGGAGACGCCCAGCCTCGCCGCCACCACCGGGCGGGGGTGCGGGCCGGTGCGCCGCAGTTCGGTCAGCCACTCGGGCGGGTCGGTCTGGAGTGCGTTCAGCTCGGTGCGCGAGACGACACCCTCCTGGAACTCTGCGGGGGTGGCCTCAAGGTACACACCCAGCTTCTTCGCCGCGGTCGCGGGCTTCATCGTCTGGGCGGTCTGGTGCGACTTCATGGAGCCAAGAGTATCGAGCGTGTGCGCCGGCTCCGACCACCACCGGTAATCTGGGCGGGTGACAGGCTCGGAAACAACCCCTTCCTTCCGGCTCGCGTACGTCCCGGGGGTGACACCCACCAAGTGGGTGCGTATCTGGAACGAGCGGCTGCCCGGTGTCCCGCTGACCCTCGTCCCGGTCTCCCCGGCCGAGGCGCCCGACGTGCTGCGGGGCGGCGGCGCGGACGCGGGGTTCGTGCGGTTGCCCGTCGACCGGACCGGCCTCAGCGCGATCCCCCTCTACACGGAGACCACCGTGGTCGTGGTCCCGAAGGACCACCTCGTGGCGGCGGTCGACGAGGTGTCGGTGGAGGATCTGGCCGATGACATCGTGCTGCACCCCCTCGACGACACCCTGGACTGGGAGCACCCGCCGGGGCGGCCCGCGAACGAGCGCCCGGAGACGACGGCGGACGCCGTGGAGCTGGTGGCGGCGGGGGTGGGGCTGCTGATCGTGCCGCAGTCGCTCGCCCGGCTGCACCACCGCAAGGACCTCACCTACCGGCCGGTGGGCGGCGCGCCGGAGTCGCGGGTGGCGCTGTCGTGGCCGGAGGAGGAGACCACCGATCTGGTGGAGGACTTCATCGGGATCGTCCGCGGCCGGACGGTGAACAGCACCCGGGGCCGTGCGCAGGCTCCCGCCCAGCCGAAGGAGAAGCGCTCCGCGCCTCCGGCGCCGCGCCGCAAGCCCAACCAGGGCAAGCCCTCCTCCCGCACCCCCAAGCCCGCCAAACGCCCCCGCCGCCCCCGCTGACCCGCCCCCGATCGGCCACCTCCCGCCCGGGCCCCGCGGGTGCCGGGGGCGGGCCCGGACGGGTTGCTATCGCTCGGGCCACCTGTGGCGCGGGGTCCGTCCTCAAGCTCCCCCAGAGCTGTCTCTGGGAGGTGCCCCCGGACGGGCTGGAATGGAGGGCCCTGCGCTGTTCGGGCCGGAGGGGCCGAGGCCCGGTGTCCCGCGTCGCTGGAGAGCCGGTACGCGAGGCCCGGCTCCCCCCGAGGAGCTGAACCACACCCACCCGGCTCCGCTGGTGTTTGAGCAGCGCCACTCCGGTCCTGCTGGCGATGGAGGCGCACCTGTCCCGCCCCGTCGGCGTTTGAGCCGCGCGACCCAGCCTCTCCGGCGCCGAGCCGCACCATCCCAGCCCTTCCGGCCGGCCGAGCCGCACCATCCCAGCCCTTCCGGCCGGCCGAGCCGCACCACCCCAGCGCTTCAGGCCGGGCCGAGGCACGAAATCCAGCCTCGCCGGCGATTGAGGCGCGGGGGTTCGGGGGCCGGCCCCCGACCGTGGCCCGCGGGATGCGGGGTCCTGTGGCACAGCGCCTTCACCGCCTGGGGCCCGCGCCTGACCCGCTCCACCGGGAGCCTCTCCGATGTGCCGCACCGCAACATCCCCGAGGACCCCCGCCGCTTCGACATCGGTATGAGCGGGATGTCTCCTTCGTCCCGCCCGCCCTCGGGCCGATAGGGGACATGGGGTCCGACACCGTCAGCATCTCGCCATGTGGCACAACTTGACATTAGTTCGCCTTATAGCTGATAAAGAACAAGCTTTGGGTTGAACTTCACGCCGAGTGGTACTTAACGGCGTGGTCGCCATGGACCTCTACGCGAATGAGTCTCGCCGTGCCGCACTCCGCCGTTCCTGATCAGCCGACCCGTGATCCCGCCGGGGAGTGGGCGGCCTGGTGTGCCGACCGCCGGCGGTCGGTCACCTCCGCGACCGGGAACCTCGCCCTCGTCGAAACCCGCTGGCTCCCCCTCGGCGAGCGCCCCGATCTCGACGCCGCCCGCGCCGGGCAGCCGGAGGGGGTGACCGTCACCACGGTCCGGCGGACCGATCTGGTCACCGGGGAGCCGGAGCACGGCCTGCGGTTCTGGGACGCGGACGCGCCCGCGATCCGGCACTTCGACCACACCGAGGTCTTTCCGTACGACCCGGCCTGGGTGCTGGACGCCGTCTACACCCCGATACCCGGCGCCCGGAAAGTGGCCTTCGAGCACATACGGGACCATGGCGGCAGCCGCGATCTCGCCGTCCCCGGGGACATCTCCCTCACCGTGGACGGCCGCGACTACACCCTGAACGCCTTCGACGACGACGGCGTCCTGCTGCTCGTCTTCGGCGACCCGACCAATGGGGACACCACCTACGGCGCCGGCCGCTTCCTCTTCGTCACCCACACCGGCGAGGGCACTGTCCGGCTCGACTTCAACCGCGCGTTCGTGCCGCCCTGCGGATTCTCCGATCAGTACAACTGTCCGATGCCGCCGCGGCAGAACCGTTTCCACCTGCCCGTACCGGCCGGTGAGAAGCGCCCTGTCTTCCGCGACGGCTTCCCCGACAGCAACTGATCAGACCACTTCCCGCCCCGCAGCACGAAAGTACGCGCACCCTCATGAGCATGAAGAAGTCCTCCCTGTACGCGGCGGCCACCGCCGTCACCCTCTCCCTCACCCTCGCCGCCTGCGGCGGCTCCACCGGCACCGGCTCCGCCGGCGGAGCGGCCGGCGCCGGCGCCACGGTGAACATCGGCTCCCTCTACGAGCCGCAGAACCTCGACAACACCGCGGGCGGCGGCCAGGGCGTCACCGAGGCGCTCAACGGCAATGTGTACGAGGGCCTGTTCAAGCTCACCGACGACGGTGAGGTCGAGAAGCTGCTCGCCCAGGACCACAAGGTCAGCGGCGACGGGCTCACCTACACCTTCACCCTGCGCGACAAGGTGACCTTCCACAGCGGCAAGAAGCTCACCAGCGAGGACGTCAAGTACAGCCTGGAGAAGGTGATCGCGAAGGACTCGCAGTCCGCGCGCAAGGCCAACCTCTCCGTCATCGACTCCATCGCCACCCCCGACCCCCGCACTGTGACCGTGCGGCTGAAGCAGAAGTCGATCTCCTTCGTCTACCAGCTCTCCTACGTCTGGATCATCAACTCCGAGGCCCGCGACCTCAGGACGAGCGAGGACGGCACCGGCCCGTACACCCTCGGCAAGTGGACCCGGGGATCGGCCCTGAGCCTCGACCGCTTCCCCGGCTACTGGGGTGACGCCGCCGCCAACAAGCAGGTCGTCTTCCGCTACTTCAAGGACGCCACCGCGCTCAACAACGCGCTGCTCACCAACGCCGTCGACGTCGTCACCAGCGGACAGTCCCCGGACGCCCTCGACCAGTTCGAGAACAACCCCGCCTACAAGGTCAACGAGGGCAACTCGACCACCAAGCTGCTGCTCGCCTTCAACGACCGGGTCAAGCCCTTCAACGACGTCAAGGTGCGCCGGGCCGTCTCGGCGGCCATCGACGACAAGAAGCTGCTGGAGTCCGTCTGGGGCGGCCGGGGCAAGCTCATCGGCTCGATGGTGCCGCCCACCGACCCGTGGTACGAGGACCTCACCGCGATCGACACCCACGACCCCGGGCACGCCAGGAAGCTCCTCGCCGAGGCCGGGTACGAGGACGGTTTCGACTTCACCCTCGACACCCCGAACTACGACCCGCACCCGACGGCGGCGACCTTCATCAAGTCGCAGCTCGCCAAGGTCGGCATCAACGTCAAGATCAACACCATCACCTCGGACGAGTGGTACACCAAGGTCTACAAGAACCGGACCTTCAGCGCCACGCTCCAGGAGCACGTCAACGACCGCGACCTGGTCTGGTACGGCAACCCCGACTTCTACTGGGGCTACGACGACAAGCAGGTCACGAAGTGGGTGGAGCAGGCCGAGCGGGCCGCCACCACCGACGAGCAGACCGAGCTGCTGAAGAAGGTCAACCGCAGGACCGCCGAGGACGCGGCCAGCGACTGGCTCTATCTGTACCCCCAGATCGTGGTCGCCTCCAGCAAGCTCTCCGGCTACCCGCTCAACGGGCTGAACTCGCAGTTCCACGCCTACGACATCAAGAAGGGCTGATGGCGCGCTACCTGCTGCGCCGCTTCGCCTTTCTCCTGGTGTCGCTGGCGCTGGCGAGCGTCGTCCTCTTCGTGCTGCTGCGGATGCTGCCGGGGGACCCCGCCAACGCGCTCACCGCCGTGGGAGCCACCGACGAGCAGATAGCGGCGGCCCGCCGGTCCATCGGCTCCGACAAGCCGCTCCCCGAACAGTTCACCCACTGGATCGGGCAGTTGCTCCGGGGCGATCTCGGCACCTCCTTCGTCAGCTCCCTGCCCGTCGGCCCCGAGGTCACCGCCCGGCTCGATGTGACGGTCCCGCTCACGCTCGCCGCGTTCGTCCTGGCGGTCCTGGTCGCCGTCCCGGCCGGCTTCGTGGCCGCGTACCGCCGCCACACCTGGTACGGGTCACTGCTCAGCGGGGTCTCCCAGCTCGGCATCGCCATCCCGGTGTTCTGGCTCGGAATGATCCTCATCGCCGTCCTCGCGCTGAACGCCCGCTGGCTGCCCGCCGGCGGCTTCCCGCCGGACGGCTGGGCGCAGCCGGCCGATGCGGTCCGCTCGCTGATCCTCCCCGTCCTCACCATCGCCCTGGTGATGAGCGCCTCCCTGATCCGCTATGTCCGCTCCGCGACCCTCGACGTCCTGGACAGCGACTATCTGCGCACCGCGCGGGCGCTGGGTTCCTCCTTCGGGCGGGCGATGTGGCGCCACGGGCTGCGCAACGCCTCCGTACCGGTGATCTCCATCCTCGGCATCGAACTGGCCTCCACGCTGCTCGGCGCGGTGGTCGTGGAGTCCGTCTTCGCCCTGCCCGGCCTCGGCTCGCTGCTCGCGACCGGTATCGACCAGCACGACTACCCGGTCATCCAGGGCGTGCTGTTCGTCTCCACCCTCGCGGTGCTCGTCATCGGCTTCGCCGCCGATCTCGTCCAGCGGATCATCGACCCACGGCTGCGCGGCGGACTCACCGGAGGCCACCGGTGAAACGTTCCCGCACTCGTTCGTACACCCTGCTGACCGGCTCGGTGGTGGCCGGGGCGATCGGCCTGCTAGCGCTGGTCTCGCTGATCTGGCTGCCGTACGCCCCCGACGACACCTCGGGCGGCCGGCTGACCGCCCCCGCCGGGGACCACCTCCTCGGCACCGACAGACTCGGCCGCGACCTCTTCACCCAGCTGATGACCGGCTCCCGGATCGCCGTCCAGGCGGGCCTGGGGTCGGTGCTCATCGCGGCCACCGTCGGTGTCACCCTCGGGGTGCTGGCGGCGTTCGCCCAGGGCTGGCTGGACGACACCCTCTCCGCCTTCCTCGACATCCTCATCGCCTTCCCGACCCTGCTGCTGGCGATGCTGATCGTCGCCGCCCGCTCGGCCACCCTGGGATCGGCGGTGCTGGCGATCGGACTGGCACAGAGCGCGGTGGTGGGCCGGCTCGTCCGGGTCCTGGTCAAACGGGTCCTGGCACAGGACTACATCACCGCCGCCCGCACCTCCGGAACCTCCTGGCCCCGGATCGTCGCCGGGCACATCCTGCCCAACATCTGGCCCACCCTCGTGGTCAACCTGGCCCTCCAGTTCGGCCTCGCGGTCCTCGCCGAGGCGGGTCTCTCCTATCTGGGTCTCGGCGCCCCGGCGCCCAACGCCTCCTGGGGAGGGATGCTCCACGAGGCCCAGGCCACCTTCACCACCGCCCCGGCCGGAGCCCTGGCCCCCGGCATCCTGCTCGTCCTGCTCGTCATCGGGGTGAACCTGATCGCCGACGGACTGCGCGACACCCTCGATCCGGCGGCCCGGCGGAGGCGCGCGTGAACATCCTCGGCGTACACGACCTCACCATCACCACGGCGGACGGGCGCACCCTCGTCGACCGGCTCTCCTTCGCCCTCGCTCCCGGCGAGCGCCTCGGACTCATCGGCGAGTCGGGCTCCGGCAAGTCCCTCACCTCCCTGGCGCTGCTCGGTCTGCTGCCCGGCACCATGACCGCGAGCGGCAGTGTCGAACTCGCCGGGACCCAGGTGGTCGGGGCCGGCGAGCGACGGCTCAGGGAGGTGCGCGGCCGGGACGCCGCGATCGTCTTCCAGGAGCCGCTGACCGCGCTCGACCCGCTGATGCGGGCCGGCCGTCAGCTCGCAGGACCCCTGCGCCGGCACCGCGGGCTGAAGGGCGCGGAGCTGCGCGGGGCCGTCCTGGCGGCACTGGAGCAGGTGCGGCTCCCCGAGCCCGAACGCATCGCGCGCTCCTTCCCGCACGAGCTGTCCGGCGGCCAGCGTCAGCGCCTGGCCCTCGCCATGGCGCTCGCCTGCGACCCGAAGCTGCTCATCGCGGACGAGCCCACCACCGCGCTGGACGTCACCGTCCAGGCCGAACTGCTCGACCTGCTGGACGCGCTGGTACGCGAACGGGGGATGGCCGTCCTCTTCGTCAGCCACGATCTCGCGGTCGTCGCGAAGGTGGCCGACCGGGTGCTGGTGATGAAGGACGGCCGGGCCGTGGAGGAAGGCGGGGTGGGCGAGATCGTCACCGCCCCGCGCGAGCCGTACACCCGGGCCCTGGTGGCCAGTGCGCGGCAGCTGGAATCGGCGCTCGACGCGAGGGGTGGGCGATGACGCCCGTACTGGAACTCGACCATGTCTCCTTCGCCTACCGGGGCGCCCGCGCACCCGTGGTGGAGGGGATCGGCCTCACCGTGGAGAGCGGGCGGAGCCTCGCCCTGGTCGGCGAGTCCGGCGCGGGCAAGACGACCCTGCTGCGGCTGCTGCTCGGGCTCACCCGCCCCACCTCGGGCACGGTCCGCTTCGACGGGGACCCGCTGCGCCTCGGCGACCGGGAGATGATGCGCCGGTTCCGGCGCGGTGTGCAGTGCGTCTTCCAGGACCCGTACTCCTCGCTCGACCCGCGCCGGAGTGTCGGCGCCACGGTCGCGGAGCCGCTGCGCTCGCTCGGGCTGGACACCCGGCAGTCGGCCGTTCCCAAGGTGGCGGCGGCGCTGGAGCGGGTCGGCCTCCCCGCGGACGCCGCCGAGCGCTATCCGCACGAGTTCTCCGGCGGGCAGCGGCAGCGCATCGCGATCGCCCGGGCGACGGTGTGCTCCCCCCGGGTGCTGCTCGCGGACGAACCGGTGAGCGCGCTCGACGTGACGACGCGGGTGAAGGTCGTGGATCTGCTCAACGAGCTGCGGGAGGAGCAGGGGCTGACGCTGGTGATGGTCTCTCACGATCTGTCGGTGGTGGCGGCGCTGTGTGAGCGGACGGTGGTGCTGGAGGGGGGCCGGATTGTGGAGGAGGGGGATACCGCGCGGGTGCTGGGGGAGCCCGCGCATCCGTACACGGCCCGTCTCGTCGAGAGCGTCCCGAGACTGCCGCACTGACCCCTCGCCCCGCCAGTGTCAGCCGGTCCAACGTTTGAGGACGAGCCCCGCACTACGGGTGGCCCGAGCCTGTGTATCCCAGCCGGTCCGGCGTTCGAGGACGGACCCCGCACTACGGGTGGCCCGAGCCTGTGTATCCCAGCCCGTCCGGCGTTTGAGGACGGACCCTGTGCGACAGGAGCCCCGCACGCTGCGGGCCTCGGTCGGGGGTCGGCCCCCGAACCCCCGCTCCTCAATCTCCCCCAGAGCTGTCTCTGGGAGGTGCCCCCGGCGGGGCTGGGCGGTGCGCTCAGTCGCCGGAGGGACTGGGTATGTCAGCCGGTCCGGCGTTCGAGGACGGACCCCGTGCCACAGGACCCCGCACCGCGCAGGTGCGCGTACCGGAGAGCCGGGCCGCCCGTGGGCCCGGGCGCTTCACGCGGCCGCCACCATCACCCGTATGCCCCCCGAGGCACCCTCAGCGTTTGACCGTGACCGAAAACCGTGCTTATGCTTCGTTGCGCAACGAACTAAATGAGGGTGTCGGGCGCGGCTCGCCCGACGGCCGGATTCCCGTTCGCATCCGTTCCGTGCCGCCATGGGCGGCTGAGGGACCCCGTCCCCCGACGGCGGGCCGATCGCCCGGCCGCGGCGGAGGGGGTCCGGTTGGGAGAAGTGATCATGACGGCAGTCGAGGGTTCACCCGCACCCCGCACCACCGGCGACCCCGACCCGTCGGCCACCGCCGTCCGGGCCGCGGTGGTCCGGGAGAAGGGCGGACCGTTCGTCTTCGAGGCCCTCACCCTCGACACCCGGCTGCGCCCGGACGAGGTCCTCGTCCGGGTGGTCGCGACCGGGGTCTGCCAGACGGACATCCACGTCCGGGACCAGTATCTGCCCACCCCGCTGCCCGCGGTCCTCGGCCACGAGGGCGCGGGTGTGGTGGAGCGGGTCGGCGGCGCGGTCACCACCGTGGCCCCCGGTGACCGGGTGGTGATGTCCTATCAGGCGTGCGGCCACTGCGCACCCTGCCGCAGCGGCAACCCCGCCTACTGCGCCCTCTCGTTCCCGCTCAACTTCGGCGGCGCGCGGCTCGACCGCAGCAACGCGCTCAGCGCCCCCGGCGGCGAGGAGATCCACGGCCACTTCTTCGGCCAGTCGTCGTTCGCCACCCACTCCCTGGCCACCGAGCGCAATGTGGTCAAGGTCGGCGACGAGGTGCCGCTGGAGCTGCTCGCGCCGCTCGGCTGCGGCATCCAGACCGGCGCCGGCGCCGTACTGAACTCACTCCGGGTCGAGGCCGGGGCCTCGGTCGTGGTCATCGGCACCGGGACCGTGGGTCTCGCCGCCGTCATGGCGGCGAAGGTCGCGGGCGCGAGCCCGGTGATCGCGGTCGACATCGTCGCCGAACGGCTCGACCTCGCCCGCGAACTCGGCGCCACCCACACCGTCAACGCCCGGGACGAGGACACCGCCGCCCGGATCGGCGAGATCACCGGCGGCGGCGCGGACTACGTCCTGGAGATCACCGCCCGGCCCGAGATGCTCACCCTCGCCGTCGACGCCCTCGCCCCGCTCGGCACCGCCGCCCTCATCGGCGGCGCCCCCGCCGGAGCCCACGCCCCCGTCAACATGAACGCGCTCCTCGGCGGCCGGAGCCTGCGCGGTATCGCCCAGGGCGACTCGATCCCCCAGCTCTTCATCCCCCAGCTCATCGAGTTGTACCGGAGCGGCCGTTTCCCCTTCGACCGGCTCATCACCCCCTACGGCTTCGACCGGATCAACGAGGCCGTCGACGACACCCGGTCGGGAACGGTGATCAAGCCCGTGCTCCGTATCGGGAGCTGACCGCGCGCCGTCCCGCGCGAAGGACCCCGGGCCGCCCGCGGCCGGGGTCCTGTCCCGGGGCCCGTCCCCGGGCCCGGACCGGTGCGCGGTCCGGATATCCTCATGTGTGAAAGAAACCTTCCTGGGAGAGGCTGTGAGCCCGAACACCGAGAGCGCCACCGGCGCACAGCCCGGCCCCGCCGAGAGCGCCCCCGCCGATCGATCCGGCCCGGCCGGGGAGAGCGCGGCCTCGCCCTCCCGCCCGCTGAACCACACCGAGCGGACGGTCTGGCTCGGTCTTCTCTCCACCCATATGAGGCTGCTGCGCACGCTCGACACCGAACTGGTGGCCGCCGAGCGCATCCCGCTCTCCTCCTTCGAGGTGCTGCTGACCCTGGCCGAGGCCCCCGGGGACCGGCTGCGGATGAAGGACATCGCCGCCTCCCTGCTCATCAGCCGCAGCGGACTCACCCGTATCGTCGACGACCTCGAACGCCAGGGACTCGTCGCACGGGAGAAGTGCCCCACCGACGCCCGCGGCTTCGACGCCGTCCTCACCGACGCCGGCAAGAAGGCCTACCGCCGCGCCCGCAAGGTCCACCTCACCAGCCTCCGCGGCGAGTTCCTCGACCGGCTCACCGAGGAGCAGCTCACCGCGCTCGCCGGCATCTGGCGCACCCTCGGCTTCGACGACCGCGCCGGCACCTGCTGACCTCCGCCGTCCGCCGACGGCACGGATACCGGCACGGGAACGGGAACGCCCGGTGGGACCGCCGCGCAAGCGGTCCCACCGGGCGCTCCCCGTGCCACCGGCCTCAGTGCGCGGCGGCCGTCCGGGCCGTGCGCAGCGCCCGGGCCACCGGGACCACATCGGCGACCGCCATCTCGACCCGCTCGTACACCTCCGGGTTGAGGATGGTGGTTCCGTCGAAGTCGCCCGAGCTGAGATAGACCCCGGCCGGCGCGGTCCACGCCTGGAGGAAGGCGAAGAGCGGGCGCATCGCGTGGTCGATCACCAGGGCGTGCCGGTCACTGCCCCCGGTCGCCGCCAGCAGCACGGGCTTGGCCGCGAGCCCGTACTGGTCGACGAGATCGAAGAAGTGCTTGAACAGCCCGGTGTAGGAGCCGCGGAACACCGGCGTCGCGGCGATCACGAGGTCGGCCTCCTCCACGGCCCGCAGGGCCTCCTCGGCCTCGGGGCCCGCCTGCTCGCGCTCCACCGCGCCGGTCACCGCCGGGCCGAGGGTGTGCAGCTCGATCAGCCGCGCCTCCGTCCCCGTCCGCGCCGCCAGGGTGTCGAGCATCAGCTCCACCAGCGCCGTCGTCTTCGACGGGGAGCGGAGGCTGCCGACCACCGCGACCACCCTCAGGGGCCCGGTCATGCCGTCGCCTCCGCGCTCTCCCGGAGGGACGCGATCTCCCGGCGCACCACCGGGGCGACCTCGGAGCCGAGCAGCTCGATCGCCTTCAGCGCCTCCTTCTGCGGCACATTGCCGAAGCCGAGCTGGATCATCATGCGGTCGTGGCCGAAGAGCCGGTACTGGGCCATGATCTTGTCGACGATCTCCTGGGGGCTCCCCAGGAAGAACGCGCCCCCGGGTGTGGCCTGCGCCTCATAGGCCCGCTTGGGCATCGGGACGCCCTGGCCGCGCTGGTGGTGGTTGGCCATCCACCCCGCCTGGAAGGAGGGGTGCGAGACCTCGATGGCCTCCTCGTGGGTGGCGGCGACGAAGCCCGGCGAGTTGATCGACACCTTCAGGGTCCGCGGGTCGTGCCCGGCCTCGGCGGCCGCCTGCCGGTAGAGATCGACGAAGGGGGCGAACTGCCGGTAGCCGCCGCCGATGATCGCCAGCGAGAGCGGCAGCCCGAGCCGCCCGGCGCGTACGACGGACGCGGGTGTGCCGCCCACCGCGACCCAGACGGGCAGCTCGCGGTCGGGCCTCGGGGTGATGTCGCCGTTCACCAGCGCGGGCCGCAGCGAGCCCTCCCAGGTGAGGGGGTTCTCCTCGCGGAGCCGGAGCAGCAGGTCGAGCTTCTCGGCGAAGAGTTCCGCGTAGTCGTTCAGGTCGTAGCCGAAGACCGGGAAGGACTCGATGTACGAGCCCCGGCCCGCGATGATCTCCGCCCGGCCCCCGGAGAGCAGATCGAGGGTGGCGAACTGCTGGAACACCCGTACCGGGTCGTCCGAGCTGAGCACGGTCACGGCGCTGGAGAGCTTGATCCGCCGGGTGTTCTCCGCCATCGCGGCCAGGACGACCGCCGGGGAGGACACCGCGAAGTCCGTACGGTGGTGCTCGCCCACCGCGAAGATGTCGAGCCCCGCCTCGTCGGCCGCCTTCGCCTGCTCCACCAGCTCCCGGAGCCGGTGACCGGGCGCGGGCGGAAGCTGGGTCACCGGGTCCGGTGTCAGCTCGCCGAAGTGGTAGATGCCGAGTTCAAAGGCCATGACGTGAGCCCCGTCCAGGAGATATCGTTACTTGCGCAACGAACAACATGGGGAGTGGGGCCGGCTATTCCCCGGCCGGGTGCCACCCCGGGGTTCCCCTCCGGTGACGCCGGTCACGGGGCCCGGTCCGCGCCCCTGCCGCCCACCGGGCCGGCCGCCTTCCCCTTGATCGCCGTCGCGGCGGCTCGGGCGCCGGCGGAGGTGGTCGAGGGTCTCGCCGGGGCACCGGCCACCGCCGCCCCCCGGTGCCGTGCGCCGCCGGAGCCGGGGTCGCCTCCGCCGGGCGGCCCGCGCCGTTCTCCCATGAACCACTAATAACACTATGTAACCCACATTGACTAAAAGTGTCCCGCCCTATTCCTCTTCCGGTGGAAATCCTGTCCAATGGCAACTGGATAGAGCTGGTAGCGTCCAGGGGCATCCTGTCGAAAAATTTCTGGGATTCCCATCACACGCGAAGTCACCGCTACCGCCGGGCAGTTGACGATTTCTCGCACACTGTTCGGCCTGTGTCATCGCGGAAATCCGCACAGGGCCGGGAGCTGATACCCCCGGCCGTGATTTCCGCTCTGCTCTCTGTCCGCGCTCGTTTCGCTGTGCCGTGCCTCTTGCAGAGGAGCCATGGATGGAAGAGAACGGAATATCGTCCGGTGGTGAGGTGGACCCCGCCCCCGTGCCCGCCCCCGGGCGCGCGTCCCGCACACGCCCACCGCTCCGCCCCGGAAGGTCCGCGCTCCGCGCCACCGCCTACCCCTGTCTCCTCGCCGCCACGGCGGCGGTGGGCACGGCCACCCTGGCACTCGGATGGGAGCCCACCCGGATCAGCCCGCTCTTCCTCGTGGGCGTCCTGCTCTATCTGACCGCGCTCGAACAACTCATTCCACACAACCGCGACTGGCACCCCAGCCGCCGCGAATGGCGCTGGTACGGCGCCTACTTCCTGCTCACCATGGTCGGCAGCGCCCTCGCACAGGCCCTGGTGACCGCCGTGGTCGCCGCCGTCTCACCCGCCGGGCCGCCGCTCCGGCTCTGGGCCGAGATCCCCGGCGCCCTGCTGCTCGGTTCACTCGCCAGCTATCTCGTGCACCGGCTCGGCCACACCAGCCCCCTGCTGTGGCGGCTGCACGGTGTGCACCATGTCCCGCCGAAGGTCAATGTCGCCAACAACGGCGTCAATCACGTTCTCGATATCGTTCTTGCCCAGGGAGTCGTTCAACTGGCCCTCGCCCTGGCCGGGTTCTCCCGCGCCTCAGTGTTCGTGGTCGGGCTCTTCGTGACCGCGCAGGGCTACTTTGTCCACGCCAATATCGATGTGCGCATCGGCAGGCTGAACCATTTCCTCGCCAGCCCGGAACAGCACCGACTGCACCACAGCACCGCTCTGTCCGAAGCGGGTCACTACGGTTCCGATCTGTCGGTCTGGGACCACCTCTTCGGCAGTTACACCTGGCGGCCCGGACGGGAACCGGTCGCCGTCGGACTGAGTGATCCGGCGTCCTTTCCCGATACCGGCGATATTCTCGCCGGCCTGCTCCACCCCGTCCGCCGCCCCCGGCGGACCGGCGGCGGACCCGTCTGACGGGTTCCTCCGGAGCGAGCCGGCCGGTTCCCGCCCGGTGAGTCCGGTCTCCCCCCGGTGAGCGAGCGGGCCGGTGCCCGCACGGGCCCGCCGCCGGTCTCTCCGTACCCCCTTGCCCGGTCAAGCGGGTCCCCCCTGCCCAGCGCCACGACGTGAGGAGTTCGACCATGGCTGACGAGACCAGCGCCCCCACGCGAGGCAGAGTGGCGATCATCGGCATGGGCTGCCGGCTGCCCGGTGGCGCGTCGGACCACCGCACGTACTGGCGCAACCTCCTGGAGGGCAAGGACTGCATCACCCCGACACCCGCCGACCGCTACGACATCACCACGCTCGCCAGCCGGCACCAGGACAAGCCCGGGCGGCTGACCGGCGGCCGGGGCGGATACATCGACGGCTTCGACGAGTTCGACCCCGCCTTCTTCGGCATCAGCCCGCGCGAGGCCGACCACATGGACCCCCAGCAGCGCAAGCTGCTGGAGGTGGCCTGGGAGGCGCTGGAGGACGGCGGCCAGCGGCCCGCGGACCTCGCCGGCACCGATACCGCCGTCTACGTGGGCGCGTTCACCCTCGACTACAAGATCCTCCAGTTCTCCGACCTCGGTTTCGGCTCCCTGGCCGCGCACACCGCCACCGGCACCATGATGACGATGGTGTCGAACCGCATCTCGTACTGCTTCGACTTCCGCGGCCCCAGCCTCTCCGTCGACACCGCGTGCAGCTCCTCCCTGGTCGCCGTGCACCTCGCCTGCGAGAGCCTCAACAAGGGGGAGACGGGGCTCGCGCTGGCCGGCGGCGCCCTGCTGCACATGGCGCCGCAGTACACCATCGCCGAGACCAAGGGCGGCTTCCTCTCGCCCGACGGCCGCTCCCGCACCTTCGACGCGGGGGCCAACGGCTATGTGCGGGCCGAAGGAGTCGGCATCGTCGCCCTCAAGCGGCTGGAGGACGCGCTGCGCGACGGGGACCCGATCCACGCGGTGATCACCGGCAGCGGGGTCAACCAGGACGGCCGCACCCAGGGCATCACCGTGCCCAACCCGGACGCCCAGGTGGAGCTGGTCCGCCGGGTCTGCGCCGAGGCGGGCATCACCCCGGGCGGGCTCCAGTACATGGAGGCCCACGGCACCTCGACGCCGCTCGGCGACCCCATCGAGGCGAACGCGCTGGGCAGGGCGCTCGCCACCGGGCGGGCGCCGGGCGCGAAGTGCTACGTCGGATCGGTCAAGGCGAACATCGGGCACACCGAGTCCGCCGCCGGCATCGCCGGGCTGATCAAGGCGGCCCTCTGCCTCAAGCACCGCACGATCCCGCCCCACATCAATCTGGAGCGGCTCAACCCCGCCATCGACCGCGCCGCGCTGCCGTACGAGATCCCCACCCGGGTCACCGACTGGCCCGACCACCCCGGGCCCGCGCGGGCCGGGGTGAACTCCTTCGGCTTCGGCGGCACCAACGCGCACGTGGTCCTGGAGGAGGCACCCGGCAGAACACCGCCCGCCCGGGAGACGCCGGCGGAGGAGACGCCGGCCGAGGAGACGCCCGCACGGGGCTGGACCATCCTCCCGCTGACCGCGCGCACCCCGGAGGCCCTCCGCGAGGTCGCCGACGGCATCCGGCGCGAACTCGCCGGGGAGCACGGCACCCCGGTCGCGCTGGCCGACCTCGGCCACACCCTCGCCCACCGCCGCCAGCACCTGGAGTCACGCCTCTCCGTCATCCACTCCTCCCGCGCCGGACTCGACGAGGGCCTCGCCGCCTTCCTCCGCGACGAGCCCCATCCGGGCGTGGTCGAGGGCCGGGTGGCCGACCCCGCCGACCGCCGGCTCGTCTGGGTCTTCACCGGTATGGGGCCCCAGTGGTGGGGCATGGGCCGGGAGCTGTTCGACCGGGAACCCGTCTTCCGCGAGGCGCTCGTCCGCTGCGACCGGGAGATCCACCGGCTCGCCAACTGGTCCCTGATCGACGAGCTTCTCGCGGACGAGAGCGCGTCCCGGATGGAGGAGACCTGGCTCGCCCAGCCCGCCAACTTCGCGGTGCAGACCGGCCTCGCCGCCCTCTGGCGCAGCCACGGAGTCCGGCCGGACGCCATCGTCGGCCACAGCACCGGCGAGATCGCCGCCTTCCACGAGGCGGGTGTCTACAGCCTGACCGACGCGGTACGGATCGCCCTGCACCGCAGCCGGCTCCAGCAGAAGCTCTCCGGCACCGGCACCATGCTCGCCGCCGGTCTCCCCGAGGAGGAGGCGGAGCGGCGGGTGCGCCCCTACGGCGACCGGGTGTCCGTCGCCGCGGTCAACGGCCCCACCGGGATCACCCTCGCGGGGGAGGAGGACGCACTCGCCGAGCTGGCCGGGGAGCTGCGCGCCGAGCAGGTCTTCACCCGCTTCCTGGCCGTGCGGGTGCCGTACCACAGCGCCGGCATGGAATCGATCAAGGACGAGCTGCTGGCCTCGCTGGACGGGCTGGAGCCGCGCGCCGCGCGCGTACCCCTCCACACCACCGCCCGCGAGGGCCTCGCGGACGGCCGGGAGCTGGACGCCGGGTACTGGTGGCACAACGTCCGCGACCGGGTCCGCTTCCGCGCGGCGATCGACCGGCTGGCCGACGACGGACACCGGCTCTTCCTGGAGATCGGACCGCACCCCGTCCTCGGCCACTCGATCCGCGAGTGCTTCGACGAGCGGGAGCGCGAGTGCCGCACCCTGCCCTCCATCCGCCGCCGGGAGAGCGAGACCGGCTGCTTCGCCGCCTCCCTGGCCGCGCTGCACAACCTGGGCACGGCCATCGACTGGAACGTCCTGCACCCCTCGGGCGTCCCCGTGCCCCTGCCGCGCTACCCCTGGAAGCGCGAACGGCACTGGACGGAGCCGGAGCCGGTCGCCCGGGTCCGCCTCGGCCGGCTCGACCACCCCCTGCTCGGCCGCCGCACCGACCACCCCGAGCCGACCTGGCGGTCCGCGCTCGACACCGAGCGGCTGCCCTACCTCGCCGACCACCGCATCCAGGACTCCGTGGTCTTCCCGGCCGCGGGCTATCTGGAGATGGCGGCCCAGGCCGTCCGCTCCCTCACCGGCGGCACCGCCGTCCGGCTCACCGGGATCGAGCTGCGCAGAGCGCTCTTCCTGCCCGAGGGGGAGAGCCGGACCGTGACGCTCTCGCTCTCCGAGGAGAGCGCGGAGTTCACCATCGCGTCGGTGCCCGGAACGGGGAGCGGCCCGGATGCGGAGCGGACCGTGCACACCAGCGGTGTCGTCCGCACCGGTCAGCGCCGGTCGCCGGGGCCGGCGCTCGACCCCGGGCCGATCCGCGCCCGCAGCACCCGCCGGCTCGACGGCGCGCGGTGCTACGCGGAGCTGGCGGCCCTGGGCTATCGGTACGGCCCCGCCTTCCAGGCCATCGAGGAGGTGTGGATCGGCCCCGGCGAGGCCCTGGCGCGGCTGCGTCCCCCCGCGGCGATCGGCGACGACGCGGCGGGCCACCACCTCCACCCCGCCCTGCTCGACGCCTGCTTCCAGTCGCTGCTCACCCCCCAGCTCCTCGACACCGAGGAGGACGGCGGTCACGGTGCCGGCGGCGCGGCGGGCACCGGCATCCGGCTGCCGCTCGCCATCGACGAGGTGTCCGTGGACCCCGTGGGGGACCGGTCGCTCTGGGCGCACGCGACCGTGACCCGCGCCACCGGGGACGAGCTGGTCGGCGACATCGCCCTCCACACGGAGGACGGCACGGCGATCGGGCGGATCGGCGGCTTCCGCGCGGCCGATGTGGAGAGGGCCGCGACCTCGGTCGGCCGGGGCACGATCGACTCCTGGCTCACCGAGACCGTCTGGACCGAGACCCCGCCCGCCCCGGGCGACGACGGAGAGCCGGCGGGCCCCGGGGACGACTGGCTGATCCTCGCGGACACCCGGGGAACCGGGGACGCGCTCGCGGCCCTGGTGGCCGCCCGGGGCATCCGCTGCCATCTGGTCCGCCCGGGGGACGCCTACCGCGCAAGAGGGTACGAGGCCGGCCCGGCGGCCCCGTCCGGCGGCGGCGAGTTCACCGTCGTCCCCGGCTCCAGCGACCACCTGGAGCGCCTCTTCGCCGACCTCGGCGCCGGCGGCACGACCTCCTTCGGGGCCGTGGTCCACCTCTGGAACCTCGATCTGCCGGGCATCGCGGACGCCCCGGCGGCCGAACTCGGAGTCCACAGCGCCACCGCCGCGTACTCGCTGATCGCCCTGGCCCGCGCGCTGCTCTCCTCCGGGGTCCGGGGCCGCCTCCATGTCGTCACCCGCGGGGCGCAGCCGGTGACCCCGGGGGAGGACGTCGCACCGCTCGGCGCACCGGCCTGGGGAGTGGGCCGGGTGCTGTGGCACCAGGAGCTGACGGACCACCGGGGCAAGCTGATCGACCTCGATCCCGGAGAGCCGGCCGGCTCCGGGGACGCGCCGACCGACCGCGCGCACCAACTGCTCCGCGAGATCCTCACCGACGACGAGGAGGAGATCGCCCTGCGCGGCGGGCACCGCCTCACCAGCCGGATGCGCCGTGCCGAAGGGCTCACCCGGCCCCTGCCGCTGCGGCTGCGCGCCGACGGCAGCTATCTGGTGACCGGGGCCTTCGGCGCGCTCGGCCGGCTGCTCTGCCGCACCCTCGTCCGGCGCGGCGCCCGCCGGCTGATCCTGCTGGGCCGCACCCGGCTGCCCGCCCGCGACCAGTGGCGCGACACCGACCCCGCCACCCCCGAGGGCCGGGCCGTCGCCTTCCTCAAGGAGCTGGAGGCCCTGGGCGCCCAGGCGCTCCCCGCCTCCGTCGACCTCACCGACGAGCGGGCGCTCACCGACTGGCTCGACACCCACCGGCGCGGCGATCCGCCGCCCGTCCGGGGCGTGTTCCACCTGGCGGGACAGGTGCGCGACGCGCTCGTCCCGGAGATGGACCGGGCGACCTTCGACGCCGTCCACGACCCCAAGGTCCTCGGCGCCCTGCTGCTCCACCGGCACCTCGCGGACGAGCCCCTGGAGCACTTCGTCCTCTTCTCCTCGATCGCCTCGCTGCTGACCACGGCCGGCCAGACCAACTACGCGGCCGGGAACGCCTTCCTGGACGCCCTCGCCCACCACCGCCGCGCCCGGGGCCTCCCGGCGCTCAGTCTCGACTGGGGACCCTGGGCCACCGGCATGATCGAGGAGCTGGGTCTCGTCGGCCACTACCTCGACAACCGGGGCATGAGCTCGCTGGCGCCCGACGCCGGGATGGCCGTGCTGGAGCGCGTCATCGGCCAGGACCGGGCCCAGCTGCTCATCGCCACCGTCGTCGACTGGCCGGTCTTCCTCTCCTGGTACGCCACCCCGCCACCGCTGGTCGCGGAGCTGGCGGCGGAGGCGCCCCGGGCGCGCGGCACCGGCGGGAACGGACTGGCGGACGCCTTCCGCGCCGCGGGACCCGAGGAGCGGCGCTCCCTGGTGGCCGCGCGGTTCACCGAACTCGCGGCCTCGGTGCTCCGGGCGCGCCCGGAGCAGATCGAGCCCGCCGCCGGTCTCGGCGGCCTCGGCCTCGACTCCCTCCTGGCGATGGAGCTGCGCGGCCGGGTCCAGACCGAGTTCGGGATCGCGCTCCCGGTGGTCGCCCTGCTGAGCGGCACCCCGGTCGGCGAGCTGAGCGACCGGCTGCACCAGGAGCTGACCGCGCTGGTGGCGGCCGACGAGGAGCACTCCGCAGCCCTCGCGCCCGCCGTCTTCGAGGACGAGAGCGAGTACCCCCTCACCCAGAACCAGAAGGCGCTCTGGTTCCTCAAGCAGCTCAACCCCGACGGGTACGCCTACAACATCGGCGGCGCGGTGGAGGTCGGGGTGGAACTGGACCCCGAGCTGATGTTCGAGGCCGTGCGCCGGGTGGTCGCCCGCCACCCCGCCCTGCGCTCCAACTTCCTCCTCGTGGACGGCCGGGCCGTCCAGCGGGTCTCCCCGGAGGCCGACCCGGACCTCGCCCTCTTCGACGTGCGGCACCTGGAGTGGGACGACATCCACAGCCGCATCGTGGCCGAGTACCGCAGGCCCTACGACCTCGCCCACGACCGGCTCTTCCGCTTCCGGCTGTTCCGGCGCGCCCCCGGCCGCTGGATCATCATGAAGGCGGTCCACCACATCGTCTCCGACGCGATCTCGACCTTCACCTTCATCGAGGAACTCCTCGCGGTGTACGAGGCGCTGCGCCGGGGCGCCGAACCGGAACTCGCGCCGGTGACCGCCCGCTACCTCGACTTCCTCAACGACCAGAACCGCTTCCTCGCGAGCCCCGACGCCGAGCGGATGTTCACCTACTGGCGCTCCCACCTCCCGGAGCGGGTGCCGCTGCTCGACCTCCCGGCCGACAAGCCCCGTCCGGCCGTGCAGACCCACAACGGCGCGTCCGAGTTCTTCGTCCTGGACACCGGCCTCAGCGCCCGCGTCCACGACCTCGCCCGCGCCCACCAGGTGACCCCCTTCGTGGTGCTGCTGACCGCCTACTACCTGCTGCTGCACCGCTACTCCGGCCAGGACGACATCGTCGTCGGCAGCCCGGTCACCGGCCGCACCCGCCAGGAGTTCGCCCCGGTCTACGGATACTTCGTCAACCCGCTGCCCCTCCACGCCGACCTGTCCGGCGAGCCGTCCGTCGCCGCCCTGCTGGAGCAGGTGCGCAGAACGGTCCTGAACGGGCTGGACAACCAGGAGTACCCCTTCGTCCTGCTGGTCGACCGGCTCGGCCTCCAGCACGACCCCAGCCGCTCCGCCGTCTTCCAGGCGATGTTCATCCTGCTCACCCACAAGGTGGCCACCGAGAAGTACGGATACCGGCTGGAGTACATCGAACTCCCCGAGGAGGAGGGGCAGTTCGACCTCACCCTGTCGGCCTACGAGGACGAGGCGGAGCACCGCTTCCACTGCGTCCTCAAGTACAACACCGACCTCTTCCTCCCCGCGACGACGCGCCGGCTGGCCGGCCACTACCGCCGGCTGCTCGACGAACTGACCCGCGCCCCGGCCGGGGCGCCCGCCACCCGGCTGGAGATGCTCGGCGACCAGGAGCGCGAGCGGCTCATCGGCCGGTGGAGCGGTGCCGGACGGCGGGGCGAGGCACCCGGCGCGGACCCGGCCGCCGGGTCCGCTCCCCGTGTGCCGGTCCATCTGCGCGTCAGCAGGGTGGCGGCCGAGCGGCCCGGGGCGGTGGCCGTCTCCGTACCTCCGTCGCCCGGGCGCGCCGGGGAGCGGCTGACCTACGGCGAACTCGACCGCCGGTCCACTCTCCAGGCCCATCGGCTGCGCGCCCTCGGCGTCGGGCCCGGCTCCGTGGTCGCCCTCTGTCTGGACAAGTCCCCCGAGCTGGTCATCGCCCTGCTGGCGGTATGGAAGTCGGGCGGCGCGTACCTCCCGGTCCAGCCCGACCAGCCGGCCGGCCGGATCGCCCGGATGGTGCGCGGCGCGGGCGCCGGCCTGGTGGTGGTCGAGGACACCGCCGCGCGGGCGGGCCTGCCGGAACTGCCCGCCCGGACGGTCACCCCGGCCGAGCTGGACGCGCCGGAGCCGCGCTCCGCCGTCTCCACCACCCACCCCATGGACCCCGGCGGCCCCGACCCCTGCGGCGGCGGGCCGGACCGGGCGGTGGTGACCGTGGACCCGGACTCGCCCGCGTATGTGATCCACACCTCCGGCTCCACGGGCCGCGCCAAGGCCGTCCGGGTCAGCCACCGCAACCTCGCCTCCGCGTACGGCGCGTGGCGCGAGGAGTACGGGCTGGAGGAGGGGGAGCCCGGCGTCCATCTCCAGATGGCCGCGCCCTCCTTCGATGTCTTCACCGGCGACCTCGTCCGGGCGCTCTGCTCGGGCGGCAGCCTGGTCCTGGCCGACCGGGATCTGCTCTTCGACACCGACCGGCTGTACCGCACGATGCTCGACGAGGGCGTCGACAGCGCCGAGTTCGTCCCGGCGGTCGTGCGCGGGCTGATGGACCACTGCGCGAGCCGGGGCCTGCGGCTGGACTTCATGCGGCTGCTGGTCGTCGGCTCCGACGCCTGGCGGGTCGAGGAGTACGAGCGGCTGCGCGCCCTCGCCGGCCCCCGCACCCGGGTCATCAACTCCTACGGGGTCACCGAGGCCACCATCGACAGCGCCTTCTTCGAGGGGCCCGCCGACGGTCTGGAGCCCGGCCGGACCGTTCCGATCGGCCGGCCGCTGGCCAACAGCACCCTGCACATCCTGGACCGGCACGGTGAACCGGTGCCGCCGGGGGTGGGCGGTGAACTCTGGATCGGCGGTGACGGGGTCGCCATGGGATACGCCGGTGACCCGGACCGCACGGCGGAGCGCTTCGTCACCCGCTCCCTGAGCCGCCGTCCCGGCGCCGCGCCCGAACGGCTCTACCGCACCGGCGACCTCGCCCGCTGGGACGCCGGCGGCCGGGTCCATCTGCTCGGCCGGGCCGACACCCAGATCAAGCTCCACGGCCACCGCATCGAGATCGAGGAGATCGCCTCGCCCCTCGCGCAGTCGCCCGGTCTGACCCGGGCGGTGGTCGCGGTCCGCCCGGACGCCCGGGGCGAGCCGGTGCTCTGCGCCTGGTGCGTTCCCGTCGCCGGGACGCCGCTGGACCGGCGCGCGCTCCGCCGCCACCTCGCCGGGCTCCTCCCGGCGTACATGATCCCCTCGTACTTCGTCGAGCTGCCGGCGCTGCCCCTCACCCCGCACGGCAAGGTCGACACCGCCGCCCTGCCGGACCCGCGCCCCGGGACCGGCGAGACGGAGGAGCCGGCCCACGAGCCGCCCACGACCCGCTGGGAGATCGGCATGGCCCGGCACTGGAAGGCCCTCCTCGGGCTGGATGAGGTGGGGACCGAGACGGACTTCTTCGAGGCCGGCGGCAGCTCGATCAAGCTCATCGAGCTGATCCACCACCTCCGGACGGAGTTCGGCGTCGCCATCCCCGTCAGCCGGCTCTACCGGGTCACGACCCTGCACGGGATGGCCGCCGCCGTCGCGGAGATCAGCGCCGAGGGCTCCGCCGACGACCGGCCCTGGATCGACTTCGACGACCGGCCCGACGACCACGCGGACGACCCCGTCGGCGAGGAGGCCGGCGACGGCCCCGGCCGGGGACCCGGGGAGCGGATCTTCTGCTTCCCGCCGGCCGGCGGCCACGGCCTCGTCTACCGGGGGCTCGCCGCCCACCTCCCGCGCTACCGCCTCACCGCCTTCAACTACGTGCCCGGCGACGACAAGGTGACGCGCTACGCCGATCTCGTCGTCGCCCTCCAGCCGGAGGGCGCCTGTCTCCTCCTCGGCTACTCCCTCGGCGGCAACCTCGCCTTCGAGACCGCCAAGGAGCTGGAGCGGCGCGGACGCCGGGTGGCCCATGTGGTCATCCTCGACTCGCACCGCATCACGGCGGTCCATGTCCCCGGCCCGGAACACCTCAACGGCTTCGAGACGGAGCTGCGCGAGCACCTCCGCAAACACACCGGATCGGAGATCGTCGCCCGGCAGACCATGGAGCACGCCGCCGAGTACCTCGCCTTCTGCGGCCGCACCCCCAACCTCGGTGAGGTCGAGGCCGCGGTCAGCGTCGTCACCGACGAGGAGAAGGCGGAGCTGTACGCCGCCGGAGCCCCCGGCACCTGGCACGGCAGCTCCACCACCGCCCACACCGTGCTCCGGGGCTCCGGAACCCACGCCGACATGCTCGACTCCGGGCATCTCGCCCGCAACGCCGAGCTGGTCCACCGCACGCTGACGGGAGACGGGGCGCGCCATGCGCAGTGACGACCTGCCCAGTGACGGCCCTCCACCGGACAGCCGTCCCGAGGACGACGCGACCGGGAGCGGTACGGCCGCCGCGCGCGATACGGCCGGGAGCGGTACCTCCGGGGGCGATACGGCCGTGGACGACTCCTGCGACTGGAGCGTCCGCCCGCCCGACCGCTGGACCCCCGGGCGCGGCCCGGCCGCCCGGCCGCCCCGAGTGATCATCATCGGCGCGGGGGTCGCCGGAATGTCCACCGGGTGCTACGCGCAGATGAACGGCATCCGGACCCGGATCTTCGAGAAGCATGTGCTCCCCGGCGGCTGCTGCACCGCATGGGCCCGCGACGGCTACATCTTCGACTACTGCATCGAGTGGCTGATCGGCACCGCGCCCGGGAACGAGGCACACCGCATCTGGCGCGAGCTGGGCGCGCTCGACGGCAAGACCATCACCAACTTCGACATGTTCAACCGGGTCGTCGGCGAGGACGGCCGCTCCGTCACCTTCTACAACGACCCCGACCGGCTGGAGCGGCACCTGCTGGAGATCTCCCCCGCCGACGCCCCCCACATCCGCGCCTTCTGCCGTGACCTGCGGCGGTTCGCCGCCATCCAGCTCTACCCCTTCCTGACCCCGCCGCCGCTGCGCACGGTGCGCGAGCGCGCCGCCCTGCTGCGGACCGTCCTCCCCGCCTTCCTGCTCTTCTGGCGCACCGCCGCCACCCCCATCCACACCTTCGCCGACCGCTTCGAGGATCCCCTGCTCCGCCGGGCGTTCCGGAACATCTTCTTCCAGGACCCCGAGGGCTTTCCGCTGCTGCCCTATCTCTTCAACATGGCCGCCGCCCGCCACCGCAACGCCGGTTTCCCCGAAGGGGGATCGCTCGGCCTCGCCCGTTCCATCGAGGAGCGGTACACGGGGCTCGGCGGCTCGATCCGCTACCGCTCCCGGGTCGCGCGCGTCCTGGTCGAGGAGAACCGGGCCGTGGGGATCGAACTCACCAGCGGCAAGCGCTTCTACGCGGACCATGTCGTCGCCGCCTGCGACGGCCACACCACCATCTACTCCCTGCTCGACGGCCGCTGGACCGGACCCCGCATCGACCGGCTCTACGACGATCTGCTGAACCGCCCCGGCACCCTCTTCCCGGCGGTCGTCTCGGCCTTCGTCGGCATCGACGGCGACCCCGGCCCCGACACCACCCACAGCACCACCCATCTGCTCTCCGCCGAGGACGCCGCCCGGCTCCCGGGCGGCCTCCAGCGCAGCCTGGTGGTGCAACTGCGCTCCCGCTACGCGGACGGCTTCGCCCCGCCGGGGAAATCGGTCGTCCACTGCACCTACTTCAGCGACTTCGCCTACTGGCGGGAGCTGCGCGCCCACGACCGCCGGGAGTACCGGGAGCGCAAGCGCCAGGTCGCCCTCTTCGTCCGGGACTTCCTGGAGCGCCGCTGGCCGGGCGTCGCCGAACGGATCGAGCTGATCGACGTGGCCTCGCCCGTCACCACCAAGCGGTACACCGGCAATCTCGACGGCTCCATCCTCGCCTGGAAGGCCTTCTCCGACGCCGACGACGTGGCCGCGGGACTGGTGGGCAAGGACCGGATGCGGCTGCCGGGTCTGAGCGGCTTCTCCATGGCCGGCCAGTGGGTCGGCCTCGGCGGTCTGATCCGCGCCGCCTCCACCGGCCGGTTCGCCGTCCAGTACCTCTGCGAGGAGTGGGGCCTGCCGTTCCGGGCGGAGGAGGCCACCGTGCGCGGCCCCTGGCACCGCGACCGCCTCGGCCGGCTCCCCCAGCTGGACCGGCGGGGCCGGCAGCCCTGGCGGGAGGGGACCGGCCCATGAGGGCGATCCGGCGCGAGACCCCGGCGAAGGAGAGCGGACCCGTGGCGCGAACCGCCAGGAGCGGCAGGGAGACAGTGATCGTCATCGGTGCGGGGCTCGGCGGCCTCTCCACCGGGTGCTACGCCCAGATGAACGGCTACCGCAGCCACATCCTGGAGATGCACGAGATCCCGGGCGGCTGCTGCACCGCCTGGGAGCGCGGGGACTTCACCCTGGACTGCTGTGTCAGCTGGCTGCTCGGCAGCGGCCCGGGCAACGAGATGCACCAGATCTGGCTGGAGCTGGGCGCTCTCCAGGGCAAACTGGTGCGCCACTTCGATGTGTTCAACATCGTGCGCGGCCGGGACGGCCGCACCGTCCGCTTCTACTCCGACCCCGACCGTCTCCAGGCCCATCTCACCCGGCTCTCGCCCGCCGACGCGCGACTGATCCGGCACTTCTGCGGCCAGTTGCGCGCCTTCCGCGAGTGCCTCGCCGTCTACCCCTTCCTCAAACCCGTCGGCCTGATGGGACGGATGGAGCGCTGGCGGATGCTCGCCTCCTTCCTCCCGTACTTCAATGTCATCCGCACCTCCATCACCGTGCTGATGGCCGACTACTCGGCCCGGTTCAAGGACCCGCTGCTGCGCGAGGCGTTCAACTTCATCCTGTACGAGAAGCACCCCGCCTTCCCCGTGCTGCCGTTCCACTTCCAGCTCGCCTCGCACGCCAACCTCTCCGCCGGAGTGCCCGAGGGCGGCTCGCTCGGCCTCGCCACCTCGATCGAACAGCGCTACCTCCGGCTCGGCGGCGAGGTGACGTACAACGCGAAGGTCGAGGAGGTGCTCGTCGAGAACGACCGGGCGGTGGGGGTCCGGCTCACCGACGGCCGCGAGTACCGGGCCGACATCGTCATCTCCGCCTGCGACGGCCACACCACCATGATGAAGCTCCTCAAGGGCCGTTATCTCAACGACGAGTACCGCAAGCTCTACACCCGGACCATCCTCGAACCGGGCATGGTCTTCCCCGGCTACTTCACCCTCTTCCTGGGCCTGCGCCGGCCCTTCCCCGAGGGCGAGCCCTGCACCACCCATCTGCTCGACGACACCCTGGCGGCCGAGCTGACCGGCATCCGCCACCCGAGCATCAACGTGCAGTTCCGCAGCAGGCACTACCCCGAGCTGTCCCCGCGGGACACCACCGTCGTCTACGCCACCTACTTCTGCGACATCGAACCCTGGCGCGCCCTCGACGAAGGCCCGGAACAGGCCAGCAGGAACCGCGGCGGCCTGCGGCTGCACACCCTGCCCGTACGGCACGGACGCGGCTACTACGCGGCCAAGCGGCGGGCCCGGGACGCGATCGTGCGGTTCCTGGAGGAGCGGTACCCCGGCATCGGGGACGCGATCGCCGTACGCGATGTGTCCAGCCCGCTCACCCAGGTCCGCTACACCGGCAACTACAACGGGACCGTCCTCGGCTGGCAGCCCTTCGTGGAGAGCGGCGAGACCCTGGAGGAACTGGTCAAGAAGCACGGGCCCGGGGTGCCGGGCCTGGCCGGCTTCTACCAGTCGGGGGTGTGGGCCACCACCGGCGGTCTGATCCGCGCCGCCGCCGCCGGCCGGCATGTCATGCAGTTCGTCTGCCGGGACGACGGCAGGGAGTTCACCGCGTCCATCGACGAGTCCGGCCCGCCGCCGGTCCATCTGGTCATTCCCGTCGCCCCGGGCGCGGACGGCACCGGCCCCGGAGCCGTCCCCCCGGCGAAGGAGGAGTCATGAGAACGGAGAAGTGGGTCGTCCGGGAGCACATGGAGGGCGTCCCCGATGTGGAACGGGTCTACGAGCGGGTCGTCGAACACCTCGATGTGACGCTCGCGCCCGACGAGATGCTGCTGCGGACGGTGTACGTATCGGTCGACCCCTACCTCCAGGGCATCGCCCGCGACACCCCCATCGGCGACCCCATGGGCGCCGACTCCGTGATGGAGGTGCTGGACGCCGGCCCGCTCGCGGCCCACCGCCCGGGCGACCTGGTCCAGGGCTTCGGCGGCTGGCGCACCCATCTGATCAGCACCGGCGCCCCCGCGCTCTGGCGGACCGGGACCTTCCCCATGGTCTTCCCGGCCTACCGCCGGCTCGACCCCCTCTGGTACGACGAGGTGCTGCCGCCCGCCACCGCGCTGGGCGCCCTGGGCGGGCCCGGCATGACGGCCTGGGGAACGCTCACCCGGTTCATGACGGTCACCGCCGGGGACACGGTGGTGATCAGCGGCGCGTCCGGCTCCGTGGGCACCCTGGTGGGCCAGCTCGCCCGGCGCGCGGGCGCCCGGGTGGTGGGCACCACCTCCACCCCGCACCGGGCGGCACTCCTCGCCGGACTGGGCTTCGACGCCGTCGTCGTCTACCGCCACGGGGACAGCGCCGACACCGTGCGGTCGGCGCTGCGGACCGCCGCCCCCGACGGTGTCGACAAGTACTTCGACAATCTGGGCGGCGCCGTCACCGACGCGGTCTTCCCCCTGCTCAACGTCGACAGCCAGGTGGCCGTGTGCTGGCAGTGGGCCACGCAGGTCGGGGGAGAGGCCATGGGGCCGCGGCTGCTCCCGTACATCATGTTCCCGCGCACGACGATCCGCGGCATCTTCTCGCTCGAATGGTTCACCGAGCGGAACTGGCAGGCCCTCCACGAGGAGCTGGGCGGTCTGATCCGCCGGGGCGAGGTGGTCTGCGACCAGACGGTCCACCACGGGTTCGAGAACATCCCGGCCGCCTACGCGAGCCTCTACCGGGACCGGGGGAGCCGGCTCGGCAAGGTCCTGGTCGCGCTCTGACCGCACACCCCGCCCGACCGGGCGAGCCTCCCGTCCGCACACCCGCACCCCGCCCGGGCCGGACCCCCGCACCCGGGCGCTCCCCTCTCGTCCCGCCCCGCCAGGAGGAACCGTGTCCGCCACCGAGCACCCCCTCGGCTGCCCCCACCGGCCCACACCGCCGCTCCACCGGCTGGTCTCCGGACTGCCGGGACCGCCCCGTCTCACCGAACTGCCCGACGGCTCCCCGGCCTGGCTGGTGAGCCGCCACCCCGAGGTCCGGCAGGTCCTCTCCGACAGCCGCTTCAGACGCTCCCGGCTCTACGACCCCGACGCGCCGTCCCTCTCCGCCGTGCCCGACCTCGTGAACAACCCCGAGCTGATGTTCAATCAGGACGGCGACGACCATCTGCGGCTGCGCCGCACCCTGCGCCGGGCGTTCACCCCGAGGGCCGTCGCCCGCTGGCAGCCCTGGATCGCCGCGATCGTGGAGCAGTGCCTGGACGGACTGGCCCGCAGCGAGCCGCCGGTGGACGTGGTGGCCGAGTACACCCTCCCGCTGCCGGTGATGGTGATCAGCCGGCTGATGGGGCTCGACGACTCGGTGCGCCCCCGGCTGCGCCACTGGTCCGAGCACGCGTTCTCCGACGGCACCCACGACGAGGCGGATGTGGCCTCCGCGCTCGCGGAGTTCGCCGCTTTCGGGGCCGAACTCATCGCCCGCCGCCGCCGCGCCCCCGGGGACGACCTGGTCAGCTCCCTGGTGCGGGCCGCCGACACCGAGGGCGGTATCCCCGAGGTCCAACTGGTGCATCTGGTCTGCGGCCTGGTGGTGGGCGGCCACGACAGCACCATGACCATGCTCGGCAACTCCCTGCTGTATCTGCTCGGTGAGCGCCCCGAGTGCTGGCACCGGCTGGGCGCCGACGGGGACGCGGCCGAGGCGATGGCCGACCGTCTGATCCATCTGATCCCCCTCGGCGACGACCAGGGGAGCGCCCGTCACACCGCGGAGGACGTGGAGATCGGTGGCGTGCTCATCCCGGCGGGCTCGGTCGTCCTCGCCGACTGCGCCCTGGCCAACCGCGACCCCGACATCTTCCCCGCCCGTCCCTTCGATGACCTCTTCGCCCCGCTGGAGGGCCCCGGCCTCGCCTTCGGCGCCGGGCCGCACTACTGCCTCGGCGCATGGCTCGCCCGGCTGGAACTCCGCCTCGGTCTGCACCGGCTGGCCGCGCGCTTTCCAGGGCTCCGGCTCGACGAACCCATGGGGGGCGTCGCGTGGCGGCTGGGGACGACGTCGCGCAGTCCGAAGCGGCTCAGGGTGACCTGGTAGCCGGAGGGCGGGGCCCGCGCCGGTGCGGCGGGGGTGACGGCGACCGCGCTTCGAGTTCATAAAGTTGAATTCACGACGACCATTGACCGCCCGAATCCCGCCTCTCCGGGGCGGGGTTCGGCGGGTGCGAACCATGACCACGGATGGGCTGTTGTCTCCCGCAGCGGCGGCCCTCGTCGTGCACATGGCGGCCACGGTCGTCTTCCTGATGCCGGACGGACCGTTCAGGACATCGGCGGGCCGATACGCCGACGGATACATCAAACCGTTCTTCGACCAGAACTGGCAGTTGTTCGCCCCCGATCCCGTGGAACGGGACGCCGGGTTCCTGGTACGGGCGAAAACGGCCCCCGGGGCGGAACCGACCGAATTCCTGGACCTCACCAGCCCCGGGCTGATCCGTGGACACCACGATCTGCTGCGGGACCGGCTGCCCCGGGTCGAGTCGGGAGCGCTCTACATGTATCAGGACGTCGAATACCTGATCATGCGGGAATACGTGGAGAAGAACCCCGGGGAAACGGATGTCGAGGAAGTCGACGCGCGCATTCTCGCGGCCGTCTCCGCCCCCGCCCGCCGGCAGTACGACAGGGCCCACCGCCGGCTCGTCGAACTGGCGGCCCTGAGGGCCGGACAGCAGTGGGGCCGGAACATCACGGAGATACAGATCCGCATAGGCGACCACGAGTACCCGAGATTCGACGCGGTGCCCTGCCGGGGCGGGGTGGCGCGCGGCCCTGGACGCGCGGCGCCGGGCCCGCGCGGGCCGGCCCGCGCCCTCCCGCCGGAGCACCCGCCACCGCGCCGGCACGGCCTTCCACAACTGCGCCGCCGCGGCCGTCGTCATCCAGCTCTGTCTGCTGTGTGTCGTCGCGGGGCTCTTCAAGGTGCAGGGGATGCGCCGGCAGGAGGGCACCGCCCTCTACCACGTGCTCCGGGTCGCCGAGTACTCGATCTTCCCGGAGCTGGCACGGCTGCTCTACGAGCACGCGTTCATCGTCCACGCCGTCACCTGTACGACGGTGTTCCTCCAGGCGTTCTTCCCGCTCCTGCTGCTGCGCCCGCTCACCCGCCACACGGCCTTCGTTCTCGTCGCCCTGATGCATGTCGGGATCGGTGTCCTCATGGGCATCCCCTTCTTCTCCCTGTTCATGATCGCCACCGATCTGATTCTCTTCACCGACCGTGAGTACGCTGCGATCGGCGGATGGCTGCACAGGAGCACACACGCCCTGTCCCGCCGCGCCCGCCGGGCGAGGACCGCACCCGCATGACCGACACCACCCCCGACCGCACCCTGTGGGCACCGAGGCTGAGCACTGGGGACCCCGGGCTGATCGCGCGCCTGAAGCGGGCCGCGGGCGCCCCGGGCAACTTCCACACCCTCTCCGTGGCGGTGGTCTCCGGGGGCACGGCCCGTTTCGCCGCGCTCGGCACGGAGCACGGCGACGCGCGGGAGCCGGCCACCGAGCACACCGCGTTCGAGATCGGCTCCGCCACGAAGGTCCTCACCGGGATGCTCCTCGCCGGCCTCGCCGAACGGGGCACGGTCGCACCGGACACCACGGTCGCGGAGCTGCTGCCCAGCCGCTTCACCGGCCGCCCGGCGGGCCGCGCCACCCTCGTCGAGCTGGCCTCCCACCGGTCCGGGCTGCCCCGGCTGCACCACCGGTCGCTGCCGGTCTCGCTGCGGGACGCCTACCGGGTGCACCGCGGCCGTGACCCCTACCGAGGCATCGACCGGGACTCCTTCCTCCAGCGCGCCGCCGCCGTCACCGGCCCGGCACCGGCCGGCGGCTTCGACTACTCCAACCTCGGCATGTCCCTGCTCGGCCACGCCCTGGCCGCCGCGGCGCACCCGGGCCACGGCTACGGGGAGCTGCTGGAGCGGGAGCTGCTCGCACCGCTCGGAATGGACCGGACCCGGGTTGTCGCCACGGAGGAGGAGCGGCTGCCGGACCCGCGCGCGCTGCCGCACGACCGCGACGGCCGGCCGGTCCAGCCCTGGATCTCGGAGGGGTACGCCCCCTCGGGCTCCGGTGTCTGGTCCACGGCCGGGGACCTCGCCCGGCTGCTGCTCGCGGTGATCGGCACCACCGCCCCGGGAGCGGACGCGGCCCGGCCCCGGTTCGAGGCGGACGGCCCGAACCGCATCGGTCTCGGGTGGCTCACCCTGACCCGGGACGGCCAGGAGGTGACCTGGCACAACGGCGGCACCGGCGGCTCCCGCTCGTTCATCGGCTTCGACCGGCGCACCGGGCGCGGGGCCGTGGTCCTCGCCAACACCGGCCATGATGTCGACGGCATCGGCGCGCACCTGGTGTCGGCGGGGGAGTGAGACCGCTCGGGCCGCGGCGACCCGCGCCGGAACCGCAGGGGCCACCCGACGCCGTGCGATCGGGTGGCCCCTGCGGGTGTGTCCGGCGCGTCCGGTCAGGTGCGCCTCTCGTCGGCGGCCACCGCGAGCAGGGCGGCGATCAGAACCACGTTCTTGATCACGTACTGCCCCTCCAGCGTGGGGGTGGCCATGGGCCCGTTCCACATCTCCCCGGGCAGGATCAGCAGCGCGGAGAAGACTCCGGCCATATGGACGAAGAAGGCCGCCAGCGCCACCCGCAGCAGCACTCCGGTGACCAGGCCGACGCCGATCGCGGTCTCGAAGAGGGCCAGCAGGGGCCGGGTGGCCTCGGCCGGGACGAGACCGAAGGACAGGACGTCCATGGTCCTGGTGGCGACATCCTGGGCCGGGCTGGCCTCCGGGATGAACTTCATCAGGCCGAACCAGATGAAGACGAGCCCGACGGACACCCGGAGAATCGTGGTGCTGTGGGGGCGGTACCGGCTCAGGGCGGTGCTGAGGGCCGGTGCGGTCCTCCGGCGCCTGCCGGGCCGGTCCAGTGGAGGAACGGGTCGCTCGGCAGCGTCCTGGAGCGTGCCGCTGCCTCGTTTGGCCAGATGACGCGACATGAATGCGTCCTTCCTGATGACGTGGTTCCAGCTCGTGTGGGGGTGGCTGAACCGTGCCCTGCCGCGCCTGACCGGACCGTGTGCGCGCAGCGCACCGGCCGGGGTCCGTACTGATCCCGCCAGTACGGACGCATGGCGACGCGACACGGCGTCAACGGTGTGGTCAGAGATGCGTGAAGTGGGAGCCTGGTCGGGCCGAGGCCGCCTTGGAGCCGTTCCGCGCGAGCGGTGGCGGTCGCCGCCACTCGCGGTTTCCGCCATCAGATGCCATCGGCTGTCACCGGATGACGGCGAAGGTCGTGCGGACGGATCGGGCGGATCGAGCGGGTCGAGCGGGTCGAACGGCCGGCGGTCAGCCGGGCGGCCGTGGCCTCAACGGTGCGAGGGCGCTTCGAGCGCCTCGGTTGGCGGCGCGGTGTCCCCGTCGGCATCGGCAGGTCTGTCATGTTTCCCGGAACGGCCGTCGAAGGTGAGCCGAGCGTGAGGTGTGCATGACATTGAGTGCCTGATCGGGCGGTGGGGTGCCCTGATGTGCGGCGCGGTGGACGCCGACAGATGTCCTGTCAACGCGGAACTCCTTGTGGGGGGTTGATGAAACGGCGGCATACGTTCGCATCTGCCGACACGCTATAAGTTCCCGCTCCCCGCGTAAAGGTCTGGACCAATACTGGTGCGGTGTTCGCGCAGGCGGCGGGCTGGATACCGGCCGCCGTCAGCGTGCCGCGTACACGGGTCCCGGTGGCCGCGTCCCCCGCCGCGCGCCGGCCGGGACGCGGCCACCGGGGCGGCCGGCCCGAGCACGCGGTGATGCGCCGGTGCGGGCGCCTTCCCCCGGACGGCGGTCCCGGGTGGCGGTCCCGGACGGTGTCCCGTGCGGTCCCCGTGCCGCCCCGCGCAGTCTCCCGTGCGATGTCCCGCGCGGTGTCCCGTACGGGAATATTCGCCGTACCGGAGGAATACGGATGGCGACACGGAAGAAAGATTCGGGGGTCGTCGTGCCCCGGGCCGATGCCGTGCTAGTGTTGTTGGAAGTTGCAGTTGTGGTTCCCAAACGCTTCAAGTGCCGCTGATGACTCTGAGTCATCAAAGGCACTTTTTGTTTTCGGCGCAGTTTCCGGACGGGGCAATCATCGCGGCGACACCGGGGTTCGCACAGTGTGGCCCCCGGATCATGCCCCGAAGGAGTTTTAGACATGGCTACTGGCACCGTGAAGTGGTTCAACGCGGAAAAGGGCTTCGGCTTCATCGAGCAGGAGGGTGGCGGCCCCGACGTCTTCGCCCACTACTCGAACATCGCCACCCAGGGCTTCCGTGAGCTTCAGGAAGGCCAGAAGGTGAACTTCGACGTCACCCAGGGCCAGAAGGGCCCCCAGGCCGAGAACATCGTTCCCGCCTGACACTGAAGCACTCAACGCAGCTGGGGTCCGCACCGTATGGTCGGGCCCCAGCTCGTTGACGTTTTACGCCAGACTTTTTACTACCGGCTCGTGCTTGCAATTCATTCGGCTTATTTCCTGCCGGGAATTCCTCGATGCGTGCCCTGTCGAGGAAAGGTTCCCCATTGAACCGCCCAGCTCGCACCAATAGCCGTTTCCCCAACCCCCGCAAGGGCGGATCGCCCGCCGGGGGCTCTTCCGGCCGCGGCTCCCGATTCCGTCCCAAGGGTGGACAGGGCGGCCGTTCCGGCGGCTCCGGCCGGCCCGCGCCGCAGGGGGATTTCGCCCTGCCGGAGAGCACCACACCCGCCCTGCCCGCGGTCACCGCCTTCGCCGAGCTGGACATGCCGTCCCAGCTCCTGACCACGCTCAGTGGTCTCGGCGTCACCGAGCCGTTCCCGATCCAGGCGGCCACGCTGCCCAACTCCCTCGCCGGACGCGATGTCCTCGGCCGGGGACGCACCGGATCGGGCAAGACCCTCGCCTTCGGTCTGGCGATGCTGGTCCGCACCGCCGGCCGGCGCGCGGAACCCCGTCAGCCGCTTGCCCTGGTCCTCGTCCCCACCCGGGAGCTGGCCCAGCAGGTCACCGACGCCCTCACCCCCTACGCCCGCGCGCTGGAGGTCCGTCTGACCACCGTCGTGGGCGGAATGTCCATCGGCCGGCAGGCCGGCGCGCTGCGGGCCGGTGCCGAGGTCGTCGTCGCGACCCCCGGCCGGCTCAAGGACCTCGTCGAGCGCAAGGACTGCCGTCTGGACCGGGTGTCCATCACCGTCCTGGACGAGGCCGACCAGATGGCGGACATGGGCTTCATGCCCCAGGTCACCGAGCTGCTCGACCAGGTCCGCCCCGACGGTCAGCGGATGCTCTTCTCCGCCACCCTGGACCGCAATGTCGACCTGCTGGTCCGCCGCTACCTCAGCGACCCGGTGGTCCACTCGGTCGACCCCTCGGCCGGTGCGGTCACCACGATGGAGCACCACGTTCTGCACGTCCAGGGCGCGGACAAGTACGACACCACCACGGAGATCGCCGCCCGCGACGGCCGGGTGATCATGTTCCTGGACACCAAGCACGCCGTGGACAAGCTCACCAAGCACCTGCTGAAGAGCGGGGTCCGCGCGGCGGCGCTGCACGGCGGCAAGTCCCAGCCGCAGCGCACCCGCACCCTGTCCCAGTTCAAGACCGGGCAGGTCACCGCGCTGATCGCCACCAATGTCGCCGCGCGCGGCATCCACATCGACGACCTGGACCTGGTCGTCAACGTCGACCCGCCCAGCGACTACAAGGACTATCTGCACCGGGGCGGCCGTACCGCCCGCGCCGGTGAGTCCGGCCGGGTCGTCACCCTGGTGCTGCCCGAGCAGCGCCGCGAGATGACCCGTCTCATGGCGGACGCCGGGATCACCCCGGAGACCACCCGGGTCCGCTCCGGCGAGGCCGAGCTGAGCCGTATCACCGGCGCCCAGGCCCCCTCCGGCGTCCCCGTCGTCGTCACCGCCCCGGCGGCTCCCGAGCGCCCGGCCAAGCAGCGCACCAACGCGCCGTTCCTCGGCCGTGGCACCCGCAGGGGCCGTCCCGCCCCGGGGTCCGGCTCCGGCCGCTCCGGTGGCGAGTCCCGCCGCGGCGCCGAGTCCCGCCAGACCGCCGAGGCCCGCAAGGCCGCCCGGGTCCGCCGGGCACGCTGACCCCTCCGGTGCGGGGCCGGTCACCCGGTGACCGGCCCCGCACCGGCATGTCCTCCCCGTCCGCCGCCCGCCCGGCCGAAACCGCCGCGGCGTGGCGCGTCCGGCGGTGTTGTCCACGGGCCGGGGGATACGGAAGCGTGCGGTCATGGACAGTGACCGCAGCACCACCGTCTTCTCCCTCTCCCGCCGCCGGCTGCTCGCCGCAGCCGGCCTCACCGGCGCCGCCACGGCCGTCGGCGCCACCTCTCCCGCCGCCGGGGCCGCCCGCCGCGGCGGCGCCCTCCGGCTGCTTCTCACCGAGTCCACCAACGGGGCGGCGACGCTCTCACCCACCGGCGGCCCGCTGATCGCCGAGATCCAGGGCGTCCTGTGGACGCTGCCGCGCACCGGCGGCCGGGCCACCCCTCTCACCCCGCCCGACCTCGAACCCAACCGGCCCGCGCACTCCCCGGACGGCACCCTCGTCGCCTTCTGCGCCTACCGGGACGGCGGCTTCCACCTGTGGACCATGCGCCCCGACGGATCGGACCGGCGCCGGCGCACCGAGGGGCCCTGGGACGACCGGGGGCCCGCGTGGTCACCCGACGGCACCCGGATCGCCTTCGCCTCCGAACGGGGCGGCGACCCGGTGGCGGGCAGCCCCTACCGCATCCATGTGCTGGAGCTGAGCACCGGGCGGCTGACCCGTCTCACCGGACTCCCCGGACAGAGCGGGCCCCTCCAGGACGGTCCCTGGGAGGACTACGACCCCACCTGGTCCCCGGACGGCACCCGCGTCCTCTTCGTCCGGGCCAGTGCGGTCACCACCGCCACCGGGACCACCCTGGACGCCCGGACCGTCGCCGCCGTCCCCGCGGCCGGGACGGGCGGACCCGTCACCGCCGAGCACACCGCGCCCGAGGGCGGCCAGATCCTGGCCCCGGCCCTCGCGCCCGACGGCCGCCGGCTGGCCCATCTGCGGACCACCGCCGCCCCGCGGGCCTCCTGCACCCTGGTGGTCGACGGCAGGACGGTCCCCGTCGCCGGGGACATCGCGGCGGTGCCCCCGCGCTGGACCGGCCCGGGGGAGCTGCTCCTCACCGTCGACGGCCACTTCACCCGCGTACACCCCGACCGGCCCGGGGCCCTGCGGCGGATTCCCTTCGAGGGCGTGCTCCCCGTCGAGCGGCCCCGCTACCGGACCAAGGAGTACGACCTCGGGGAGCCCGACGGCCGGGCGCGGCCGGTGCGGGGCATCCATCTGCCCGCGCTCTCGCCCGACGGGCGGCGGATCGCGTTCGCCGCGCTCAACAGCCTCTGGCTGGCCGACACCACCGGCGGCCGGCCGGCCCGCCGGGTGCGCCGGGCACCGGCCACCCGCTATCTCCTCGGGCCCGTCTGGACCCCCGACGGGCGCTCCCTGGTGTACGCCGACGACCGCGACGGGCTCCTCGGGGTGTACCGGCGCGATCTCGCCACCGGGCGGGAGCGCCCGCTCGCCACGGGCGGCCGGGTCCACCCCGCGCTCTCGCCCGACGGCCGGCGGCTCGCCTGTCTGGACATGACGGGCCGGCTGATCGTCCGCGACCCGGGGGCCGGCACGGAACGGGTGCTCGCCGCGCCGCTCGGCGGGGGCGGACTGCCCGGCCGGCCGAGCTGGTCGCCCGACGGCCGGTGGATCGCGCTCTGCGACCGCAACCGGCTCAATCTGCGCTTCCGGGAGGGGTACAACCTCATCCGGATCGTCGACGCCGGCAGCGGCGCCTCCCGGCTGCACGCCATCGCCCCCCACGCGTCGCTCTCCGACCGCTACGGCTCCGGGCCCGTCTGGTCCCCCGACGGCCGGTGGCTGGCGGTGATCACCGAATCCGCGCTCGCCCTGCTGCCCGTCGCCCCCGACGGCACCCCGCGCGGCCCGCTGCGCACCCTCACCACCGAACCCGCCGACCACCCCTCCTGGTCCGGCGACTCCCGCACCCTGCTGTATCTCTCCGGCGCCCGGCTCCGGCTCGTCGCCGCCGACGGCACCGGCACGGCCCGCACCGTCCGCGTACCCCTGGACCGGCGGACCCCCACCCCCGCCGACACCGTGATCCACGCCGGGCAGCTCTGGGACGGCACCGGCGAGACCGCCCGGGACGGCGTCGACATCGTGGTGCGCGGCGGGCGCGTCAGCGCCGTCGAGCCGCACCGCGCCCGCCGCCCCGGCACCCTGAAGCGGATCGACGCCTCCCGGCACACCGTCGTCCCCGGGCTCTGGGACACCCACACCCACCCCTGGCAGAGCACCTACGGCGCCCGTCAGTCCGTCGGCGAGCTGACCTACGGCATCACCACCTCCGTCTCCCTGGGCGGATTCGCCCATGAACAGCTCCGCGTCCGCGAGGCCGTCGCCGCCGGACAGCTCGCCGGACCCCGGCTGCTCACCAGCGGCGAACTCCTCGACGGCGCCCGTGTCGCCTACAGCATGGGCCGCGCCCACCGCACCCGCGACGGCCTGCGGCGGAGCCTGGAGCGCGGCGCGGCGCTCGACTGGGACTCGGTCAAGACCTACGTCCGGGCACCGGCCTGGGTGATGGAGGAGGCCGCCCGCTTCGCCCATGAACGCCTCGGGGTACGGGCCGGCAGCCATCTGCTCTCCCCGGGCATCCAGCTCGGCCAGGATCTGACCACCCACCTCCAGGCCACCCAGCGGGGCGAGGCCGGACGGGCGGTGACCGCCGCGGGCCACGCCCACGACGACGTGACCGAGATCTACCGCGCCGGCACCGGCTTCGCACTGATCGCCACCATGTTCACCGCCGTACCCCTGCTGGGCGAGGACCCGGCGCTGGCCGACGACCCCCGGGTGACGGCCGTGATGCCGCCCTGGGACGTCGACACGGTGCGGCGGACGGCGGCCACCCGGCCGACCGCCGCGCAGCTGGCCACCCTGAGCACGGAGACCGATGTCTATCGGCGGGTGCTCGCCGCCGGCGGGCTGGTCGCCCTCGGCACGGACGCGCCCCTCACCCCCGTCGGCCTCGCCCTCCACCTCGGGCTGCGCGCCCTCCACCGCGCCGGGCTCTCCCCGGCCGCCGCCCTGCGCACCGCGACCGTGCTCCCCGCCCGCCTCTTCGGCCTCGAAGAGCACCTCGGCACGGTCCGGGAGGGGCGGATCGCCGATCTCACGGTGGTGGACGGCGACCCGTTCACGGACTTCGGCACGCTGGTGCGGACGGTCTCCGTGCTCCGGGGCGGGGTGCCGTACGAGACCGCCGGCCTGGTCGCCTCGGTGACCGCGCCGCCCCGCCGGACGGACCCCGGCGCCACCGCGACCGACTGGCCCGAGGCTGCCCGGCTGATGCACCGCGACGGCTGCTGCGCACCACCGGTGTGACCGCCCGCCCCTTCCGGCCCGCGCCCCCGGCGCCCGGGGCACGGACCGGAAGGGGCGACGACATGCGGGGAGCCCCGACCGGTGCTGAGATGAGACCCGTACCGAGAGGGGAGAAGCGCGCCGCCGCCGGCCCCGCCCCCGCCCGAACGGAGCGACCCATGAGCCCCCTGCCCTCCTTCGAGGACACCGCGGACTTCGCCGACGCCGACCACGGATTCATCGGCGCGCTCGCCCCGGGCGTGATCAGGAACGCGGAGGGCCGGGTCGTCTGGGACCACGGCGCCTACGCCTTCCTGGACGCCGACTGCCCCGCCACCGCCCACCCCAGCCTCTGGCGGCAGGCCCAGCTCTGCGCCCGCCAGGGGCTGTACGAGGTCACCAACGGCATCTACCAGGTGCGCGGTCTCGACCTCTCCAACATGACCCTGGTCGAGGGCGACCACGGCGTCATCGTCATCGACCCGCTGATCTCCGCCGAGACCGCGGCGGCGGCCCTCGCCCTCTACCGCGAGCACCGGGGCGACCGGCCCGTCACCGGACTGATCTACACCCACTCCCACGCCGACCACTTCGGCGGCGCGCGCGGGGTGCTGTCCCGGGACGCGGAGGACGGGGTGCCGGTCCTCGCCCCCGAGGGCTTTCTCCACCACGCCGTCAGCGAGAACGTCTACGCCGGCAACGCCATGACCCGCCGGGCCGTCTTCATGTACGGCGACCGGCTCCCCAAGGGCCCCGAGGGCCAGATCGGCGCCGGTCTGGGCATGACCACCTCCACCGGCACCCTCACCCTCGTCCCGCCCACCAAGGACATCGCCCGCACCGGGCAGGAGGAGACGGTGGACGGGGTACGGATGGTCTTCCAGCTCACCCCGGGCACCGAGGCACCCGCCGAGATGAACTTCCTCTTTCCCGACCACCGCGCCCTCTGCCTCGCCGAGAACGCCACCCGCACCATGCACAACATCCTGACCCCGCGCGGCGCGCAGGTCCGCGACGCCCGGGTCTGGGCCCGCTACCTCGACGAGGCGATCGACTTCTTCAGCGACGGATACGATGTCGCGTTCGCCTCCCACCACTGGCCCACCCGGGGCCGCGAGAAGGTGATCCGCTTCCTGGGGCAGCAGCGCGATCTGTACGCCTATCTGCACGACCAGACCCTGCGGCTGCTCAACGACGGACTCACCGGCAACGAGATCGCCGAGGCGATCCGGCTGCCGCCCGCCCTGGAGGAGGTCTGGCACGCACGCGGCTACTACGGCTCGCTGAGCCACAACGTCAAGGCGGTCTACCAGCGCTACATGGGGTGGTTCGACGGCAACGCGGCCCATCTGTGGGAGCACCCGCCCGCCGAGCAGGCCCGGCGGTACGTCGAGATCGCGGGCGGCACCGAACAGGCCCTCGCCAAGGCGCGGGTCTACGACGCCGACGGCGATCTGCGCTTCGCCGCCACCCTCCTCAACCACATCGTCTTCGCCGACCCCTCCCACACCGAGGCGAAGGAGACCCTCGCCCATGTCTACGACCGTCTCGGCCACGGATCGGAGAACGGCACCTGGCGCAACTTCTTCCTGACGGCCGCCATGGAGCTGCGCCACGGCGAGAACCGGGCCGTCCTCGACAGCGCCAACCCCGAGATGGCGGGCGCCCTCACCACCGCGATGCTGCTCGACTCGGTCGCCATCCGGATCGACGGGCCGGGAGCCTGGGACGAGGACCTGACCATCGACGCCGTGCTCACCGACGAGCGCCGCCGGCACCGCATCACCCTCCACAACGGGGCCCTCACCCACCGGGCCTATCCGCTCTACCACACCCCGCGCACCGGGGCGGGGCTGACTCTCACCCTCACCCGGCCGCAGTTGCTGGGCATCCTGGGGGGCAAGGGGCTCGAAGGGGTGCGGACCGAGGGCGACCCGGCGCTGCTCGCGCGGCTCTTCTCCCATGTGACCGAGCCCGATCCGGCGTTCCCCGTCGTCACCCCCTGAAGCGCCGGGCGGGCCCGTCGGCCCGCCCGGCGCGCGGGCGGTCAGCGGCCCTGGAGCGCCTTCACATTGTCGCCGAAGGTCCAGTTGCGGGAGCCGTCCCAGTTGAGCGACCAGGTCATCAGACCCTTGAGCTGGCCGCCGTAGCCGTTCCACGCCTGGGCCACCAGACTCGGTGACATATGGCCGCCGCCCGCGCCCGGCTGGGCCGGGAGACCGGGGGCCTGCTTGTCGTAGGGCACGCGGATCGTGGTGCCCTGGATGACCAGACCCCGGTTGAGGCAGTCGGTCTGGGCCCGGAAACCGGCGACGGTTCCGGCGGAGTAGGAGTCACCGGAGCAGCCGTACATGCTGCCGTTGTAGTACTGCATGTTCAGCCACCACAGCCGGCCGTTGTCCGCGTACTTCTTGATGATGGGCAGATACGAGCCCCAGATCGAGCCGTACACCACGCTGCCGCCGGTGACATAGGCCGTCTCGGGCGCCATCGTCAGACCGAAGTTCGGCGGCATCTGGGCGAGCACCCCGTCGATGATGCGGATGAGGTTGGACTGCGATGCCGACAGCTGGTTGATGTTGCCGCTGCCGACCAGCCCGGTCTCGATGTCGATGTCGATGCCGTCGAAGTTGAACTTCTTCAGGATGGGCACGATCGTCGCGATGAACCGGTCGGCCACCGCGCTGGAGCTGAGGTCGATCCCGGCCGCCGCGCCGCCGATGGACATCAGGATGGTCTGACCGTCCGCCTTGGCCTGGCACATCTCGGCCGGGGTCGGGACCTTCACCCGGGTGTCCATCCCGTCCTCCCACAGGACGGTGCCGTCCGAGCGGATCACGGGGAAGGCCGCGTTGAGCACGTTGTAGCCGTGGGCGCGGATACGGGAGTCGGTGATCGGGACCCAGCCGAAGGGCGGGTGGACGCCGTTGGCCGCGCCGTCCCAGTTCTCCCAGTACCCCTGGAGGACCTTGCCCGCCGGCTTCGACTTGACCGCACAGGTCTCGGCGAGCGGCGGTGGTGCGGTGGGCGGCGGGGCCGCGGCGGCGGGCAGGGGTGCCAGAAAGGCCATCGCCAGTCCGGCGGCGCCCAGCAGGCGCAGTGTCCGACGGATCATACGGAGCTCCCTTTGTGCCATTCGTGCCGTGAGGGGCAGGGCAGGCCGGTGGGACCAGGGGGTACGGCCGTGAGCGCGGCCGGGACCGGAGCCGTGGGGACGGGGCTGGGGGGCACGCTCACCTCCTGGACGTGGGGGCCTGGAGACGTACGTGGTGCGACGGCCAAACGGTAGGTTGGTCCAGACCAACCGTCAATGGGGCGCACACAAAAGGCTGTTGGGGCTCGGGATAGGCTGCTGGGCCGCCCGATCGACCCGGTCGACCCGATCGGCGGGCGCGGGCGCGGACGCCCGCGCGGGCCCGGGCGCCCCTGGTCGCGAGCGTGGAGGACGACAGCGGTATGACCATTCTGGTATCCGGAGCGACGGGCAATATCGGCCGGTGGGTGATTCGGCGGCTCCTGGCGGAGGGACGGGATGTCCGTGCGCTGACCCGGCGGCCCGCCACGGCCCGCCTCCCGGCGCGTCTGCCGGTGGCCGAGGGCGATCTCGCCCGCCCCGAGAGCCTTCCGCCGGCGCTGAAGGGGGTGACGGCGATGCTGCTCTTCCCGGTCGGCGAGGCCGTCGACGAGGTGGTGGGTCTGGCGGTGGAGGCCGGGGTGCGCCGGATCGTCGTCCTGTCGTCGGCGGCCGTCACCGCCGGGTACGACACCGAGTACCACTACCCGGTGGAGCGCGCGGTGGAGCGCTCGGGTCTGGAGTGGACCCATGTCAGGCCGGGGGAGTTCGCACTGAACTCGCTCCAGCTGTGGGGGCCCTCGATCAGGGCGGAGCGCCGGGTGGTCGATGTGTATCCCGACGAGTCGGGCACCCCCGTCCACGAGGAGGACATCGCGGATGTCGCCGCCGCCGCGCTCACCGGGGACGGCCACACGGGCCGGGCGTACAGCCTGGCCGGACCCGGGACCCTGAGCCACCGGGAGCAGGTCGCCGCCATCGCCGAGGCCATCGGCGAGCCGATCCGGCTGGACGAGGTCACGGCGGAGGAGGCCCGCGACTTCTACCGGCGCCAGGGCGGGTGGGCGGCCGACAACGCGGACTTCCTCTTCGGCTGGGAGGACTACTCGGGCGCCGCCACCGGCGCCGCGGAGGAGCCCGGGCAGCCGGAGGGGTCGGCGGTATCGGCGGTATCGGAGGGGTCGGAGGGGGCGGCCCGGCGCGAGTCCGAGCACGGGTCCGGGTCCGGGCACGGGTCCGAGCAGGGGTCCGGGTCCGGGGACGGGCACCCCGAGGGGGAGTACGCCGAGCCCTCCGTCCCCTGGGTCACCGCCGCCGATGTCACCGGCGGCACGGCCCGTGACTACGGCCGATGGGCCCGCGACCACGCCGGCGACTTCGGCGGACCCCCCGCCGGGGAGCGCCGGCGGTGAGGACCGGGGGAGCGGGCGCCGGGACGCGGCGCCCGCTCCCCCGGCGCACGGCGGGGCGCCGCCGTCAGTGCCCGCCGCCGGAGGTGACGTCGAGCCGCTTGTCGAAGGTGGCGCCGCCGTCCTCCGACTCGTACACCCCGTCCTGGGTGGCCGCGATCAGCCGCCGCGCGTCGAGCGCGGTCAGTGCCTGCGGGGCACCCCCGGGCACGGTCCCGGCCCGCTTCCAGCTCTTTCCGCCGTCGGCGCTGCGGCTGAGCCCGCCGGACGGGTCGATGCCGTAGAGGGCGTCCTTCACGGGCCAGGAGACGAACGCCAGGGCGGGCTTCGCGCCCGGGCCGAAGGTCCTGCCTCCGTCGGTGCTCCGGGTGAGCCCGGACTCGGTGGTGGCCAGCACCGTCCCGGGGTCGTCGGGGCTCACCGCGAGATCGAGCGCGGTCAGCTCGCTCCGCTTCTCCCAGCGGGTGCCGTCCTCGCTCACCCGCAGCACACCGTTGGTGCTGTCGTAGCCGTAGATCGTGTCGTGGGCGTATTCGAGGGAGTGGAAGTCGACCTCGCCGACGAGTGACCTGTCCTTCCAGGAGACCCCGGAGTCGCGGCTCTCGATGAGGCCGAGGTTGGCGGGGGCGTCCCGGCCGGGCGCCGGGTGGCCACTGGCGAGGAACCTGCCGTCCCCGGTGATGGTGAAGCCCATGAAGTCGTCCTCGCGGTCGCCGACGAGCCGGGGGTCTCCCTTCGCGTCCGGGGTGTGGATGCCTTCATGGGTGGCCACATAGAGCTTGCCGTCGGACGGGCCGATGCCCACTCCGTGGATATGGCTGATGGCGGGGGCCCCGCCCTCGGTGTCCTTCGCTCCGGACGAGCCGGAGTCGGTGCAGGCGGCGAGGGTGAGCACCAGCGCGGCGGCGGAGGCGGTCAGCGCGGTACGACGCATCTTCATGGGGTCCTGATCAGGTGAGAGGGGTCCGGGCGGACCCGTGGTCCGGTGGTGCGGAGGGGGGCCGGCCGCCGTGTGGCGGCCGGCCCGGGAGGGTGGGGGCTCAGAGCCTTCCGAGGATCGCGGTCAGCTCGTCGATCTCGGTGGACTGGCCGGCGACCACCTCGTCCGCGAGTTTCCTGGCGGTGGCGTTCCGGCCGTTCTTCCGCTCGTCCTCGGCCATCTCCACCGCGCCCCGGTGGTGGTCGATCATCAGCTGGGCGAACTTCCGGTCGAAGTCCTTGCCCTGGGAGGCCTTCAGCCCCGCCATGTCCTGCGCGGTCATCATTCCGGACATACCGGAGCCGGATTCCGCGTCGGAGCCCGATTCCGATTCCGAGCCCGATTCCGAGCCGTGGTCCATGCCGCCGCCGGCGGATTCGGGCTTGCCCCAGGCGGCGAGCCAGGACCTCATCTTCTCGATCTCGGGCTTCTGGGCACCGGCGATCCGCGCGGAGAGCTTCTTGATCTCCGCGTCCCGCGCGCGGCCGTCCGCCAGCGCGGACATCTCCAGGGCCTGCTCGTGGTGCGGGATCATCATCTGCGCGAACATCACGTCCGCGTCGTTGAAGGCGCCCGGCGCGGGGTTCTTCCCGCCGGCCGGGGCACTGGCCGAACCGGTGCTCGGCCGGGAGCCGCCGTGGTCCATGCCGTCCATGGAACCGCTGTCGCCGCTGTCGCCGCTGTCGCCGCCGCAGGCGGTGAGCAGCAGTCCGGCCGCGGCGACGGCGGCGACCAGGGCGGTACGGCGGCGGGCGCGCGGGCCGCGCGGGGCAGTGCTGAGGGAGGACCTGATGGTCATGGATGACACCTCGTGCTGTTCTGTTCTGTCGGATCGGTGGCGGAGACGCTCGGGGCGCGGGCAGCGTGGTGCGCCCGCGGTGGCGTTCGGCCTAGATCCGCAGAATCGACAGTCGCGCGAGGTCGGGTCCGGACGGTGGGGGATGGGGCCGCAGGGACGCGATGACCAGGGCGCGGAGCGCCGGCAGCCACTCCGTCCGGCGGCTGAGCGCCGCGCGCAGCAGCACCGCGAGGACCCAGCCGGCGAGCACCGCCACACAGAGCGTGGACATGTCCATTGCCATGCCCTGGTCATGGGCGGTGCCGCCGCCGTCGGTCGTGCCGGTTCCGGTGGTGGCCGCCGTGGTGTTTGCGGTTCCGGTTCCGCTTCCGGTGGCGGTGTCAGCCGGATGCGTGACGCCGGCGGGGCCGGCGGCTTCGGAAGCCGGGGCCGGTTCCGGTGCCGGGGCGGCTGCGGAGTGAGTCATTCCGGAGCCGCTGTCGGGGTGTCCGGTGGTGTGCATCGCGAAGACACCCAGCGCGAGCACGGCCACCAGCAGCAGATGCCCCCAGGCACCTGCCGCCCGCATGCTCCGGCGCGCGTCCATGACTCCCACCTCCGTGCCCGACCCTAACCCAGGTGCCGGGCCGCGATCGCTCCCCACCCCCTCCCGGTTCCGCTAAGCGGCATGGCACTCGCACCGCGCATACGGGACGGTACCGGCGGCTACGATGGGTGACCGGGGACACCGGGGGCGACAGAGATGAGCGGGCGTGCGACAGCTGGGTGAGCTGGAGGCGGAGATCATGGACCGGCTCTGGGCGTGGGGCCGTTCCGCCACCGCCCGTGAGGTCCGCGACGACCTCAACAGGAAGCGCCCGATCGCCTACAGCACCGTGAAGACGGTCGCCGACATCCTCTTCACCAAGGGCCTGCTCAGCCGGGAGAAGGAAGGCCGGGCCTGGCTCTACACGGCCACCTGCACCCGCCAGCAGTACACCGCCGCCCGGATGCAGGACGCGCTGGAGGACAACCCCGACCCGGCCGGGGTGCTGCTGAGCTTCGTGGAGCAGATCTCCGCCGACGAGATCCAGGCGCTGCGCGCCGCGCTGCGGGCCGCCAAGCGCCGGAGCGATCAGTGAGCACCGTCCTGGCCTCGGCCGGGTACGCGCTGCTGGCGGGCGCCGTGGCGCCGTACGCCCTGGTGCGGGCCGGGTGGACCCACCGCGCCCCGGCCGCCGCCGTGCTCGCCTGGCAGGCGCTGGCCCTGAGTTTCGTCGTGGCCACCGCCCTCGCCGTCTGCCATCTGCTGCTCGCCGGGCGCTCCGCCCACCAGTGGCTCACCGGGCTGCTGAGCGCCTGCGGGGAGGCGGTGGGCGCGGCGGCCGGGGGCTCGCTGTCACCGGCGGGCGCGAGTCTGCTGCTGGTGCCCGCCGGGGTGGTGCTGCTGCCGCTCGGGCTGCTGGCCGGCACGGCCTGGCGGGCCCGCCGGGAGCGGCGCCGCCACGCCGATCTGCTCCTGATGATCGGCACCGAGGCCCCCGGGTACGGCGCCACGGTCGTGGAACACGCCGTTCCGGCGGTGTACTGCCTGCCCGGCCGGGACCGCCGCGTCGTGGTGACCCGGGGTGCCCTCGACGTACTGACGGGGGAGCAGGTGCGGGCGGTCCTGGCGCACGAGCGGGCGCATCTGCGGGGCCGTCACCATCTCCCGCTGCTGGCGGCCGGGGCGTTCGCCGCCGCCTTCCCGGGGCTGCCGCTGGCCCGGCGGGTGCGCGGGCAGACCGCGCTGCTGCTGGAGATGGCCGCCGACGACCGCGCCCTGCGGAGCCACTCGCGGGACGCCCTGGCCACGGCCCTGTGCGAGGTGGCGGCCGGCCGCGCGCCGCGTGCCGGACTCGGCGCGGGCGGCCCGGACGCCCTCGTACGGCTGCACCGCATTCTCGACCCGCAGGCGGGGCCGTCCCGGGCGGCCAGGCTGGGGATCGTCGCCGCGTCGTTCACCGCGCCGGTCCTGCCGCTGCTGCTGGGGTGCGGCCCGCTCTGACCGTCGTCCCGCTCCGGGTGGGCGCGGACGGTGGCCCTCCTGCTTCCTTGGCGGCTGTGCGCGGTGCGCATGGTCCAGGAGAGCCACCGGCCGGCGTGGTGCCGTGGTTCACGGTACCGCTAATCAGCTTAGTGGTATAGCTGGTCTCGCGGTGGTGCGGCGGGGTGGTGCGGCGGCCGTGGTGCGGGGGTGCGCGGCTCAGGACCGCGGTTCAGGACCGCGGTTCAGGACCGCGGTTCAGGACGCGGCCGACAGCCAGTCGTGCGCCGCCCGAGCGGTGAACTCGTCCTGGCCCCCGGGGAAGAGCAGCTCGGCCGAGCGGAACGCCGGGTCCGCGACGGTCGCCGGGACATAGGGGATGGCGATGCAGCGCATCCCCGCCGCCCGCGCCGCGGCGGCGCCGGGCGGGGCGTCCTCCAGCACCACGCACCGGGCGGGCTCGGCGCCCAGCCGGCGGGCCGCCTCCAGGAAGACATCCGGCTCGGGCTTGCCCCGGGGGACCTCCTCGGCGGAGACGGTCGTGGTGATGAAGGCGTCCAGGCCCGTGACCGCGAGGACCGCCTCGATCGCCGCCCGGGACGAGCCGGAGGCCACGGCCATCGGCACCCCTTCGGTGTGCAGCAGTTCCACGAACGCCCGCATCTGCGGATACACCTCGGTGCCCGCCCGGACCAGTTCCAGATAGTGCCGGTTCTTACCGGCGAGCAGTTCCGCGACCGGCGCGTCGATGCCGTGCTCCGCGCGCAGCGCCGTCAGGGTCTCGCGGGTGCTGATGCCGATGAAGTCGGTGTGGCGCTCCCAGCCGAAGTCGGTCACCCCGTAGTCGGCGAGCAGCCGGCGTCCCGCTTCGTAGTAGTTCGGTTCGCTGTCCACCAGCGTGCCGTCGAGATCGAAGATGACTGAGGTGGTACGGAGGTTGCTCATGTGCTCCAGCATGCCAAGCCGCCCCCGGCCCGGTGACATCCGGTGCCGGGCTCACCCGTACTCATCTCGGCGCGCCGCCCGCCGCCCGCCCCAGGGACTCCACCAGCGGCAGCAGCCGGTGCGGGACCCGCTCCCGCAACGCCATCTCCGTCCGGGTGCGCACGACCCCCGGCAGCCGGATCAGCTGCTGGATGACGTCCTCCAGATGCCCGTTGTCCCGGGCGACGACCCGGGTCAGGAGGTCGCCGCCGCCCGTGATCGAGAACGCCTCGATGATCTCCGGCACCGCCGCGAGTGCCTCCCCGACCTCCTCCAGATGTCCCTGGGTGACCTCGATGTGCACAAAGGCCAGCACCGGGTGGCCGAGCGCGGCGGGGGAGAGCCAGGGGCCCGTCGCGGTGATCACACCCTCCCGCTCCAGCCGGTCGATCCGCGCCTGGAGCGTGCCGCGCGCGACGCCCAGCAGCCGGGCGTACTCCCGCACGCTGGTGCGCGGCTGCTCGATCATCAGCCGCAGAATGCGGGTGTCGAGCGCGTCCACCGCCATGGTGCTCCACCGGCCCTTTCCCTGGTCGCTCAGTCCGGTCCCGACCGTACCAACGGCCTTCACCGCCCCCACCCGCGCCGCCCCGCCACACCGGCGCGCATATCCGCCCCCGCGACGGCGGGCCCGGCACCGGGGCCTCCTCGGTCGCCGCACCCCGGCACCCGGCTGCCCGGGTCACCGCCCCCCGGCACCGGGCCGCTCCGGTCAGCGCACCCCGGCACTGGGGCCGCTCCGGTCACCGTCCCCCGGCACCGCCCCCCGGGCACCGGGCCCAACATGCACCGGGCCGCCCCGTTCACCGCCCACCGGTGCATCCGCCCCCGCCTCCCGCAGGGAACCCCCTGCCGACACACCCCACCCCCCGAACCCTCCCCAGGAGTGGCGCCATGACGGTCTCCGTCGTCCTGTTCACCTCGGATCTGCGGCTGCGCGACCATCCGCCGCTGCGGGCCGCCCTCGACACCTCCGACGCCGTGGTGCCGCTCTTCGTCCTCGACAGCGGCATCCACGGCGCCGGCTTCGACGCGCCCAACCGCCGCGCCTTCCTCGCCGACTGCCTCGGCGATCTGGACGGCGCGCTGCGCGAGCGCGGCGGGCGGCTGGTCGTCCGCTCGGGACGGACCGCCGAGGAGACCGCGAAGGTCATCGCGGAGACCGGCGCCGGCGATCTCCATCTCGCGGCCGGGGTCTCCCGCTACGCCGGCCGCCGGGAGGAGGCGCTCCGGAGGGAGACCGAGCGCCTCGGCTGCCGGCTCCATGTCCACGACTCCGTGATCACCGCCGTTCCGCCCGGAGCGGTGGTGCCCGCCGGCTCCGACCACTTCGCCGTCTTCACCCCGTACTTCCGGCGCTGGTCCCAGGAACGGCTGCGGACCCCGCACGGCGCCCCCCGCCGGGTGAGCGTCCCCGAGGACCTCGCGTCCGATCCGCTCCCCGGGCGCCGCGGCCTCGCCGGGGTGGCGCCGGGGCTCGCCGCGGGCGGCGAGCGCGAGGGCAGGCGGCGGCTGCTCGCCTGGACCCGGAGCGGCCTCGACGCCTACGAGGACCGGCACGACGACCTCCCCGGCGACGCCACCTCCCGGCTCTCGCCCCATCTCCACTTCGGCACCCTCTCCCCGGTCGAACTCGTCCACCGGGCCCGTGCCCGGGGCGGCCCCGGCGCCGAGGCGTTCGTCCGGCAGCTCGCCTGGCGCGACTTCCACCACCAGGTACTGGCCGCCCGCCCGGCCGCCGCCGCCGAGGACTACCGCACCCGCCACGACGACTGGCGCTCCGGGAGCGCCGCCGCCGACGAGATCACCGCCTGGCAGGAGGGCCGCACCGGCTATCCGGTCGTCGACGCCGCGATGCGCCAACTCCTCCACGAGGGGTGGATGCACAACCGGGGCCGGCTGCTCGCCGCCTCCTTCCTTACCAAGACGCTGTACGCCGACTGGCGCGTCGGCGCCCGCCACTTCCTGGCGCACCTGGTGGACGGCGACATCGCCAACAACCAGCTCAACTGGCAGTGGGCGGCGGGCACCGGCACCGACACCCGCCCCAACCGGGTCCTCAACCCGGTCCGCCAGGGCCGGCGCTTCGACCCCGACGGCGACTACGTCCGCCGCTGGGTCCCGGAGCTGGCGGGGCTCGCCGGGTCCGCCGTCCACGAGCCCTGGCGGCTCCCGGACGAGGAGCGCGCCCGGTACGACTACCCCGCGCCACTGGTCGGCCTGCCGGAGGCCCTGGCCCGGTTCCAGCACGCGCGGGGCATCGGCTGACACGGTCCGGCGGCGCCCTGGCACTCCCTCAGCGACGGTGCCCCACGGCCTCCTCGTAGAGCGAGCGGTCCACGGCCCGCTCCTCCGGCACCGGCTCGCCGTCCACGACCCCCGCGTCCCGGTACGCCCCCTGGACGCGGTCGGTCGTACCGGCGCGGATCTCCCAGTCCATCCGCAGCGAGGGAGTGGACGTCAGCACCGGCCGCTCCGTCTTCAGCAGCCCCGCCAGCTCGCCCGCGAACGCCGCGTCGCGCTTGTAGTCGCCCGCGAACCAGGTGTTCACGGTGCGGATGTACGCCCGCACCAGGGCCACGCCCGCGTCCGGGTCGGCCCGCAGCAGCCCGGGGCCGAGGAGCAGCCCGCCCAGCGGCTCACCGGCGGGCTGGCCGCCGAGGAAGGCGTACGACGGATCTCCGTCCACCATCCGCCACACGGGGTCGAGCAGCCAGGCGGAGTCCACCGCGCCGTTGCGCAGCGCGGTGAGGACATCGGCGGAGCCGAGCTGCTGGAACCCGATCCGGTCGAGGCCGCCGCCGTGCCGCCGCAGCGCCCGGGCCAGGGGGTAGGCGATGACGGAACCCTTGCCGATCATCGTCCCCAGGGTGCGGCCCGCCATCGGGACGCGCGCCGCGCTCTCGCCGTCCCTGAGCCGCACCCACAGACCGCTCTTCGACCCCCGCCCGGGTGAGAAGTTCCCGGCGACCCACTTGATGTCGAACCCGGCGGCCACCCCGTTCACCACGGCGGCCTCGGGCGCGGCCCACTGGGCGTCGATCTCGCCCCTGGCCAGCAGCGGCAGCGCGTCCGGTGTCGGCAGCACCCGCAGGGTGACATCGAGGTTCTCCCGGGCGAACTCGCCCTTGCGGGCCGCCACCACGAGGGGTGCGGCGTACTCGGCGCTCAGAGTGGAGCTCACCAGGGTGAGCCGGCGCTTCTTCGCGAGCGGCCGCGGCGCGGGCGCGCCCCGCTCGCAGCGCGCGGGGGCCCGGTCCGCCGAGAGATCGGCCGGGTCGGTCCAGGCACCCCCGCCGCACCCGGCGACCGGCACCACCGTGCGCGGCGCGGCCCGACCGTCCGCCGGACCCGCGCCCGGTCCGCCGCACCCCGCCGAGACGAGCAGCGCCCCCGCGGCCAGCAGCACGGCCGCCCTCGTCCGCGCGCGCGTCGCCCCTCCGCGAGTCCGACGGTTCACGACCGGCCCGGTCCGCGGTCGCGCGGGGCCCAGGGGGTGAGCAGCCGGCCGGTGAGCCGCACCAGTTCGGAGAGGACCACACCGAGCAGGGCGACACAGACGATCCCGACGAACATCACATCGTTCCGGAAGAGCGCCCGGGAGTCGAAGATCAGATGCCCCAGCCCCTCGGTGGCCGCGATCTGTTCGGACGCGACGATCACCAGCACCGCGACCCCCGCCGCGATCCGCGCACCGACCAGCACGGCCGGCAGCGACGCGGGGAGCAGCACATGGCGGAACATCTGCCAGGGAGAGGCGCCGAAGACCCGGCCTGCGTCACGGTGCCCGGGGGGCACGGCGATCACCGCGGCCATGGTGGAGATCCAGACGAAGAAGAAGACGGTGGTCGCCACGAGTGCGATCTGCGGACCCTCGCCGAGCCCGAACATATTGAGGAAGACCGGCAGCAGAGCGAGCTTGGGCACCACGTACAGCGCGTCGAGCATGGGTTCGAGCGCGGCTCTGACCAGGGAGAACGATCCCATGAGCAGCCCGAGGAGATATCCGGCGGCGCTGCCGGCGGCGTACCCCGCGAGCACGCGCCCCAGGGTCGCCCGGGCATCCGGCCAGAGCGCGCCCTCGGCCGCGCGCTCCCAGCCGTCCGCGGCGATGGTGCCCGGCGCGGGATAGACCCGGGGATCGATCCAGCCGTTCCCGGCGGCGAGCTGCCAGAGCAGCAGCAGGACGAGAGGGACGGCGACGGCCAGCGACACCTCCAGGGCCCGGCGCCTGCGGTGGGTGCGCACGGGGTGCAGCTCGCGCGGGCCCGGACGCCGCACCAGCACATGCCCGTCGGTGCCCTCGGGGCTCCCGCTCGCCGTACTCATACCGGGACCGCCCCGGCGCGCACCTCACCGCGGAGCAGCTCCCACAGCTCGCTTCTGAGCGCGGTGAACTCCGGCGCCGAGCGCACACCGGCCGAGCGCGGACGGTCGAACGGCGGCCGGCGCTCGGCGATGATCCGGCCCGGTCGCGCGGACATCACCAGCACCCGGTCCCCGAGGACGATGGCCTCCTCCAGGCTGTGGGTGATGAAGAGGGTGGTGGTGCGGGTGGACTGGGTGAGTTCCAGCAGCTCGTCCTGGAGGATGGTGCGCAACTGGGCGTCGAGGGCGCCGAACGGCTCGTCCATCAGCAGGATCTCCGGCTCCACGGCGAGGGCGCGGGCGATGGCGACCCGCTGGCGCATCCCGCCGGAGAGGGCGGACGGATAGGCGTCCGCGACATCGGAGAGCCCCATCCGGGCCAGCCACCGCGCCGCCCGGGCGTCGCCCTCCCGGCGGGGCGTCCGCTGGATGTCCAGCCCGAAGCGGACGTTGGCGAGGACCGTCTTCCAGTCGTGGATGCCGTAGTCCTGGAAGATCATCGCGGCGGGTCTCGGGGACCCGGTCCTGATCTCCAGCTCACCCGCGGAGGGGCGCAGCAGCCCGGCCGCGATCCGCAGCAGGGTGGACTTCCCGCAGCCGGAGGGGCCGACGACACAGACGAACTCGCCGGGCGCGACGGAGAGATCCAGCGGGCCGAGCGCGTGCACGGCACGCGGGCCCCGGCCGAAGTCCCGGGTCAGGGCGGTGGCGCGGAGCTTGTTCGGCGGTGGCGGCGGTGTCGGATCGGGCTCTCCCACGGCGGCTCCTCGGCGCGGAGTTCTGATGAAGGGCCCCGACGACGATATGACGAACCGTCAGATACGGGAAGGGGGCGGGGGAGGCGGAAGGGGCCGCGCCGGCCCCGGGTGCCGAGGGGCGCCCGCGACGCCGGGGCGCGGGAGCCCGGTGCGCTCCCGGTGCGGGGGCCCGGCGCTCCCGGTGCGGGGCCCGGCGCTGGAGCCCGGTGCGCTCCGGAGGAAGGCCCGGGTACGGGCACTGGGTGCCTCCCGGCGCGGCGGCGGCGCGGGACGCCCCCGGGCCCGGCACGGAAATACCCGGGAGGGCAGGGGCCTGGCGCCCGGGGGGCCAGTGCTGTTGTGTGGGTGGTGTCCGCGGTCCGGCGGAGAGCTCCGGTGACACCCGGTGCCCCGATTCCCGCTGCGCGCGCACTCCTGCTCCGCCCGTTCTATCGAAGGGCTCCCCCGTGACTCGTGAGAACTCCGACACCGCCGTGACCACTGTGCCGGGGGCGGCGGTCCGGGGCCCGGGTGCCGAACTCCGGGAGGCGCGGGGCAAGGGAGGCGGGGTGTTCGCCACCCGCACTTTCCGCACGGGAGAGCTGGTGCTGGACGGGGTCATCGAGGCGGAGCTCGACCGCAACGACTCCCATGCCTCTCAGATCGGCTGGAATCGATTTGTCCGGCACGGCGGTCTGATGCCCAAGGTGAACCACTCCTGCGACCCCGAGTGCGGGGTGCGGCTCAACGCCTCCGGCGCCCACGATCTCTTCGCCCGCCGCGCCATCGCGGCCGGCCGCGAGATCACCTTCGACTACGCGATGCGCAACTTCTCCATCGAGCACTTCCCCGCCCTGTGCGGATGCGGCTCACCGCTCTGCCGGGGCCGGGTCACCGGCTGGAAGGATCTCCCCGCCGCGCGCCGGGACGCCTACCGGGACTCCGTCGCCCCCTATCTCCTCGACGGCCCGGCCGCCCCGTGAACCCGCCCCGCGCCGCCGGCCACCCCGGCCGGCCGGCGCCCCCGCCGCCGCCGAGTTGGCGCATACTGTGCGGTGGATCAGCTATCGGTGACGGTGGCAGCCGCTACCGTGACCGCATGGATGACGACGCTCATTCCGCCGACGAGTGGCCGCTGCCGCCCCCCTGGATGTGGGGCTGTCAGAAGTGCACCGATCTGTACAAGGCGATGAAGCACGTTCTCGAAGTGCTGGACGAGGCACACCGCCGGGGCAAGCCGGACGCGGACTACGACTTCATGGACAGCGCGGTCGCCTCGCAGATCCGTCTCGCCCAGCACATAGCGACCGGGCACCCGGGAGATCTCCCGGCATACGACCACGCCTGCACCACCTGCATGTTCTACGAGTCCCGGGTCACCAACGAGTCCCTGTCGCAGCGGACCCGGGAGGGCTCCGGCGCGCTGGGGCTGGAGCACCGCGCGCGCCATCTCTTCGCGCCGCCCAGCATCGCCGGCTCCATGTGACCCCGGGGCCGTCCCGCGCGTCACGACACCCGGTCGGGGCCGGTCCGGCCCGTACGGCGTGAGCGGACCGCCCCAGGGCGCCTCCGGCCCCCGCCGCCCCCGGACGCCGGGGACACCGGAGGGGTGACTGACCACCGCGTGAACCCCGGTGACCCGCGCCCTGTGCCGCCGTCGCGGTGATTGCGGCGGGCTGTCGTACGCCTCGTCTACGCTGGCCTCGTCCGGGTGTCGTACCGGGGGAGACCGAGGGGTGACGGAGATGACTGCCGAGATCCGCAGCGCGGGGGCGGGCGACCGGGAGGCCGTCGCGGGCCTGCTGGCCGCGGGCTTCGACCAGGACCCGGTGAGCGGCTGGATCTTCCCGGGGGAGGAGCACCGGCGCTCGACCCATCACCGTCTGATGGCGGCCTTCTTCGACATCGTCCTCGCCGCCGGCCGCATCGATCTCCTGGACGACGGCTCGGCCGTGGCGCTCTGGCTGCCCGTGCCGGACGGCGGCATGAGCGAGGACGACACCGGTCCGGCGGAGCTGCGCGCCGCGATCGACCCCGGAAACGAGCGCATCGAGACCATGGCCCGGCTGACGGCCCGCGTCCACCCCAAGCGCGCCCACGACTACCTCTGGCTGATCGCCGTGGACCCCGCCCACCAGGGCCGAGGCCTCGGAACCGCCCTCCTCCGCCCGGCCCTCGACCGCTGCGACCGCACCTCGCGCCCCGCCTACCTGGAGGCCAGCAGCCCATCGAGCCGCCGGCTCTACAGCCGCCTCGGCTTCTCCACCGACGAGCCCCCACTCGTCCTCCCGGACGGCCCCCCGGTGTGGCCGATGTGGCGGGACCCGCGAACCGGCTGAACGGGCCCGGTCCGTACGGCCTCCCGGCCGTCTTCGGCCAGCTTCCGCGACTTCCCTGAAAGCCGCCGGGGCCGCGTATACGATGCCGTCTCTCGGACGGGGGCGGCCGTGGTTCCGGCGGCGCCGCGCCCCGTCATTGCCGGAGGGAGTGCGCGTGGTCCAGGAGTCCATCGGAGGACGGTTCCGTCTGGGGGTCTCACTCGGCCGGGGCGGGATGGGCGAGGTGCGCCAGGCCGAGGATCTCCATGCGCCTGTCGACTCGCCCGCGCGCCTGGTCGCCTTCAAGACGATCCTGAAGAACCGGGCGGGCTCCTCGGTCGACGCGATGGGTTTCCCGAGTCTGGTGAGGCGCTTCCGCCGGGAGGCGGCGATGATGCGCCGCCTCGACCACCGGAATCTTCCCCGAATCATCGAGGGCGGTATTGACGAGGCGGGTGGCGGTCACCCCTATCTCGTCATGGAGTTACTGGACGGATGCACCCTCACGGATCTCGTCCTCGACGTGGAACCGCTGCCGATCGACTGGGTGACCGAGATCGGCGCGCAGATCGCGGCAGGGCTGGCCGAAGCCCATGCCGAGGGGGTGATCCACCGAGATCTGAAGCCGGGCAATGTGATGCTCACCCGGCAGGGCACGGTCAAGGTACTCGACTTCGGCCTGGGACGATTCCTCGACGACACCGCCAACGACCCGATCTCCACCAGCAGATTTCCGCAGGGGACGTACCACTACATGGCCCCTGAACAGTTCAGGGTCGGCGAGGTCACTGCCGCGGTCGACCTCTACGCGCTGGGCTGTGTGCTGTACGAGATGCTGTCGGGGGACCCTCCGTTCTACATTGAGGCCAGCGACGACATCGTCCAACTCGCCAACCACCACATGGGCACGATCCCCGCGCCCATTGATGCGGTACGCCCGGACATTCCCCCCGAGCTGAGCCGCCTGCTGGGTCGGCTGCTCGCCAAGAGGCCCGAGGACCGTCCCGCCGAAGCCTCCGATGTCCGGGATCTGCTGAACGCACTCGCCGCCGAGCGCGGTCCCCTGACTCCCTTGGCGAGGTGGGACGACATGGCTCCCATCCACGCCGGGCACCCCGCGCCGGTCCAGGCGTCGAAGCCTGACCGGGTGCCGGCCAAGGGCCCGGCAGGGGAGCAGGTGTCCGCGGGCATGGATGTCTTCGGCATCCACCGCCAGCTCATCGCGGACTACCGGGCGTTCACCGAGGGCGGCACCGTCATCCGGGACGAGGCGATCGCCGACTATGTCCAGCAGGACCTGGACAGCAAGGCGCAGTGGCCCGACCCCTGGCTCGCTCTGAACGCCTCCTTCGCCGCCGCCGGATCGGTGGAGGAACTGGTCGCGCGGGGAGTGCTCCACAGCGAGTGCGCGAGGATCTTCCAGACGAGCGAGTCCACCCCTGCGGGGGGGGGGGGGTAATCGCCGCCCGCTGACGCTTTATCAGCACCAGCGCGACGCCGTCGACGCCGCACGCGGACGGCACTCCTACGTCCTCACCACCGGCACCGGCTCCGGCAAGTCCCTCGCCTACATCGTGCCGATCGTCGACCGGGTGCTCCGCGCCCGGGACACCGAGGGGCCACAGCCCCGCAAACGGGTGCGCGCGATCATCGTCTATCCGATGAACGCCCTCGCCAACAGCCAGCTCAAAGCGCTGAAGACCTATCTCGAACACGGCTACCCAGAGGGTCGTGAACCCGTCACCTTCGCCCGCTACACCGGCCAGGAGGACGAGACCCAGCGCCAGGCCATCCGCCGCGATCCGCCGGACATCCTGCTGACCAACTACGTCATGCTGGAGCTGATGCTCACCCGGCCCGACGACCGCCGGTCCCTCATCCGCATGGCCGAGGGCCTCGAATTCCTGGTCTTCGACGAACTGCACACCTACCGGGGCAGGCAGGGCGCCGATGTCGCCCTGCTGATCCGCCGGGTCCGTGAGGCGTGCCGGGCCGAGAGCCTGCTCTGCGTCGGCACCTCGGCCACCATGTCCACCGAAGGCACCACCGACGATCAGAAGCGGGTCGTCGCCGGGGTGGCCACCAAACTCTTCGGCACCGCGATCCACCCCGAGCACGTCATCGGGGAGACCCTGGTCCGCGCCACCGAGCAGGGTCCGGACACCGTATCGGCCCAGCGGCTGCTGAGCCCGGCCCCGCGCGACTACCACGCCCTCGTCGAAGATCCGCTGGCCCGGTGGATCGAGTCCCGCTTCGGCCTGACCAACGAGAACGGCCGGCTCGTCCGAGTGAAGCCCGGGAAGATCGAGGACGCCGCACAGGAGCTGGCCGCGCACAGCGGAGCGCGCGAGGACGACTGCGCCCAGGCGATCCGGACCACCCTCGAAGCAGGTGCCCAGGCCAGACACCCGCGGACCGGCCGGCCGCTCTTCGCCTTCCGTCTGCATCAGTTCCTCTCCAAGGGTGACACCGTCCACACCACCGTCGAGGCCAAGGCGGTCCGCCATCTCACCCGCGACTACCAGCGCGAACAGCCCGGGTCGGGAGGCAAGATCCTGGTGCCGCTGGTCTTCTGCCGCGAGTGCGGACAGGAGTTCCTCACCGTGTGGCGCACGGAGCACGAGGGCGCCGGCCGTTACGAGCCCCGCCGGAGCTCCGTCACCACCAGCGGGCGCGACGGTGACGGCTATCTCTACATCGACCACGACCGCCCCTGGCCCGGCACGGTCGAGGAGGCCATTGAGGGGCACCGGCTGCCCGACTCATGGCTGGAGACCGACGAAACCGGACAGGAGACCGTCAAGAAGTCCTACCGCCACCGGCTCCCGCGCTCCGTCACCGTGGACCCCTACGGTGTCGAGGGGCGCGGCGAGCTGCGGGCCGCGTACATCCCGTCCCCCTTTCTGTTCTGCCCCCACTGCAATGTCAGCTATGAGCAGACCCGGGGCAGGGACTTCGGCAAGCTCGCCGCGCTCGATCAGGAGGGCCGGTCATCGGCGACCTCCCTCATCTCGGCCTCCATCGTCCGCTCCCTCAAGGCGGTGCCGGAGGAGAGGCTGAACGAGAAGGCCCGCAAGCTCCTGACCTTCGTCGACAACCGGCAGGACGCCTCCCTCCAGGCCGGCCACTTCAACGACTTCGTCCAGATCACCCAATTGCGCGGAGCCCTCTACCGGGCCCTGGCGGCAGCGGGCGAAGAGGGACTCACCCACGAGGAGTTGGCCTCGCAGGTCACGGGCTCCCTCGGTCTCCGCCCAGTGGAGTACACCGGCCACGACGATCTGCCGCCGCATTTGCTGCGCAACGCCGCCCGCACCCTGCGCGATGTCGTCGCCTTCCGGCTCTATCTCGACCTGGAGCGCGGCTGGCGCGTCACCATGCCGAATCTGGAGCAGACCGGGCTGCTCCAGATCCGGTACGAGGGAGTGAACTGGCTCTCCGAGCAGGAACCGCAGTGGGCGGCCACCCACCCCGCGCTCCGCTCCGCCGACGCCGCGCTGCGCACGGAGATCACACAGGTTCTCCTCGACGAGATGCGGCGTGCGCTCGCCATCGACGTGCAGTGCTTCCGCGACGACTTCGACAGCCTCCAGCGGGCCAGCGAGGAGCGGCTCATCGACCCCTGGCTGCTCACCAGGGGCGACAGCCCCAAGGTCGGCATCGCCTACCCACAGCCCTCCAGGCCGGGCATGGACCGCAGTGGACTCTTCCTCTCCGCGCGCGGCAAATTCGGCAAGTACATCCGGCGGACCGACCGCGACCGTTTCGGCGCGCTCGATGTCGACGACATCCAACTGATCATCGAGCAGTTGCTGGAGGTCCTCGCCTCCGCCGGACTGGTCACCAAGGTGTCCGGAGCGGTGCAGCGCGGCGGCCACCGCCACCGCAGGGCAGTCCCCGCCGTCACCGGCTACCAGGTCTCAGCCGCCTGTCTCACCTGGCATGTCGGCTCCGGCCGCAAGGCCGCCCACGATCCCCTGACCCGCACCTACGCGAGCGGCGACGGCCCCCGCGTCAACACCTTCTTCCGCGATCTCTACCGGGAGAACGCCTCGGCGCTCGCCGGTCTCTTCGCCCGTGAGCACACGGCCCAGGTCGACCCCCTCGAACGGGAGCGGCGGGAGGACGAGTTCAGCGAGGCGAAGCTGAGACTGCTCTACTGTTCGCCGACCATGGAACTGGGCGTTGACATATCCTCACTCAACGCGGTGGCGATGCGCAATGTCCCGCCCACCCCGGCCAATTACGCGCAGCGCAGCGGGCGCGCCGGGCGATCCGGGCAGCCCGCTCTGGTCACCACGTACTGCGCCACCGGCAACAGCCACGACCGGTACTACTTCCGCAGCTCCGCCGCCATGGTCGCGGGCAGTGTGGCACCACCGCGTCTCGATCTCGCCAATGAGGATCTCGTCGTCTCCCACCTCCAGGCCATCTGGCTCGCCGAGGCCGGACTCGCTCTGGGGCGCTCGATTCCGGATGTTGTCGACATCGGCTACGACGAGCGGACGGGCCGGCCCCAGCCGGCCCTGGAACTGCACGACAACATCGCCGCCGCCCTGCGCGACACCGCCGTGGAGAGCCGCACCGTGGCCGCCGCGCACCAGGTGCTCGGCCGGCTCTTCCCCGAGTTCGCCGACACCACCTGGTGGGACGATTCCTGGATCGAGCGCACGGTCCGCACGGCGGCCCGGCGCTTCGACGAGGCGTTCGACCGCTGGCGCGGGCTCTTCCGGGTCGCCCTCACCGATCAGTACGTCCAGAACAGGCGGGTGCTCGATCATCAGCTCACCGAACGGGACCGTGCCTTCGCCGTCGCCCGCCGGAAAGAGGCCGAGACCCAGCTCAAGCTGCTGAAGAACGAGACCCCGGACAGCAGATCCGTACTGTCCGACTTCAACCCTTATCGGTACCTTGCCTCGGAGGGATTCCTCCCGGGCTACTCCTTCCCCCGCCTTCCGCTCGCCGCCTACATCCCCACCACGGGCCGTCGCTCCGGGGACGGCGGTGACTACCTCCAGCGCCCTCGCTTCCTCGCCATCCGCGAGTTCGGGCCCAAGGCCCTCATCTACCACGAGGGCGCCCGGTACGAGGTGACCCGGGTCCAGCTGCCCCCCGAGACGGACGGCTCGCTCACCACGAGCGAGGCCCGGCGCTGCGCCCACTGCGGATACCACCACAAGGCCGAGGAACGGGCCGATCTCTGCGACATCTGCGACCAGCCGCTGACCACCACCTACAACCTGCTGCAACTGCACACCGTCTACACCCGGCGCCGTGAGCGCATCTCCTCCGACGAGGAGGAGCGGCGCAGGGCCGGATACCGGCTCGTCACCTCCTACCGCTTCCGTGATTACGGCCCCGGTCAGCGCCCCGGCCGCCAGGACGCCCGGGTCTTCGACCCGGCCGGCCCTCTCGCCACCTTCTCCTACGGCGACTCGGCGACCGTGCGGATCACCAACCTCGGACGGCTGCACGCAAAGACCAGTGAGCAGGACGGCTTCTGGCTCGATCCGGGAGACGGCAGCTGGCTCACCGAACGGGACGCGTCGGAGGCGTCGGGTGACCTCAGTGACATGCCCGCGGTGGACGCCGACGGCAACGAGAAGCGCCACAAGAAGCGCGTCATCCCCTTTGTGGAGGACAGCCGCAACATTCTCGCCGTCACCCTCGACCGGCCGCTGGCCGAGCCCGTCGCACTCTCCCTGATGTACGCGCTGGAACGGGGCATCGAGACCGCCTTCGAGCTGGAGGACTCCGAACTCACCAGCGAACTGCTGCCCCCGGACGACGGCCCCAGGGACCGCTTCCTGCTCACCGAGGCCGCCGAGGGCGGCGCGGGAGTTCTCCGCCGTCTCCAGTCCGAGCCCGGGGCCGTCGCCAGAGCCGCTCGCGCCGCCCTGCGCATCTGCCACTTCGACGAGCGGGGCAACGACCTCGCCGTCGAGGGCGGCCCCGACCGGCCCTGCGCCCGCGGCTGCTACGACTGCCTGCTCACCTACGGCAATCAGCTCAACCACGGCGCCGTCGACCGCCACGGTGTCCGTGACCTGCTGCTGCGCCTCGCGCTCGCCGAGGCCCGCCCGACGGGACACGGCACCAACGGTTCGCCGGACTCCCCCGACCCCTCCGGCTTCCTGGGCTTCCTCCGCGAGCGCGGCCACCGCCCGCCCGACGAGACCCGGACCCTCATCCGCGAGGCCAACGCCCGCCCCGACTACGTCTACCGGATGCCGGGTGTGCAACTCGCGGTCTTTGTCGACGGTCCCGGTCACGACCACTCCGAGAGCACGCTCCGGGACGAGGACGCCGAGGAACGCCTCCAGGACGCGGGATGGGACATCATCCGCTTCCCGGCGGACGGCGACTGGGACGGAACAGCCGCCCGCCACCCCCGGTACTTCGGCCCCGGCAAGGCCGGCTGACCGCCCTCCCCGGGCCGGCCGCCACCCCGACCGGCCCGACGCCTCCCCGACCCCGGATCTCCGTCCCCGCCTCGCACCGACACCCGAGGAACCATCCGATGACGCACACCCACACCACCGGCTCCCTGGTCACCGCGCGCGGCCGGGAGTGGATCGTCCTGCCCGAGAGCGAGGACGACATGCTGGTCCTGCGCCCCCTCGGCGGGTCCGACGACGACATCGCCGCCGTCTTCCCCGCCTTCGAGACGGTACGAGGCGCCGAATTCGCCCCGCCCTCCGCCGCCGACCTCGGTGACGCGCAGGCCGCCGGAACGCTCCGCACCGCACTCCGCATCGGGTTCCGCTCCGGCGCGGGCCCCTTCCGCTCGCTGGCCGGCATCGCCGTCGAGCCGCGCGCCTACCAGCTCGTGCCCCTGCTGATGGCGCTGCGGCAGCAGACCGTACGGATGCTGATATCCGACGACGTCGGCATCGGCAAGACCATCGAGGCCGGTCTGATCGCGAGCGAACTGCTGGCCCAGGGCGAGGCCACCCGGCTGGCGGTCCTCTGCTCACCCGCCCTCGCCGAGCAGTGGCAGAGCGAACTGCGCACCAAGTTCGGCATCGACGCCGAACTGGTCCTCTCCTCCACGGTCTCCCGGCTGGAGCGCGGACTCGACCTCGGCCAGTCGCTCTTCGACACCCACCCCCATGTCGTGGTCTCCACCGACTTCATCAAGTCCACCCGCCACCGCGACGACTTCGTCCGTCACTGCCCCGACCTGGTGATCGTCGACGAGGCCCACACCTGCGTCTCGGCCGGCGAAACCGCGTCCAAGCAGTATCAACTCCGCCATGAACTGCTCACACGGCTCGCGCGCGACAGCGAACGGCATCTGCTGCTGGTCACCGCGACCCCGCACAGTGGCCAGGAATCCGCCTTCCGCGGGCTGCTCGCCCTGATCCGGCCCGACCTCGCCGATGTCGACCTGACCTCACCGCGCGGCCGGGAGCTGCTGGCCCACCACTTCGTCCAGCGCAAACGCGCCGATGTGCGCGAGTACCTGACCCAGGGGGACGGCTTCGCCGACGACCGGCTCGCCGAGACGACCGCCTTCCCCTCCGACCGCCGGTTCAAGGACGAGACCTACGCCCTCTCCCCGGCGTACCGCACCCTCCTGGAGGACGCCATCGCCTACGCGAGCGAACGGGTCACCGAAGCGGGCCGCCAGGGCGGACAGCGGTCCCGGGTCGCTTGGTGGTCCGCGATCGCCCTGCTGCGCACCCTGGTCTCCTCACCCCGCGCCGCCGCCCAGACCCTCCGTACCCGCTCCGCCACGGCCGCCGCCGCCACGGCCGAGGAAGCCGACCGATTCGGGGCGCCGCTGATCCGGGACTCCAGCGAGAGCGACACTCTCGAAGGGCTCGATGTCGCCCCCGGCGCACTGACCGGGGAGGAGACTCTCGGGGACGGTCCGTCCGAGACCCTCACCGAACTCGCCCGGCGCGCGACCGAACTCGAAGGCCCGGCGACCGACCGGAAACTCGCCGCGCTCATCACCCACGTACGCGCCCTCCTCGCCGACGGCTACCACCCCATCGTCTTCTGCCGGTACATCCCCACGGCCGAGTACGTGGCGGAGGCCCTGGCGAGCCGCCTCGGCAAGCACACCGTCGTCAAGGCCGTCACCGGCACACTCTCCCCCCAGCAGCGCCTCGCCCGCGTCGAGGACATCGCGCACGAGGCGGGCGACGGCCCCGCGGCCCGAAGAGTGCTCGTGGCCACCGACTGTCTCTCCGAAGGGGTCAATCTCCAGCATCATTTCGACGCGGTGATCCACTACGACCTCGCTTGGAACCCCACCCGCCACGACCAGCGCGAGGGACGGGTCGACCGCTACGGACAGAAACGCGACCAGGTCCGGGTCGTCACCCTCTACGGCAGTGACAACGGCATCGACGGCAAGGTCCTCGAAGTCCTCATCAAGAAGCACCGGCAGATCCGCAAGGACCTCGGCATTTCCGTCTCCGTACCGGACGAGAAGTCCTCCGGGGTCACCGACGCCATCGTCGAATGGCTGCTCATCCGCGGCCGGCACGGGCAGCAGGAGGGGCTGTTCGACACCGACGCCCTCGACACCGTCACCACCCGCGCCGCCCGGCTCGAAGCGGACTGGAACTCCGCCGCCCAGCGTGAGCAGACCTCCCGCTCCCGGTTCGCCCAGCGCTCCATCCACCCCGAGGACGTGGCCCGCGAGGTCGCCGCGATCCGGTCCGCCCTCGGCCGCGCGGGGGAGATCCACGGGTTCACCCGCAACGCGCTCGCCGCCCTCGGCGCGGTGCTCCGCGGCCCCGGTGCCCACTCCGGCGACGGCGACTTCACCGCCGACATCAGCGGTTCCCCGCCGGGACTCCGGGACGCCCTCGCCTCCGTCGCCGGCGGGGACTCCGTCGAGCCGGGCGGCCGGATCTCCTTCCGGGCGACCTCCGCCGTCGCGCGCGGGGAAGCGGCCCTGGTCCGTACCGACCCCGTCGTCGGCGCCCTCGCGGGGTACGTTCTCAACGCCGCACTCGACCCCAGGGCGGTGGGCCCCCGGCCGGCCCGCCGCTGCGGGGTCGTCACCACGACAGCCGTGACCACCCGTACCACCCTGCTGCTGGTGCGCTACCGCTTCCACCTCACCCTGCCGTCCCGCACCGGCCGGAAACAACTGGTCGCCGAGGACGTCCGGCTCCTCGCCTTCGAGGGCGCGCCGCAGAAGGCGCGCTGGCTGCCCCAGGAGACCGCCGTGTCCCTCCTCGACGCCCGGGCGACCGAGAACACCCACCCCCACTTCGCCGAACGCACCATGACCCGGCTGCTCGCCGGGCTGCCCGGCCTCCACCCGCACCTGGAGCGCCATGGAGCACAGCTCACCGACGAACTCGCCGCCTCCCACCGCCGTGTCCGGTTCGCCACCGAGGACATCGTCCGCGGACTGCGCGTACAGGCCCAGAAACCCGCCGACATCCTCGGGGCCTATGTCTATCTGCCGATGACCACCGAGGAGGCGGCCTGATGCCGGCGGCCCCGCGCACCCGGGTCCTCACCGCCGTCCACGCGACAGGCGGTCTCATCCCCCACGACATGCTGGTCCGGATCTCCGAGGAGAAGGGAGTCAGCGGCTCGGCGCCCGCCGACTACCAGGTCGTCGTGGGCTCGGTCCGTGCGGAGGCGGAGCGCCACTGGGAGTATCTGAAGTCCGTCTGGGGCGAACTGCGCAACAACCTGCCCGCCGCTCCGGAAACAGCCACTCCGCCCGACCCCACCGGGGTCGCCCTCGCGAAATGGCTCGACCCGCTCTTCGCGGAACTCGGCTACGGCCGGCTGCCCGCCGTCGCCACACCGGGAATTCCGTCGGACGACGGCCTCAAACACTTTCCCGTCAGTCACCACTGGAACCACGTCCCCGTCCATATGACACCGTGGAACACCCATCTCGACAAGCGGCCCGGCGGCGCCGGAACGGTCCCGCCGCACTCGCTCGTGCAGGAGTGCCTCAACCGCACCGGAAACCATCTGTGGGCCCTCCTCACCAATGGCCGCCGACTGCGGCTCCTGCGCGACTCCAGCGCGCTGGCCACCGCCTCCTTCATCGAATTCGATCTCGAAGCCATCTTCGACGGCGAGCTGTTCAGCGAATTCGTCCTCCTCTACCGACTGCTGCACGTCTCCCGCCTCGATGTCCGGGACCCCTCCGCGCTGTCGTCCTGCTGGCTGGAGAAATGGCGCGCCGAAGCCATCGAGACCGGCACCCGCGCACTGGAGCACTACCGCGACGGAGTCCAGCAGGCCATCACCACCCTCGGCACCGGGTTCCTCCGCCACCCCGACAACCACGCTCTCCGCCAGGACCTGGACACCCACGCCTTCCACGACGCACTGCTGCGTCTTGTCTACCGCCTGATCTTCCTCTTCGTCACCGAGGACCGCGGCGCCCTCCACCCACCGGGGACTCCCGGCAGGTTCCGGCGGCGGTACGCCCGCTACTTCTCCACCGACCGGCTGCGGCGCCACGCCACCCGCCACCGGGGAACCGCGGACTCCGACCTCTACCAGGCCCTGCGGATCGTGCTCGACGCCCTCGCCGATGTCGACGGCCGCCCCGAACTGGGCCTGCCGGGGATCGGCGGCATCTTCGACGACACCCCGGCCGACCGGCCCCTGCACGGCCTCGCCCTCGCGAACGAGTATCTGCTCGGCGCCGTGCGCAGCCTCTCCCGGGTGCGGGACACCGCCGCCGGCCGCTGGCGCGTGGTCGACTACCGCAACATGGGTTCCGAGGAACTCGGCTCCATCTATGAGTCGCTGCTGGAGCTGGTCCCCCAGCACAGCGCGGTGGACGGCACCTTCGAACTGGTCAACCGTCTCGGCAACGACCGCAAGCGGACCGGCTCCTTCTACACGCCCCGCTCCCTCATCGACACCCTGCTCGACTCCACCCTGGAACCGGTCATCGCCGCCGCGCGCGACCGGACCGACGGGCCGCCCGACGCCGCGCTGCTCTCCCTCACCGTCTGCGACCCGGCCTGCGGCTCCGGCCACTTCCTGGTGGCCGCGGCCCGCCGCATCGCCAAACAGGTCGCCGCCGTCCGCGAGGGGAACCCCGAACCGACCCCTGTCGCGGTCGAACACGCCCTGCACGAGGTCATCGCCCGCTGTGTCTACGGAGTCGACCTCAATCCCATGGCCGTGGACGTCGCCAAGTTCGCGCTGTGGCTGGAGGCCCTGGAACCGGGCAAGCCGATGGGTTTTCTGGACGCGCACATCAAGGTGGGGAACGGGCTCATCGGCGCGACACCGGCGCGATTACGGGACTCCATCCCCAACAGGGCCTTCAAGGCGGTGGAGGGGGACGATGCCGCCTGCGCGGCCTCCTGGGCGGACCGGAACGACAAGGAGCGCAAGGGCCAGACCGCCATCCGGATGCCGCTCACGGAGGTGAGGGTCTCCAACACCGCCCTCGCCGAGGTCCCGCGCCGCATCCTGGCGGCCCCCTCCGACCAGCTCCACCAGGTCCGCCGCCAGGCCGAGGAGTACCGGGCCTGGCGGAAGTCCCCCGTCTGCGAGGACGCCCTGCACCTCGCGGACGCCTGGTGCGCGTCCTTCGTCTGGCACAAGAGGAGGGACGCGCCGCCGCCGGTCACCCACGATGTCCTCCGGTCCCTCGGGAGTCCGGATGTCCCCGGGGCCACCCATGACGAGATCAGAAGGCTGAGCCGGGAGTACCGCTTCTTCCACTGGCACCTGGAGTTCCCCGAGATTTTCCGGGTGCCCGACAGCGCGGACACCCCCGATGACGTCGACCCGGAGACCGGGTGGGCGGGTGGTTTCTCCTGCGTGGTCGGCAATCCGCCCTGGGACAAGGTCGATTTCGAGGACAAGAAGTACTTCAGCGTCGTCGAACCCTCGATCGCCGCGATCCCGGGCACGGCTCGGCGCAAACGGATCGCCGAGTGGGCGGCGGACAATCCGGAGGCGGGGGAGCGGTATCGCGCGGAGCGCCGGCGGGTGAAGTCGACGTTTCTGTTCGTGAGCGGGTCGGGGGTGTTTCCGCTGTGTGCGAAGGGGCTGACCGTCAAAGGGGTGAATGCGCTCCAGACCGATCAGCTCTTCACGGAGCGGTTTGTGTCCATGGTGGCGCCCGAGGGGAGGGTGGGGTGCATCATCCCGACGGCGATCGCCACGGGTGCGGGGGCGCAGCACCTGTTCGGCTCGCTCAGTGGGCGCGGCGGGATTTCGCTGCTGTACGACTTCGAGAACCGTAAGCCTCTCTTCCCGGGAGTGCACTCCAGCTACAAATTCTGCCTGCTTTCTCTTACTGGCCGGAATGTGAGGCAGGACGCTGCGAGTTATTCGTTCTTCCTCTCGGCTCCAGCGGATCTTGAGGAGGTGGATAAGGTATTCTCTCTGGGGCCGCAGGAGATTTCTCTTATCAATCCCAACACCGGAACTCTGCCGGTCTTCCGGACTCGCCGTGACGCGAATCTCACAGCCTCGATCTATATGCTGGTTCCGGTGCTGTGGGACGAGCGCGAACGGAGGGGAAACCGATGGTCAATCTCCTTCAAGCGGCTGTTCGACATGACGGATGATTCCGATGTTTTCCGCCGTAGGGAAGATCTTGAGGCCGATGGCTGGGAGCTGCGCGGCAACATCTTCACCCGGGGCGAGGAGCGCATGCTCCCGCTGTACGAGGGCAAGATGGCCCACCTCTTCGACCATCGCTGGAACGCCTACCACGGCACCGGGAACGAGGACCGGCGCAGCCTGACCCCGGCGGAGAGGCAGTCCCCCTCGGCGACGGCCGTACCGCGCTACTGGATCGCTGAGCGCGGGGCTGTTCCCGTGGAGAGGAAAGGCAAGGAGGGCCATGCACCGGGCGTCGCCCAGCGGCTGGCGGCCCTGCGCTGGGAGCGGGAGTGGCTCTGCGGCTGGCGCGATGTGTGCCGTACGACGGATGAGCGCACCGCCATCCCCGCCTTCCTCCCGCTCGCGGCCGTCGGCCACACCTTCCCTCTGATGCTGCCCCGCGTCTCACCCGCCCTCACGGCGGCGCTGATCGCCGCACAGAGTTCGATGGTCTTCGACTTCGTGAGCCGCCAGAAGATCAGTGACGCCCATATGAAGCTCTTCATCTGGAAGCAGCTCCCCGTCCCCGCCCCCGAGTCCCTCACCCCCCACCTCCCCTTCCTCGTCCCCCGTGTCCTCGAACTCGTCCACACCGCATACGACATGACCCCACTCGCCCGCGATCTCGGCGACTCCGGCGCGCCCTTCCGGTGGGACGACGAGCGCCGTGCGCGGATACGGGCCGAGCTGGACGCGTACTTCTTTCATCTGTACGGGATCGGCCGACCCGACGTGGAGTACATCCTGGAGACCTTCAGGACCGGGACGGGCGGCCTCAGGAACAACGAGATCGCTCGCCACGGGACGTACCGCACCAGGGATCTGGTCCTCGCCGAGTACGACCGGATGGCCCCGGCCGGTATCGGTCTCCACGGGCCGCCGGGCGACCCCGGGGTGTGGGTGTCCCCGCTCTCGCCGGCCCCGGGGGAGGGGCCGCGGCACCTTCCCTCCCGGGAGAGGAGGTCCCGGCCGGCGGCGGCTACATTGGGCTCCCATGAGCACTGAGACCGAGCCCCCCGGGGCGCCCGCCGGGGGAAGCGCCGGTATCCAGACCACCAGCGCCTGGCTGTTCGCGCTGCTTCTCAAGGAGCACCGCGGGTTGATGTCGGCCAAGCTCGCCTCGCTGGGGCTCTACGCCGGGCAGGACGTCTTCCTCTCCAAGCTCTGGGAGGAGGACGGTCTGACACAGTCCCAGCTCACCGACCGGCTCCAGGTGGAGCCGCCCACCGTCTCCAAGATGCTCAACCGGATGGAGCGCTCGGGGCTGCTCCAGCGGCGCAGGGACGACCGCGACGGGCGGGTGTCGCGGGTGTATCTCACCGATCGGGGGCGGGCCGCGCAGGAGGCCGTCGAGGGGTACTGGCGAGAGCTGGACGCCCTGATGGGTGCGGGGACGAGCGCGGCGGAACGTGAGGGGCTGCACCGGGTCGTGGAGCGGATGCGGGCCAATCTGAAGGCGGCGGACCGGCCGCAGGGCTGACCGCGCGGGGGCGGCTCGGCCGGTGGCCGAACCGGCGGCCCAACCCCCTTCCAAACCAAGGCTGTTCATGGGAGGGCGTGCTAATCTCAAAATACTTAGACGTCTACATAGAAGGGTGGGGTCATGACCGGTCCACAGCAGCAGGGCACCGGCCCTCAGGTGGTCCTGGTCGCGGGAGCGACCGGCAACCAGGGCGGCGCGGTCGTCGACGCGTTGCTCCGGGAGCCCGCGGCCTGGCGGGTGCGGGCCCTGACCCGGAGCCCCGACGGGGCGGCGGCGCGCCGGCTCGCGGCGCGCGGGGCGGAGATCGTCGGCGGAGACCTGGCCGACCGGGGCGCCATGGACCGCGCGGTCCGGGGGGCGTACGGAGTCTTCAGCGTCCAGAACTTCCGTACGGCCAGGGCCGAGGGTGAGGTCACCCAGGGCATCACTCTGGCGGAGGCCGCCGCGGCGGCCGGTGTGCGGCACTTCGTGTACTCCTCGGTCGGCGGCGCGGAACGGGCCCGCGGCATCCCGCACGTCGACACCAAATGGCGGATCGAACAGCGCGTCCGGGAACTTCCGCTGCCGTTCACCGTGCTGCGGCCCACCGCCTTCATGGACATGTTCGGCCTGCCGCGCATGCGGGCGGTGACGCTCGGGGTATGGGCGACGGCGCTGCGCTCCGGGCGCCCGCTCCAGTTGATCGCGGTCTCTGACATCGGTGAGTTCGCCGCCCGCGTCCTCGCCGACCCGGACCGATTCCTCGGCACCGAACTGGAACTCGCCGGTGACGAACTGACCGTGGAGCGGATCATCGCGGCCGTGGAGTCCAGCGAGGGCCGCCGGCCCCGCGTCCTGCCGATGCCGGCGCTGATGCTGAGGATGATGGGCGCCGAGGGCAGGATGTTCCGCTGGTGCGACGAGGAGGGGTATCTCGCCGATATCACCGCGCTGCGCGGAATCCACCCCGGCCTGCTCACCTTCGAGGAGTGGCTCAGGACCCGCGAGGCACTCGCCGGGCAGCGCTCCTGAGCCCGGTGGCGACCCCCACGGGAGCGGCGGCGGGCCGGAGCGCCTCGCACGGGCTCCGGCCCGCCGCCGTCCGGTCCGGCCGTCACACCCCGCTACCCGGCCGTGCGGCGGTAGCGGCGCACCGCCAGCGGCGCGGCCACCGACACCACCAGCGCGGACCAGAGCAGCGAGGTCAGCACCGGATGCTCGGCGGGGAACACCCCCTCCCGCGCGAACGGGTTGGGGTTCCCGAACAGCTCCCGGCAGGCCGCCGCGGTGGCGCTCACCGGGTTCCACTCGGCCACCGGGCGCAGCCACGACGGCATCCCCTGCGTGGGCACGAAGGCGTTGGAGAGAAAGGTGAGCGGAAAGAGCCAGGTCATCGTCACCGACTGCACCACCTCCGGCCGCCGCAGCCAGATGCCGGTCAGCGCGCCCACCCAGCTCATCGCGAACCCGAAGAAGAGCAGCACCCCGAAGGCCGCGAGGGTGCGCCCCACCCCCTGCTCGGCCCTCCACCCCACGACCAGACCGGAGAGCGCGAGAACCAGCAGCGCCAAGGCGTTCATCGCCAGATGGCTGACCGCCCGTCCCAGCAGCAGTGCCGAGCGGGCCATCGGCAGCGAGCGGAAGCGGTCCACAATGCCCCGGCTCAGATCCTCGGCGATGCCCATCGCGGTGTTCGCGGAGCCGAACGCCACGATCTGGGTGAAGATCCCGGCCAGCAGATAGGCGCGGTAGCTCCCCCCGCCCGGCAGCTGGATCGAGCCGCCGAAGACGATGGCGAAGAGCAGGACGAACATGACGGGCTGGACGGTGGCCTGGATCAGCAACTCCGGGACTCTGAGCACATGGCGCAGATTGCGCTGGGCGACCAGCAGCCCGTCCCGTACCAGCCGCCGCGCACCGTTCTCCGAACCGGGCAGCGGCTGCGCCTCGGTGACCGCCGCGACGGCGCTCATCGGCCACCGCCCCGGACCGCCGGGGCCCGGGCGGGCTCCGGCCCCGGGGTGGCCGGCCCCTGGCCGGTGAGCGCCAGAAAGACATCGTCCAGCGTGGCGCGCCTGATCACCATGTCGTCCGGTACGACCCCGGCCTCGTCGAGTTCGCGCACGACGGCGGGCATCACCCGCGCCCCGGCCGGCACCCGCCCGGAGACCTCGCCGAGCGTCTCGTCCACACGGACCCCGCCGTCGCCGTCGCCGTACCGGGCCAGCACCCGCGCCGCGATCCGCAGCCGGCCGCCGAGCCCGGCCGCTCCCGGCGGGCCCAGCGTCAGGACGAGCCGGGGCGCGCCGAGGCGGTCCTTGAGCTGCTCCGGGCTGCCGCTCGCGGCCACCTCGCCCGCGTCCACCAGGACGACCTGCCGCGCCAAGCGGTCCACCTCCTCCAGATACTGCGTTGTCAGCAGCACCGTGGACCCTCGTGCCGCCAGTTCCTCGATCACTTCCCACAGGCCCAGCCGGCTGCGCGGGTCCAGACCCGTGGTGGGCTCGTCCAGGACGACCAGCGGCGGCGCGGTCATCAGGCACGCCGCCAGGTCCAGCCTCCGGCGCATCCCGCCGGAGTACCCCTGTGCGGTACGGCCCCCGGCCCCGCTCAGGTCGAAACGGTCCAGCAGGTCGTCCGCCCGCCGCCGGGCCCGCTGGTGCCCCATCCCGGCGAGACGGCCGATCAGCGTCAGGTTCTCCGCCCCGGTGAGCAGTTCGTCCACGGCGGCGAACTGGCCGGTGAGACCGATCCGCCGGCGCACCTCGTGCGGTCTGCGCACCACATCGTGGCCGAAGACCTCGGCGGTGCCCGCGTCGGGGCGCACCAGGGTGGCGAGGACGCGGACCAGGGTGGTCTTCCCGGCGCCGTTGGGTCCCAGGACACCGGCCACCGAGCCGCGCTCCACCACCAGATCGATGCCCCGGAGCGCCTCGGTCCGCCCGTACCGCTTGCGCAGTCCGGTGACCCGGACGGCGGGGGCGGCCGCCGTGCGGGGGCTCATCGCCCCTCCTCGGAAGCGGCGGCGGGCGCGGGCCGGACCGGGTCACCGGCCCGCTCGCCACCGGTGTGAACCGCTGTTCCGGGTGCGCCGGCCGCGCCGGGTGGGCCGCCGGGCACTCCGGGTGCCTCCACATCGAAGCGGGGGAGCACCCGGTCGAGTACCGGAGGCAGATACCAGTTCGCCCGCCCCAGCAGCTCCATCGTGGCGGGCACCAGCACCAGCCGGACGACCAGGATGTCCAGCAGGATCGGCACCGCCAGCGCGAAGCCGAACAGCTTGATCAGCCGGTCCTCACCGAGCATGAACGAGCCGAAGACCGCCAGCATGATGACGCCCGCCGCGGTGACCACCCGGGCCGTCGCACCGACCCCCTGGGCGACCGCCTCGCTGTTGTCGCCGGTCCGCAGCCAGTGCTCGCGCACCCGGGAGAGCAGAAACACCTCGTAGTCCATGGAGAGGCCGAAGGCGATGGCGAACATCAGCAGGGGCATGACCGATTCGACGGGAGCACCGCCCGGGAGCCCGATCAGACCCGCGCCCCAGCCCCACTGGAAGACGGCGACCACTGTCCCGTACGAGGCGGCGATGACGAGCAGATTCATCAGCGCCGCCTTGACCGGCAGCAGCAGGCTGCGGAACGCGAGCAGCAGCAGGACCAGGGCCAGGGCGATGACCAGGGCGATCAGCAGCGCGAGCCGGTCGCCGATCTGGCGGGCGCTGTCCATCTCGCCGGCCACCCGGCCGCCGACATGGGCCCGCACGCCGTCCCCGGCCGCCGGGACGGCCTCCTCGCGGATGCGTTCCACCAGGGACTCGGTGGCCCGCTCCTGTGGGCCGGTGGTGGCGCGGACGGTGAGGACGGCGGTGTCCCCCGCCTCGTTGAGGCGCGGAGCGCTCACCCCCGCGACGCCCCCGTCGCCTGCCACCCTCTCGCGCAGGGCGCCGAGCACCGGGGCGCGCTCGGCCGCGGGCAGGCCGCGGAGGTCGGCGACAATCAGCAGCGGCCCGTTGAAACCGGGCCCGAAGCCCTCGGCGAGCAGTTCGTGGGCCTGGCGGCTGGAGGTGCTCTCCGGCATGTTCCCGGCGTCGGCGCTGCCGAGCCGCAGCGAGAACGCGGGCATGGCCAGCACCACCAGAGCGGCCGTCGAGACGATGCCCCAGAGCACTGGGCGCCGCTGCACCCCGCGCACCCAGCGGAAGGTCCAGCCCTGACCGCGGGCCGCGGCCTCGGCGGCCCGGGCGCGGCGCCCCCGCAGCAGCGGAAGGGCGTCGATCCGGGGGCCGAGCAGGGCGAGCAGCGCGGGCAGCAGGGTCACGGAGGCGAGCATCGTGAAGAGCACGGCGACGGAGGCGGCGATGCCGAGCCCGCGCAGCGCCCGGTCGCCGATGATGAGCACGCCGAGGAGGGAGAGCACCACGGTGGTGCCCGCCACCAGGACGGCGCGGCCGGCCGTGTTCATCGCGTCCAGCACCGCCTCCTCGCCGGCCAGGCCCCGGGTCCGCGCCTCGCGGTAGCGGGTGATGATGAAGAGCGCGTAGTCGATTCCGACGCCGATCCCGACCATGGCGGCGAGCTGGGGCGCGAACTCGGGGATGTCGGTCACCGCGGTCAGCAGGGCGATCCCGCCCATGCCCGCGCCCAGGGCCACGACCGCGGTGAGCAGCGGCAGCCCGGCGGCGACCACGGAGCCGAAGACGATGAGCAGGATGAGGGCGGCCGCGGCGAACCCGATCAGTTCGGCCTGTCCGCCGCTGTTGGACTCCGCGTTGCGGACGGCCTGGCCGCCCGCCTCGATCCGCAGCCCCTCCGAACCGGCCCCGGCCGCCAGTTCTTTGACGTCGTCGACGAGCGAGTCGGGCACGTCGAAGCCGCCGACGTCCAGACGGAGGGTGGCGAAGGCCGTCCTGCCGTCGTCGGATATCCGGTCGGCTCCGTCGGCGCCGTAGGGGCTGACGGTCCCCGCGACATGGGGGAGCCGTTCGGCCCGCTTCAGCAGCGCGGTGACCTTGTTCCGCACGGCGGGTTCGCGCACCCCGTTCGCGGCGCGCAGGACGAGGTCGATGCCCTCGGTGGACTCCCCTCGGGGAAAGCGGCTGTCGAGCAGGTCCAGGGCCCGCTGGGACTCGCCCGGGGTCTCGAACTCCCGGCTGTACGAGGCGGTGGAGACCGCGGTGGAGAGTCCGACGACGATCAGGGTCCAGGCCACGACCGCCTTCCAGCGATGCCGGTAGCACCAGCGGAACACTGCTTCGGCCATGAGGAGTTCCCCTGTTCCTAATTCACTTAGCCGTCTAAGTAACTCTGAGTCGCAGTATGGGTACGGGAGTTGGCCGCTGTCAATGGGCCCGCCGGGTCCGCCGGTCGCGCGCTGGCCCCGACGGCCCCGGTGCGGTCCGGGCGGTCCCCGGCCCGGACCGCACACCGGTTCCGGCCGCCCGGAACCGGTCCTCAGCTCCGGTCCGCCGTGCTCCCCGGCGGGATCGGGTACGAGTGCTCACCGCACATCGCGGCGGCGAGGAAGGGCACCAGCACCGGCCCCTGGGTCTCGTCGTTGGTGTACTCGTTGGTCATCGCCGACGCCGCCCGGCCGCCGTCCGAGGAGACATGGACGGTGGTGTCGAAGCCGTGCATGGCCGCGCCGTGGCTGCCGTAGGACGACACCCCGCAGGCCCAGTCGATCCTGATGATGCCCAGCCCCTGATGGACACGGCGGATCGTGGGAATCGGAGCCGGCCCCGGTCCGGGGTCGTGAACCGGCTTGAACGTCAGCAGCTCCTCGCGCGACTTCGCGCCGATGAGCTTGTCCGTGGTGAGCAGCGCCCGCCAGAAGGCGATCAGGTCGGGGGCGGTGGAGACCACCCCGCGCGCGGCCCCGGCGGCGGTCGGGTTCAGCTCGGTGACGTCCTTCCAGCTCCCGTCGTCCAGCCGGAAGTAGCCCCGGGCGTGGGGCTTCGACAGGAAGGGGAAGTACGTCGGGAAGGAGGTGCCGCGCAGCTTCAGCGGCTCGATCACCCGGCGCGTCACCTGCTCCTGCGGGGATCTGCCCGTGACCTTCTCGATGATCATGCCTATCACGGTGAAATTGGTGTACGAGAAGTACCACTCGCCCGGCTCGGCGGCCTTGCCCTGGTCCACCGCCATCCGTACCAGTTCACGGGGCTGATAGGTCTTCCAGCGGACCGTCAGATACCGCTCCTCGTCCGCGAACAGGGGCAGTTGGAGGTGGTCGTGGAGGCCGCTTGTGTGGTTGAGCAGCATGCGCACGGTGACCTTCTCGCCCCAGGGGAGGAGACCGGGGACGTAGGTCTCGATGCCGTCGTCCAGGCCGAGCCTGCCCTCCTCCGCCAACTGGAGTACCACGGCGGTGACGAAGGTCATGCTGGAGCCGCCGGCCCGGCCCGCCAGATCGGCGCGGGCCGGGCGGCCGGTTCTGCGGTCCGCCACTCCGGCGGCCATCGGGTGGACGCCGGTGGGACGGTCCCAGACCTGCGCCATGGCGCCCGGGGTTCCGGTCCAGCTCACCATCTCGTCGACGGTGCGCTCGACCACGCCCTTGTCCAGCGCCGGCGGCGCGGGCTCGTTCGCCACGGTGCCCGCGCCGGCGCTCACTCCGGCGGGCACACCGGTATGCGCGCCGGCGGTCGGCGGGGCGAGGGCGGCGCAGACCGCGGTGAGGAGGGCGAGCGCGGTGGCGCGGGCCGGGATTCTGGTGACCTGGTTCGAGTTCCGCACGGGTGTCCCTTCGTGGGATCGGGGAGGGCGTCGCGGGGTGCGGCGCTCCGGGGTGTTCACCGGCCGGCCGGTGCCGGGGAGGATGGCGGGGTGCGGGGCGCGGGCTCGGGCTCGAAGGCCACCGGGAGTTCGTGCAGCCCCCGGAAGAACAGCCCCTCGTGCCAGCGGAGCGGCGCGCCGCCCGCGTGCCGGAGCCCCGGCAGCCGGCTGATCAGACGCTCCAGCGCGACCTCCGCCTCCAGCAGCGAGAGCGAGCGGCCGGGGCAGAAGTGGATGCCGTGGCCGAAGGCGACATGGGCGTTGTCCGGCCGGCGGATCTCCAGCCGGTCGGGGTCGAAGAAGCGCTCCGGGTCGCGGTTGGCCGAGGCCAGCACGGCGACCACGGTCGAGCCCGCGGGTACGGTCACCCCGCCCATCTCCACGTCCTCGACGGCGAACCGCAGCGACGACGCCTCGAAGGGCCCGTCGTAGCGCAGCAGTTCCTCCACCGCCGCCGGCAGCAGTTCGGGGGAAGTGCGCAGCAGCTCCAGCTGATCGGGGTGGCGCAGCAGCGCCAGGACCGCGTTCCCGATGAAGTTGGTGGTCGTCTCATGGCTGCCGACCAGCAGGGTGAAGAGAGTTCCGACGAGTTCGTCCTCGGTGATGGCCCCCTCCGCGTCGCACGCCCGGGTGAGAGAGCCGGCGAGGTCGTTCCCCGGCCGGGCCCGCTTGCGGTCGATCAGTTCGCCGATGAATGCCCGGATGTGCTGTTTGTTACGGGTGAAGTCCTCGGGTGTCATGTCGTAGTCGGGCATGACCAGCCGGCGGGAGAACACCCGGAACCGCTCCCAGTCCTCCGGCTCCACCCCGAGCAGCTGGGCCGCCACACCGGTCGGCAGGGGCACGGCGAACTGGGCGACGAGATCCGCGGTGCCGTCCCCGGCGAACGCGTCGATCAGCGCGTCGACATGGGCGGCCACCCGAGAGCGGAGCGCCTCCACCCGGGCCGCCGAGAACTCCCGTGTCACCAGTCGGCGCAGCCGGGTGTGGTCCGGCGGATCGAGATTGGTGAGATTGTGCTCCAGGCCCCGGGTGCCGTGCTCCTCGGGGTCGTCCGCGAAGAGCGGTGAGGCGGAGTTCTCCGAGCTCATGCTGAAGCGGTGGTCGGACAGGACCGTGCGCACATCCTCGTACCGGGTGACCAGCCAGAGGTCCAGGCCGCCGGGGTAGTGGGCGAGATGGGCCGGGGCCCGCTCGCGCATCGCCGTGTACATCGCGTGAGGGTCGGCGGCGAAAGCCGGACTGTAGAGATCGAATGTTTCACTGACATCTTCTGCCGTCATGGCATCCCCCACTGCCGGAAACGCGGTCACCCGGATTCTGCCGGTGCTTCCTGCGTATTCGTCAAGTGTTCTTTAATTTCTTTGCCCAACCCGGTCCGGGTAAAAGGAAAGAGAGGGGCAGCGATATAGGAAGCACTGATAATTGTTACCTGGTGAGCCCATTATTATTTTGCTTGACACCTCTCGCCGGGTGATTGCACGATGTGCATCGGCCCGATCGAATCCTCTGGGGACAGGGCCCGCAGGACCGACGGGGACATTCCCCGTCCCCGGCTCGGACACGCGGACCGAAGTCCCGTCCGGCCGGCGCATCCCGCTCCGGACCAGCTCTGGTCTCCGGGGCCCAGCAGTGCATCGACCATGGTCGAAACAGCGCCCGACGGTGGCCCTCAATCACCGTGCCCCGGGTGCCCCACCAGCGACGGGGGTCGCGACAGTGCCTGAATTCGCAGCGGTCACATGGACCGTGAGACCGGGGACGGAGGAGCGGGTGGCCGAGCTGTTCGCCGGCTACCGGCGCCCCGAATCCTTTGCCATCACCGATACCGGGGGGAACACGACAGGAAAGCTCCTGGCGACCGCGGTCTTCCTGAAGGAGAACCGTGTTGTCCGGGTCATCGAGTACGAGGGTGCGCTGCCGGACGTGATGCGTCACATGGCGGGTCAGCCGACCGTCCGTGAACTGGAGCAAAAGCTCGCGGAGTTCGTCGAACACCCTCGTGACACCTCATCACCGACGGGATTCCGTGACTTCTTCATCGCCAACAGCATGCGATGCCTGGTCGCCCGGTGGAGCGATGAGTGATCCGCTGCTGAATCCGGCCGGCGGCCGGGAAGGGAACGAGGACACCATGCACGACCGGAGTATGGCCTTCCTTGGACTGGGCGGAATGGGTGCCGCGATGGCGGCCCGGCTGCTGGAGCGGCGGTACGCCCTCACCGTCTGGAACCGCAGGCCGTCGAGGGCGGAGCCGCTCACGGCCGGCGGAGCCCGGGCGGCCGCCTCGCCCGCCGCCGCCGTCACCGGCGCGCGGACGGTACTGCTCAGCCTCGCCGACGAGAACGCCGTGGAGGAGGTGGTGTTCGGCGCGGGCGGGGTGGCCGGCGCGCTGGCCACCGGTGCGACCGTGATCGACACCTCCACCGTCTCCCCGGCCTATGCCCGCCGCGCCGCTCAGCGGCTCGGCGACCTGGGGCTGCGTCGGGTGGAGGCCTGTGTGGTCGGCAACCCGGCGCACGCCCGCAAGGGGGAGCTGAGGGTGTTCGCGGCCGGCCCGCCCGAGGACGTCGACACGGTGCGCCCGGTGCTGGACGCGCTCGGCCGCCAGGTCGTCCACGTCGGAGAACCGGGAGCCGCGGCCACCCTCAAGCTCGCGCTCAATCTGCTGCTCGGCAGTCAGCTCGCGGCACTCGCCGAGGCCGTCTCGCTCGGCACCGCCGCCGGTATCGACCGGGAGGCGCTGATCGACCTCATCGGCGGGAGCGGATTCAGCTCGCCCGTGATGTCCTTCCGCTGCCCCGCGATGCGCGACCGCCGGTACGCCCCGCCCTCGTTCCGGCTGCGCCTGATGGCCAAGGATCTGCGGCTCAGCCTGGGGGAGGCGCAGGCGCTGGGGCTGGAGCTGCCCGTCACCGCACAGACGCTGGAACGTTTCTCCGGGGCGGTCGGGGCCGGGTTCGGCGATCTCGACGCGGCGGCCGTTCTCGCCTTCCAGGAGGGGGAGTCACCACGGGCGGAGGCTGTCGGCCCGACGGAGGAGCGCCCGGGTCCGACAGGAGCGCGGCATCCGGCGGATGCCGGCGGGCCCGCGCTCGACCGGACCGGCACGGCCGGCGCTGGTGGGGCCGTGCCCGGCGCGGGTGCCGCCGGAGGAGCCGCTGTCGGGGCGGTCGTGCCCGGCGAGGGCTCCACCTTTGTCGATGCCGGTGTCACGGGAGGAGCTGACAGCACGGCCGGCGCCGGCGGGCCCGCGCTCGACCGGACCGGCACGGCCGGCGCTGGTGGGGCCGTGCCCGGCCGGACGACCACGGCCGGTGCTGGTGGGGCTGCGTCCGGCCGGAGTGTCACCGGAGGAGCCGGCGTCACCCCGTCCGGCCCGGATGCCGCTGCCACCCGCCTGGCCGCACGGGCCGGGGGCGCCGCAGCCGCCGGCCCGCCCCCGCCCCGCGCGGACACCACCGCCGGTGCCGGGGAGAGGAGGGCCGGGTCGTGATCATCGACATCCACAGCCATGTCGCCCACCCCCGCCTCCTGGCGAAGTACCCCATGCCGCCCAGCCTCGGGGACATCGTGCGGCTGATCGAGGTCAAGGCCGCGGCGGGCATCACCACGACCATCGTGGGCAGCCCCACCGGAGCCGCCGCCATGGCCCCCGTACCCGGCCTGGACACCTTCGCCCAGGAGCCCGGGGAGTTACGGGCCTTTCACGCATGGCTCGCCGCGACCGTGCGGGAGCACCGCTCGCATCTGCGCGCCTATGTGTGGTGCAACGCCTTCGGCGACGACGCCGAACTCACCGCCGCAGCCGAGGCCCTCCGGGACGACGCCTTCGTGGGGCTGATCGCCAACACCAGCGTCCGGGGCGAGTACCTCGACTCCCCGAAGGCCGATGGCTTCTTCGCCATGGCGGCCGAGCAGGGGGTGCCGGTGCTGCTCCATCCGGGCAGCGGCCCGGCCGCCGCCCACGGAGTCCAGGACTACGGACTCGTCGAGATGGTCGGCCGCCACTGCGATGTCACCATGGGCCTCGCCGCGATCGTGCTCTCCGGCCGGCTCGAACAGCACCCCGGACTGAAGCTGATCGCCGCGAGCAGCGGCGGCGCGCTCGGGCTGCTGCCCGGCCGGCTCGATCTCGCCTGGCGGCCCCGCCACTGGGACGCCGCCGGGGGCCCGGCGGGCGCGAAGCCACCGCCACCAGGGCTCCACCGGGCGCCGCGCACCCAGGCGCCCCCCAGTGAACTGCTGCGCCGTGTCTATGTGGACACCACCGCCGAGGGCCCGTTCCCGCTGGCGTTCAACCTGGAGACGTTCGGGCCCGAACGGATCGTCTTCGGCACGGACGCGCCGCCCGTGCCCGTCGACCACCGGGAGAAGGTCGCGGCCGTCGAGGCGCTGCCGCTCACGCCGGAGCAGCGCGCGGCCGTGCTCCACCGCACGGCGGCCGAGCTGTTCGGTCTCCACGAGCCGGGCGGCCCGTTCACCGGACCCGGAGCGCGGAGCACCCGGCCCCACGGCCACAGCGCCGGTCCGGCCGGTCGGGGTGAGCCGGCCGATCCGGGCGCAGGAGAGCCCCGCGAGCCGTCCACCGGCCCCCGTGAACCCCGCCCCCGGACCTCCCAGCCCACCGGAGGCACCTCGTGAACGCCCCCGACACCGGCGGAGCCCCGCACCGCACGCTCATCGTGGCGCGGATGGACCCCCGGCACACCGCCGACGCGGCCCGGCTCTTCGCCCGCTCCGACGAGGGACCGCTCCCCGTCGACCTCGGCGTCGTGTCCCGCTCCCTCTTCACCTTCCACGGCCTCTATCTGCATCTGATCGAGTCCGCGCCCGGTCTGCCCGCCCGGCTCGAAAGCGTCCGCGACCGGCCCGACTACGCGGGGCTCAACACCGGACTGGCCCGGTACATCCGGCCGTACGACCCGAAGACCTGGCGCGGCCCCGGGGACGCCATGGCGCGCCGCTTCTACCAGTGGCCGCCCGAGGGCGCCTGAACCACGTACCACCGACCACGCACACCAACGGGGGAGAGAAACCAGTGCACACGAACCATCCGGAACCCGAGCCCGCACCGCGCACCGAGCCCGCGCCGGCCAACGCCGGGCCCCCCGGCACCGAGCCCCGGCCGCCCCGCGCCGCCAAGGTCGCCGTTGCCGACACCGTCCCCAACATCCGGCGCGGCGGTGACGTCCGCACCCTGCTGACCCCGCGCTCCGTCGGCGCCACATCGGGCTTCATGGGCACCGCCACCATCGAGCCCGGCGCGTACATCTCCGAGCACTACCACCCCTACTCCGAGGAGTTCGTCCATCTGGTGCGCGGCACCCTCCGCGTCCGCCTCGACGGCGAGAGCCTCCGCCTGGACCCGGGCGAGGCCCTGTTCATCCCCGTAGGAGTCCGCCACCGGCTGGAGAACCCCGGCGGCGACCAGGCGCTCATCATCTTCCACCTCGGCCCGCTGGCCCCCCGCCCCGACCTCGGCCATGTCGACACCGAGGAACTGCCCCACCCCGACGCGCCCCACGGCGGCGCCGCGCCGGCGACCCCCGGGAACCGGCCGTGACCGCGGAGACAGGCAGGACGGCCGTGGTGACCGGCATCGGGGTCGTCGCCCCCGGCGGCAACGGCACCGCCGCGTTCTGGCGGATGCTCACCGAGGGCCGCACCGCGACCCGCGCCATCACCCTCTTCGACGCCACCGGCTTCCGCTCCAGAATCGCCGCCGAGTGCGACTTCGACCCGGCGGCGGCCGGTCTGTCGCCCCAGGAGATCCGGCGCATGGACCGCTGCGCCCAGTTCGCCGTGGTCTGCGCCCGGGAGGCGCTCGCCGACGCCGGGGACGCCCTGGCCGGGACACCGCCGCACCGGCTCGGCGTCACCATCGGCAGCGCGACCGGCTGCACCATGAGCCTGGAGCGGGAGTACGTCGTCGTCAGCGACGGCGGCCGGCGCTGGGAGGTCGACCCAGGCTACGCCGCCCGTCACCTCTACAGCAGCCTCGTGCCCAGCTCGATCGCGGCCGAGGTGGCGTGGACGGCGGGCGCGCAGGGCCCGGTGTCGCTGGTCTCCACGGGCTGCACCTCGGGGCTCGACGCTGTCACCCAGGGCGCCCGGCGGATCGCCGACGGCCTCGCGGACGTGGTGCTCGCCGGCGCGTCCGACGCGCCCATCAGCCCCATCACCTCCGCCTGCTTCGACGCCATCCGCGCCACATCCGCCAACAACGACGACCCGGCCCACGCCTCCCGCCCCTTCGACCTCGGGCGCGACGGCTTTGTGCTCGGCGAGGGCGCGGCGGTGCTGATCCTGGAGGAGCGCGAGCGCGCCCGCGCCCGGGGCGCCCGGGTGTACTGCGAGATCGCGGGGTACGCCTCCCGCAGCAACGCCTACCACATGACCGGGCTCAAACCGGATGGGCTGGACATGGCCGAGGCCATCCGGGCCGCCCTGGACCGCGCCCGCATGGCGCCCGACCGCATCGACTACATCAACGCCCACGGCTCGGGCACCCGCCAGAACGACCGCCACGAGACGGCGGCCTTCAAGGAGAGCCTCCGGGAGCACGCTCGCCGGGTGCCGGTCAGCTCCATCAAGTCGATGGTCGGCCACTCGCTCGGCGCGATCGGCTCCATCGAACTCGCCGCCTCGGCCCTGGCGATGCACCACGGAGTCGTACCGCCGACCGCGAATCTCGACACCCCCGACCCCGAGTGCGACCTCGACTATGTGCCACGGACCGCCCGTGAGCACCGGATGGACGCCGTGCTCTCCGTCGGCAGCGGCTTCGGCGGCTTCCAGACGGCGGTGGTGCTCGCCGGCCCGCACCGCCGGGGCAGCGGGGCGGGCCGCGCCCGGCGGCGCGCGGACGGAGCGAACGGGGCCGTCGGCCACGGGGCGCGCGCATGACCGCCCCCGCCCGGACTGCCCGGACCACCAGGACCTCGCGCGTCTCCCGTGCGGACGGCCGCCGCGCCGTGGTCACCGGCGTCGGTGTCGTCGCGCCCAACGGCATCGGTCTGGAGGAGTACTGGCGCTCGGTCCTCGCGGGCCGCGGCGGCATCCGCCGGATCACCCGGTTCGACACCACCGGGTTCCCGGTACGGGTCGCCGGGGAGGTCCGGGCGTACTCCTCGGCCCGGGTGCCGAGCCGGCTGCGGGTCCAGACCGACCTGTGGACCCACTTCGCGCTCACCGCCGGCGAACTGGCCCTCGCCGACGCCGCCGTCGACCCGGCCGGGATGCCCCCGTACGAACTCTCCGTCATCACGGCCAGCTCCTCGGGCGGCAACGCCTTCGGCCAGCGGGAGATCGAGAGCCTGTGGGCGCGCGGCCCCGGCCATGTGACCGCCTATCAGTCCATCGCCTGGTTCTACGCGGCCACCACGGGCCAGCTCTCCATCCGGCACGGCATGAAGGGCTCCTGCGGTGTGGTGGTCGCCGAGCAGGCCGGTGGCCTGGACGCCATCGAAGAGGCCCGGCGTGCCCTGCGCGACGGTTCCCGGCTGGTCCTCACCGGGGGTACGGAGGCCCCCATCGGCCCCTACGCGCTCACCTGCCAGATCGCCGGCGGCCTCCTCAGCGGGGTGTCCGACCCGGCGACCGCGTACCGGCCCTTCGCCGAGGACGCGACGGGCCATGTCCCGGGCGAGGGCGGCGCGATACTCACCGTGGAGCCCCTGGACCGGGCCCGGGAGCGGGGTGCGCCCCGGCTGTACGGGGAGATCGCGGGGTACGCCACCGGCTTCGACCCGCCGCCGGGCTCGGGCCGCCCGTCCGCGCTGCGCCGGGTCGTCATGGCGGCGCTGATGGATGCGGACCTCGCGCCCGAGGAGATCGACGTGGTCTTCGCGGACGCGGCGGGCACCCCGGACGCCGACGCCGACGAGTGCGCGGCGCTCGCCGAGGTCTTCCAGCCGGGCGGCGTGGCCGTCACCGCGCCCAAGACCATGACCGGCCGGCTCTACGCGGGCGGCGCACCGCTGGACGTCGCCACCGCGCTGCTCGCCATCCGCGACCGGGTGATCCCGCCCACCACCGGGGTGCTGCCCGCGCGCGCCCACGGGATCGACCTCGTCGTCGGCGCGCCCCGGCCCGACCCGGTGCGCGCGGCCCTCGTCCTGGCGCGCGGATACGGCGGCTTCACCTCCGCGCTGGTGGTGCGGGAGGTGGCCCCCTGACCGCCCCGCACGCCGTCCCTCACAGGCCCCGGCCGGATCCGGAAACCCGCGCCGGACCGTCCCGTACCACCGGCATCACCACCCACACCACCCGTACCGCCCCGTTCACCGGAACACCCCGGCCGCGGCCGGAGAGTCGAAAGGCACCCGCATGAAGACCTTCACCCTCAACGATCTGCGCGCGGTCCTGCGCGCGTGCGCCGGGGTCGACGAGGACGTCGACCTCGACGGCGACATCGCCCTGACCCCCTTCTCCTCCCTCGGCTACGACTCGCTGGCGCTCATCGAGATCGTCTCCCGCATCCAGCACCACTACGGCGTGGACCTCCCCGAGGACATGACCCTGGCCCGGACCCCGCACGAACTCGTCGGGTCCGTGGACTCCCTGCTCCGGGCGGAGGCGGCCTGACATGGCGGGGAGCACCGACAACGCCGTCGTCATCCGCGCCCCGCTGGCCCTGGTGTGGGAGATGACCAACGACATCGGGTCCTGGCCCTGGCTCTTCACCGAGTACGCGGCGGCCGAGATCCTCCACCGCGAGGGGAACACCGTCCGCTTCCGGCTGACCATGCGCCCCGACGAGGACGGCACGGTCTGGTCCTGGGTCTCCGAGCGCACCACCGACCCCGTGACCCGCACCGTCCGCGCCCGCCGGGTGGAGCCGGGGCCCTTCGCGCACATGGACATCCACTGGGCGTACGAGGAGGTGGGGAGCGGCACCCGGATGCGCTGGCGCCAGGAGTTCGCGATGAGGCCCACCGCCCCCCTGGACGACGAGGCGATGACCCGGCGGATCAACGCCAACTCCGCCGTGCAACTGGCCCGCATCCAGGCGCTGGCCGAGCAGGCGGCCCGCACCGCACCGGCCACCGCCACCGCCGCCGACCGGCCCGTGGCGGCCGGCGACGGCACCCCACCGCCACCCGACCACGCCGCTCAGCCGCCGCACGAGCAGGTCTTCACCGTCCTCGCCGGGAAGTGGTCCGCCCAGGCGGTCTCCGCGCTCGCCCGGCTCGGCATCGCCGACCTGCTGGCGGACGGACCGCGCACCCCGGAGGAACTGGCTCGCGCCACCGGGACGCACGCGCTCTCCCTGCGCCGAGTGCTGCGCGCCGCGGCCCTCGTCCATGTCTTCAGCGAGCGGCCCGACGGGACCTTCGCGCTCACCCCGCAGGCGGCGACCCTGCGGACCGGCGTACCGGGCGGCATGCGCGCCTTCGCCGCCCTCATCGGCCACGACGCCACCTGGCGGCCCTACGGGGACATCCTGGAGACCCTCAGGACCGGCGAGCCCGCCTTCCCCCGGGCGCACGGCATGCCCGTGTACGAGTACTTCGCCCGGCATCCCGAGGTGGCCGCGCTCTTCGACGAGGCGATGACCGCGCTCAGCGAGGAGTCGGCCGGTGCCTATCTGTCCGCGTACGACTTCGCGCGGTTCGGCACCGTCGCCGACATAGGCGGCGGGCAGGGGCGGATGCTCGCCGAGATACTGCGGCTCCGCCCCGATTCGCGCGGCGTTCTGCTGGAGCGCCCCGAAGTGGCCGCGCGGGCGCTGGCGCTCCTGCGCGAACAGGGGCTCGCCGACCGGGTCGAGACGGTGGTCGGTGACTTCTTCGACGCCGTCCCGGCGGGCGCGGACGCCTATGTCCTCAAGACCGTGCTGCACAACTGGAACGACGAGGACGCGCTGCGCATCCTGCGCCGGGTCCGCGCCGCGATCGGCGCCGACCGGGACGCCCGGCTCCTGGTTCTGGAGGACGTCGTCCAGCCCCTCAACGCCTGGGACATCGGCAAGCTCATCGACATCGACATGCTCGTCAACGCCGGTGGCCGGGCCCGTACCCGGCGGGAGTGGGAGGAGCTCTTCACCGCCGGCGGCTTCACGCTCCGGCTGCCGGAGGACGCCGCCGCCTGGAGCGTACTGGAGGGCGTCCCGGTATGACCGCGTACGCCCACCACCCCCGTCCCCGCACGCACACGACCAACACCAACGCCAACACCACCACGGAGGAATGACTCATGGATCTCGGTCTGGCCGGCAAGCGCGCCCTGGTCACAGGCGGTTCGCGCGGCATAGGAAGGGCCACCGTGCTGGCGCTCGCCCGGGAGGGCGCGAGCGTCGTCGCCGGTCATCGGCAGCACGGTGACGCCGTCGACAGCCTGGAGCGCGAGCTGAAGGCCATCGGCGGACACCACCGGCTGGTGGCGAGCGATCTGTCGTCCCCCGAGGGCCCCGGCGAACTGGTCGCGGCCGCCGGCGAGACGCTCGGCGGCCTGGACATCGTCGTCAACAACGCGGGGGCGATGAGCCATGTGCCGTACGACAGACTGGAGTCCGCGGAGTGGGACCGGCTGATCTTCACCAACCTCACGGCCGTCCATCTCCTCGTGCAGAAGTCCCTGCCCCTGCTGGCGGACGGGGCGTCGATCGTCAACATCGGCTCCGGTCTCGCCCTGGTCGGCCTCCCGGGCCGAGCCCACTACACGGCGTCGAAGGCCGGTCTCGTCGGCCTCTCGCGCTCGCTGGCCAAGGAACTGGGCCCCCGGAACATCCGGGTGAACGTGATCGCCCCGGGCATCGTCGAGACCGATCTGGCGGGACATCTGGACGCCACCGCGCGGGCCCGGTATGAGAGTCTCGCCGCCCTCGGCAGGCTCGGCCGGCCGGAGGACATCGCCAGGACCGTGCTGTTCCTCGCGGGGGAGCTGTCGGGATTCGTCTCCGGCGCCACCCTGCCCGCCGACGGGGGGATCTGAGCATGACCGGCTCACGGGACGGACAGGGCGTACGGGAGCCCGCGGCGGACCCGGTCTTCCGGGTGGTGCTCACCCTCCGGATCGCCCCCGGCAGGCATCAGGAGTTCGAGGACACCTGGATCGAGGTGGGGCGCTCCGTCGCCCGGCAGCCCGCCAGCATCGGCCAGTGGCTGGTGCGCTCCCTGGAGCGGACCGACACCTACTACATCATCAGCGACTGGCCCGACGAGGAGTCCTTCCGGACCTTCGAGAAGGACCCCCACCACTGGGAGCTGACCGGCAGACTCCGTGAGCTGCGGATCTCGGGCACCATGGACACCTCGGCCGTGGTGCACCACCTTCCGGGACCCCTGGCCGCCGGATGAGCGCCGGGAGGAGCGCGCGGGGCGCGCCCGGCGACGACCCCGCGCCCATGGCCGCGAGGAGTGGCGGCGGCCTGCGGGTGGAGGTGCTGCTGGACGTCCCGGGGACGGAGGTGGCCGAGCTGATCCTGGCGTACGAGACCATCAGCGCGACGCTGGCCGGAACCGCCGGGCTGCTCGGCAACGAACTGCTGCGCGACACCGGAGATCCCCGCTCCTGGGCCGTGATGAGCCTCTGGCGCGACCGTCCGTCGTTCACGCGCTGGGAGGACGGCCCCGACCACAAGGGGCAGACCGCGCCCCTGCGCCGCTGGGTGCGCGGGGCGCGGGCGCTGAGTGTGGAACTGCGCCACTGAGGGACGGCCGGCGATCGGCGCGGGTTTGCCGAGGGGCCCCGCGCCGGACGCCGGCTCTCCGGCTGACCGGTCACACGGACCGGCCGCACGGACCGGTCAGCGGAAGGCCCAGGCCTCCTCGGCGTGCGCCGGGTCGGTGAGCCCGCAGGGACCGAGCCCATGAGTGGAGGTGAACCGTTTCAGCGTGCGGCCGAGGCTGTCCCGCTCCTCGGGGCGCAGCACCGCGAACAGCTCCTCGCTGACCTCCCGCTGGAGCCGTTCGATCTGCCGCAGGACACCGATGCCCCGCTCGGTGAGGCCCACGCGCAGCGCCCGCCGGTCCACCGGGTCGGGCAGCCGCTCCACCAGGCCCTCGCCCACCAGGTCGTCCACGATGAGTGTCGCGGTGCGGCCGGTGACACCGAGCCGGTCGGCCAGGCCGCCCATGCGCAGCGCGCCCTCCGAGAGCAGATTGACCACCCGGACCCGGCCGGGCGTGATGCCGTGCTCGGCGAACCGCCGGACCGCGTATCGCGTGACGGTGTGCCAGGCCCCGACGAGCACTTCGCCCAACTCAACGGGTGAGACCCCGGAATCAGTGGAAAACCCCGACTCCAGTAAGTGATTTGAATCGATTGAACCCATCTGTACCCCCCGTTTCCGTGTGCTTCGCAGCACATTCGACTCAATCTATCCCGCCTCGAAGAGCCCGACTTGTGTGAGGTCCATCACGCGTGAGCGGCGGCGGACGTCCAGAGGCGCCGCCGCTCACGGGCCCCGGCCGGACCGTCCGGCACCGGTGGCCCCGGACTCCGCCGTTCCAGCGGCCGGCCACCCCCGAGGAGACCACTATGAGAAGACCCGCCCCGCTCGCCACCACCCTCCTGACGCTCGGCGCGCTGCTGATCGCGCCGTCCACCGGCTCCCCCACCCTCGCGGCTCCCTCCGCCAACGCCCCCTCCTCCTGGGGCTCCACCGTCCTGTGGCGCGACGACTTCCGGTCCGGATTCGACCACGGCGGGCCGCGGTCCCGGTGGCTGGTTCCCGGCCTCGCGGGGCTGCCCGCGGGCGACGGCCGGGCCACCGTCGACAGCGGGGGCCTCACCGTGACCGCGTCCGGCACCAACTCCCGGACCGGCGCACCGGCCTTCGTGCACACCGTCCCCCAGGACGACGGCGCCGGCACGGGCACCCCCGGCACCGCCGACCACGGCAAGTGGGCGGCCCTCGCCAACCGCACCGCCGCCTCCGGCCATCTGGGCTTCGACGTCCCGGAGGGTACGGAACTGACCTGCGGCGCCCGGATGTCGGGCCGTACCCACGGTGTGCGCGGCCACCCCTTCGGAAGCGCCGTCCGCGACCCCGGCGCCGATCCCCGGCTCGCCGTCTCCGCGCTGATCGCCGTGGACCAGGAGACCGGGACCGCCTTCGACTTCCTGGTGACCGAGACCGCCGTCCACGCCTGGTACGAGCGGCTGCCCGTCGCCGGGCGCGGTGGCTTCGCCTACGCCGTCCCGGTCGCCCGGGGAGCCCCGGGCCGGACCCGCGATCTCGCCATCTCCTACGACCGCGGCGCGGGTACCGTCCGCTGGCGGGTGGACGGCCGCACCGTGCTGGAGGTGGACCGGATCGGACACCGGTCGCTCGACCGCCGTCTCGCCTTCGTCGACAACGGCGGCCCGGACCGGTCCGTCACCCCCCGGCAGCTCGCCTGCGGCCTCGGCTTGCTCACCCTCCTCGACGGCGCCGGCGCCGACGGCAGGGCGCTCGTGCGGCTGACCGGCGCGCCCGGCCACTACTACGACGTGCGCCGGGGCGAGCCCGTACCGCAGCGCTTCGTCGACGGAGCGAGCCTGCCGGGCAGCCGGCTCTGGGGACAGGGGGCCGGGCTGCGGGTCCGGGAGGTCTCGGTGACCTCGCGCCCGGCGGCGCCGTGATGGCCCATTGGCACCGTCCGGCCACCGGAAGCGCGGAGTATCCGTACCAATGGCCCACTCCACCGGGCGGCTCTTGAGCCAGTGCCCCGGTTGATGATTGTCTCTGCGGTATCCATGCACTCTCGGCGCCGCGCAGCGCCGGACCCGCGACGACGCGGGTCCGGACCGCGGTGCCTTCGTCGTGCCCGCCACCGCTCACCACCCCGAGCGGGCCGGACCGGCGAACGGACGACACAAGGGAGCGGCCACCGCCGTGAAGAGGATGTTCGTGGCTCCGGACCCGGGGCGGGCCAGGCTCAGGAACTCGGTCCGCGCCGTCATCGGCGTGGGTCTCGCCGTCGCCTGCGCGGAACTCGCCGGGCTCTCGCTCAACGCCTCCATCACCGCGGGGCTCGCGGCCCTGCTCGCCCTCTTCACCGTCACCGACGCGACCGTCCGCGCCCAGGCGGTGACCACCGCCCTGCTCCCGGCCGCCGGCTTCCCCGTCCTGGCCGTCGCCGCCACCCTGCACGGCCTCCCCCTCGTCCGTGACGCGGCGATCCTGCTCGTCGTCTTCTGCGGGGTCTATGCCCGGCGCTGGGGCCCGCGCGGCCACGCCCTCGGCATCTTCGCGTTCATGATGTTCTTCGTCACCCAGTTCCTGCACGCCGTGCCGGACCAGCTCCCCGGGCTCTGCGCCGCCCTGGTGATGGCCCTCGGGGCCGCCGCGCTCGTCCGCTTCGTCCTGTGGCCCATCGAGCGCCGCACCCCGCCCGCTCCCGTGCCCCCGCCGCTGCCCGGCACCGGTCTCGCCCGCCCCACCACCCGGCAGGCGTGCCAGGTCACCGCCGCCTCCGCCTTCGCGCTCGCCCTCGGCCAGCTCCTCTCCGACGAGCGCTGGTACTGGGCCGTCGGCACCACCTGGTGGATCTTCGTCAACACGGTGTCGCGCGGCGAGACACTGGTACGCGGCTTCCGCCGGGTGCTCGGCACCGTCGTCGGCATCGGCGCCGGCATGCTGATCGCCATCCCGCTCGCCGGGGCGCCCGCCCCGACCGCCGTCCTGGTCGCGCTCTGTGTCTTCGGGATCTTCTACACGGCCGCCGTCTCCTACAGCTGGATGGTGGTGGCGGTGACGGTGATGGCGGGGCTGCTCTACGGACTGCTGGGCGTACTGGACCCCGCGCTGCTCCTGCTGCGGCTGGCGGAGACCGCCGTCGGCGCGGTGGGCGCGGCGCTCGCCGTCGTCCTGGTGCTGCCGGTCACCACCCACGCCACGAACAGCGCCTGGATCGAGCGGGCCCTGCACTGTGTCAGGGCCTCCACCTCGGCCTCCCTGCGACGGCTCGCCGGCGCCCCCGAGGCCGACCCCACCCCGCACGCCGCCGAACTGGAACTGCTGCTGGCCCGGGTCCGGCTCTCCCTCGCACCCCTGGTCCACCCGCTCAGCCCGCACCGCGCCCGCAAGGCGCGCGCCCGCCGGGTGCTGGCGCTGCTCGACGAGTGCGCCGGAGAGGTGCGCGGCCTCGTTTCCGTGGCCGCCGACCCGGACGCGGGGCACGACGCCCGCCTCGCCGCCGCCTGCTGGCGCGTCGAAGCCGCGGTGCACGCCCTGACGGCCCCGAACGGGCACCCCGCGGACGCGGCCTCCGGCTCCCCGGCGCGCCCGGCCGGCACGGAGCCCGCGCTGGCCCATCTCCACGGCCTGGAGCGGGCCCTCACCGAACTCGCCGCTCCTCTGCGCAGCTCCCCGCGCGCTCCCCTCGTGCTCTCGTAGCCGGCACCGAGGCCGGACAAGGGGCCGCCCGCGGCGGGCGGCCCCTCGTCCGGCGGGCGGGGTCCGTGTTCCGGACCTCGCGCGCCCGGCTCAGGCGTAGGTGTAGAACTGCGTGTGGTCCAGCATGCTCTGCGGGGTCGTGTTGGGCCAGGGCGGCATGGTCTCGTTCAGATCGATCACATCGGCCGTGCCCCCCGCGGGGAGGTACTCGGCGCTGGTCGGGTGGAGCGCGTGCCAGTCGGCCCAGAGCTTGTCGACGAACGAGTGGTGCAGCCAGAACACCGGGTCGTTCGGGGAGACGCTGGTCTCCATCTGGCCCCAGATCCAGGTGTGCACCCGGTTGTGCATGCTCATGTACCCCGCCGAACCCTCCAGCGTGGACCGGAAGCCGGTCGACCCATCGCGGAAGGGGGCGGAGTCATAGGTGGGCATGGCGAGCGCGGCGTCGACCTCGGCCCGGGTGGGGAGCGTGGGGACGCGGTGGGCGAGGTTGCGCGCCAGGAACGGACGGCTGTCGACCTGGATGGTGATCGGCCACTTGCCGGCGGAGTACGCGAAGGGGCCGTCCATCACCTGGTCGTCCAGGGGACGCCCGGTGCCGCCGAGGAAGTTCGGCGCCCAGAGGGAGGAGGCGACGGTGTTGTCGGCGGTCCAGTCCCAGTAGGGGATCGACACCGAGGCGTCGACCTTCTGGAGTTCTCTCTCGAAGTCGATGAGGAACTTGCGGTGCCAGGGCAGGAACGACGGGCCGAAGTGGCCGACGTAGATCCCGGTGTTCATGTCCAGCGCGAACCGGAGCCGGTGGGCCGCGACGAACTCGTCGTACACGCCCTTCCGCTTGACTTCCAGTACGGCGTCGGTGAAGGCCTTCTTCTCGGCGGCCGTGAGATTCGCCTGGTTCTTGCGTACGGTCATGGCTGATGCTCCCGGCTCAGGCGGTGGGGTCGAACGGGACGACGACGGCGCCCTTGAGGGAGAGGACCGCGGTGCGCGCGGCGTCGAGCGGGGTCGCGAACCTCTCGTAGTGGTTGATCGGGCTGCTCCAGCCGCTCTTTCCGTGCTGCATCACATGGAGTTCGCGGCCGTCGATCAGCACGCGGTAGCCGGCGCCGTGGTGTCCCGCGTGGCCGTGGGCGTGGGCCTCGGCGGGCATGCCCTGGATACGGCGGCCCTTGTAGACCTCGTCGAAGGGCGCGGGACCGGAGGCAGTGCCTCCCTTGGCGGCGCCGCCCGTGCCCTGGGCGGGCGCGGGGTCCGCGGACGCGGTGGCCACCCCGATGAGCGCTACGCCCGCTGCTGCGCCGGTGACGGCCCCGAGGGTCTGGCGACGGGTGAGTCTGGACATGGCGGATGAACCCCCAGAAACATGGCTGAGGCGACCCCCCAGGTTGTTTGGGGCCGCCTTCACCATGCCTACACGGGGAGTGACCGTTCGCAGAAGTAGGGTGTTTTCGGTTGGCTGTCATATGGACAGGTCTTCGCAGGTCATACGCGTGTCACCGGCACCGTTCCCGGCCTCTGCGGGGGTGCTGTGGATTGCCGCAGCGAAGATTCCGCCGCACATGTGCCCCATACGTGAAGATCCTTCGGATCTTCACCGTGCCGCGGTGCTTCCGCGCGGAAATCTGATCATGGCTGGAAATAAGGGCAACCTCATGTCCACTACACCCGATTCGCCGGGATCGGCTGCCCGGACGCAACACCGGAACCCCCGCTTCCGGCCCCGCGTCCCGCGGCCGGCGGACCGGGAACGGGTGAAGACACTTGGTCTAGACCGCTGCTACCGTCTGCCGGGCCAGCGAACGATCAGTGAGGGGACAACGCTGTGGGCGACAAGAGCACCCGACGGGCATTCATCGGGTCGTTCACCTCGACGGGCGGGCGCGGCGTCATCGCAGCCGACGTCGACGGGGAGACCGGCGCGCTGACCGAGACAGGGGTCAGCGACGCTGTCGCCGACCCCTCGTACCTCGCCCTGGCCACCGTCGCGGGAGACCAGGTCCTCTACGCCGTCTCCGAGACATCGGAGGGCGCGGTGGGCGCCTTCGACCTCCGGGGGAGGGCGCCCCGGCCGATCGGCGCGCGGGTGCCTGTGTGCGGCGCGAGCCCCACCCATCTCGCCGTCCACGGCGGCCATCTGCTGACCGCCAACTACGGCTCCGGCAGCGTCACGGTCCTGCCCATCGGGCCCGCCGGCGAACCGGCCGCCGCCAGCGGCGTCCTCCAGCACGAGGGCGACGGCCCCGACCCCGACCGCCAGCGCGGGCCGCACGCCCACCAGGTGCTGCCCGACCCCAGTGGCCGGTGGGTGCTCGCCGTCGACCTCGGCACCGACTCCGTGCACATCAGCGCGCTCGACACCGCGACCGGCGAGCTGACCCGGCACGGCGAGACCCCGCTGCGCCCCGGCACCGGCCCCCGCCATCTGGCCTTCCACCCGGCCGGCACCCACGCCTATGTGCTGAACGAACTGGTGCCCACGCTCACCGTCTGCCGCTGGGACGCCGGGGCGGGCGTGCTGGAGCCGGTCGGCGAGGTGCCGGTGCTGCCGGACGGCACCGAGGGGCCCGCCTACCCCTCCGAGGTCGTGGTCGCCCCCGACGGGCGCCGGCTCTGGGCCGCGAACCGGGGACACGACAGCATCGCCGTGCTCTCCCTGGACGGGAGCGGCGAGCGGGCCGAGCTGATCACCACCGTGCCGTGCGGCGGGCGCTGGCCGCGCGATCTGACGCTCGACCCGTCGGGCCGCAGGCTCTACGCCGCCAATGAGCGCTCCGGGGACGTCACCTGGTTCGACCTCGACCCGGAGACGGGTGTGCCGCGGCGGGCGGGCTCCCTGGACGCCCCCGCGGCCTCCTGCGTGGTCTTTCTCTGACCCGCGGCCCCGATCTCCCCGGGTCCGGCCGACGGGCCGGGGCCGGGACCGGAGGGGAGGCCCGCACGGCGGGCCTCCCCTCCGGCCGTCAGTGCGCCGGCGAGCCCTGCGGCTGCGGGGTGATGCCCAGCGTCGCCGCGTACTGCGACAGCACCAGCTTGCCGATCGCGGGATAGGCGCCCAGCGGCTCGGCGGCGGAGCAGCCCGCCTCCTTCACGGCCGCTTCCAGCAGCCCGTCCGGCAGCTCCGGGCCGACCAGATACGGGGCCAGGGCCAGCTGGAGCGAGCCGGAGCCGCGCAGCTGATCCGCGATGGCGCCCACCGAGCCCTCCACATCGAGAGCCGCCGCCATCACCGGCACCGCGAGCCGCGCGGCCAGCAGCATCCCCGTGATCCCGGCCGCCCGCACGGCCTCCTCGCCCCCGACCGTCGCCAGGATGATGCCGTCGGCGGCCGTGGCCACCGTGAACAGCCTGGCCCGGTCGGCCCGCGCCAGACCCGACTCCGAGAGCCTCACGTGCAGGGCCTCGGCGAGCAGCGGATGCGGGCCGAGGACATCGGTCAGCTCCGCCACCGAGCCGCTGTCCATGACCGCCTGACGGACCCGCCGCATGAGCACGCTGTCCGGGCCCGCGAGCAGCGGCACCACGACCGCGGCGGGGCCCTCGGGCTCCGCCACCTCACGGCCGGCCGCCCGCGCGATCTCGTACCGCTCGGTGCGCCGCGCCGCCGTGTGGGCGAGAACGCTCTCCAGCGTGGGGTACTCGGAGTCGTCTCCGTCGAGATAGCCGATGCCGACATCGAGGCCCGGCAGCTCGGAGCGCGCGATGCTTATGGTCTCTTCGGCCAGGCTGCGGGTCGCGGGCGCGGGCACGCCGGGCACGGCGAGAATCAGCGCGGGCGCGCCCTCGGGGGCGGCCACCGGTTCCGGGCGGCGGTGCCGCCCGGACTGACGGGGGCGCGGCATTCGTACAGGCAGGCCGGACGCGGGCCCAGTGGGGGAGCTCATGGCGCCGCATGCTACTGGTTTTGAGGGCGTGGCTGTTCGGGGAGGGGGTGGTCGAGTGTCATCTGTCCACATTTATCCGATGGATATCGTGTGTCTGGGTACCCTGCGTCTCATCTGCCCCGCTCTGCCGGTACATGAAGCAGCGTCGGGTGGAGCGGCAGCCGCAGCGATCCCGTCGCGAGCGCGCCCGCCAGCAGCAGCGACCCGGCGAGCGGATCGCCGGCGGCGGGCACTGTCCGCGCGCCGGGCAGCCGCGCGGACAGCTCCTCCTCCAGGGGCGCGAGCAGGGGGGCGCCCATCTTGAACAGGCCCCCCGTCAGCGCGATGTCCAGCCCTCCGCCGGGCGGGCACACGGCCTCGGCCGCCTCGGCGATGTGACGGGCGGCCAGCGCGAGAACGGCGGCGGCCGGCCCGTCGCCCGCGGCGGCGCAGCGGGCGACCTCCGGCGCGAAGGAGGCCAGCACCGCCGGCCGGTCGGTGCGCGGATACACCGCCCCCGGCAGACCGCCGGCCGGACCGAACACCGCCTCGGCGGCCCTCAGCAGCGCGGCGGAGCCGCCGGACCGCCCGTCGTGGGCGCGCAGCGCGGCTTCGAGCCCGGCCCGGCCGATCCAGGCGCCGCCGCCGCAGTCGCCCAGCAGATGCCCCCAGCCGTCCGCCCGCCGCCAGCCCGTCAGATCCGTTCCCAGCGCGACCATGCCGGTGCCCGCGGCCACCACCGCGCCGGGGCGCTGCCCGAGCGCCCCGGCGTACGCCGTGACCGCGTCCGTCGCGAGCGCGAGCCGCCGCACCCCCAGGGACGCGGCGAGCGCTCCCGGCAGTTCGGCGCGCAGCCGGTCGCCGAGGGTCGCCATCCCGGCCGCCCCGATCGCCACCGCGGCGACCGGCCCGCCCCCGGCCGCCGCCAGCAGCTCCCGCGCCATCGGCACCAGTTGCTCCAGCAGATGCCCGGCGTCGATGCCGTCGCTCCCGGTGCGCACGGGCTCCCCGGAACTCAGGGTCCCGGCGCGCCCGGTGCCCGCGGCGCCGGCGAGACCGATCCGCAGCCCCGAGCCCCCGGAGTCCACCCCGAGGACCCAGGAGCCGGTCACGGCAGCCGCCACTCGACCGGCTGGGCCCCCTGACGCGCGAGGAGTTCATTGGTCCGGCTGAAGGGCCGCGAGCCGAAGAAGCCGCGGTCCGCCGACATGGGGGAGGGGTGCGCGGACTCGATCGCCGGCAGCTCGCCGAGCAGCGGGCGCAGATTGCGGGCGTCGCGCCCCCACAGCACCGACACCAGGGGGGTGCCCCGGGCGACCAGCGCCCGGATGGCCTGTTCGGTCACCTCCTCCCAGCCCTTGCCCCGGTGCGCCGCGGGTTTCCGGGGAGCCGTGGTGAGCGCTCGGTTGAGCAGCAGCACTCCCTGCCGGGTCCAGGGGGTCAGATCGCCGTTGGACGGCCGGGGGTGGCCCAGGTCCGTGTGCATCTCGCGGAAGATGTTGTCCAGGCTGCCCGGCACCGGCCGCACCTCGGGCGCCACCGAGAAGCTCAGGCCCACGGCGTGCCCCGGGGTGGGATAGGGGTCCTGACCGACGATCAGGACCCGCACATCCGCGAACGGCTGCTGAAAGGCGCGCAGTACGTGCGCCCCGGCCGGCAGATAGGTCCGCCCCGCCGCGATCTCCGCGCGCAGGAAGTCCCCCATCGCGGCGATACGGTCGGCCACCGGCTCCAGGGCGTCGGCCCAGCCCGGCTCGATAATTTCCTTCAAAGGTCGTCGCGCTGTCACAGTGCGTCACTCTACTGGGGTAATGAGGGTGTCCCGCACGGCCTCTCCCCTCCGTCCGCCGCGGCCCGCCCGGGGCCGCGCGCCCGGGGCTCCGCCGTCCCGGGCGCGCGCCGGTCCGCCCTCGGCCCCGGACAGCGCCCCGGGCGCGGGCCCTCAGCGCGAGCGGAGCAGGGAGCGCAGGTACTGCGGGGGCACCGGGACCTCCGCGCCCAGCGCTTCGGCCGCCTGCCGCGCCCAGGAGGGGTTGCGCAGCAGCTCCCGCCCGAGCAGCACCGCGTCCGCCTCGCCATTGGCGAGGATCTTCGCCGCCTGCCCGGCCTCCGTGATCAGGCCGACCGCCGCGACCGCGAGCCCCGTCTCCGCCCGCACCCGCGCCGCGAACGGCACCTGGTAGCCGGGGCCGGCGGGAATCCGCACCCGGGGCGCGTTGCCGCCGCTGGAGACATCGAGGAGGTCCACGCCGTGCTCCCGGAGCAGCGCGGCGAGGCGCACGGTGTCGTCGGCCGTCCAGCCGGCGCCCTCCAGCCAGTCGGTGGCCGATACGCGGAAGAACAGCGGCAGCTCGTCGGGCCAGACCGCGCGGACCGCGTCCACCACCTCCAGCGCGAACCTGACCCGGTTCTCGAAGGAGCCGCCGTACCGGTCCTCGCGGTGGTTGCTGTGCGGGGAGAGGAACTCGCCGATGAGATAGCCGTGCGCGCCGTGGATCTCGGCCACCCGGAAGCCCGCCTCCAGCGCGCGCCGGGCGGCGCGGGCGAACTGCTGCACGACCAGGGCGATCTGATCGACGGTCAGCTCGGTCGGCACCGGATGCCCCTCGTCGAACGGGACCGGGCTGGGGCCGACCGGCTGCCAGCCGTGCTCCCCGGGGCCCACCGGGGCCCCGCCCTGCCACGGCAGGCCGGTGGACGCCTTGCGTCCCGCGTGGGCCAGCTGGATTCCGGGGACGGCCCCCTGGCCGGCGAGGAAGCCGGCGATCCGGCGGAACGCGGCGGTCTGGGCGTCGTTCCAGAGTCCGAGGTCCGCCGGGCTGATCCGGCCCTCCGGGGCGACCGCGGTCGCCTCGACCAGGATCAGGCCGGTGCCGCCGGTGGCCCGGGCCGCGTAGTGGGCGAGGTGCCAGTCGCCGGGCGCACCGGTGTCCGGGCCGGTCACCGGTGCGGAGTACTGGCACATCGGCGCCATCCAGACGCGGTTCGGGATGGTCAGCGACCGCAGGGTGAAGGGCTCGAACAGTGTGCTCACGGCAGGCTCCTCGGGATGGCATGGTGAAGCGGCCGGGCCGGGCCCGATGGCGCGGCGGCCGATTCGTACGATACGCATCGTAGTACGGATTCCCTCAAACTACGAGCGCTCTCGTACTATTGGACGGGCGGCACCCCGGGACCCGCCGGAACCGCCCGGACCGACGCACCGGAACCGCCCGGACCGACGCGCCGGGACCCCCACGCGCCGGCGCGACCCGCCGGCGCACCGCACCGCACCGCACCGGCCGGCCGATGACCCGGCCGGCGCACCGACTCACCCACGAAAGAGGAGCCGCAGTGGACACCGCGACAAGCCCCCGTGAACTCGCCCACCCCGAGCGCGGGGACATCCGGCTGGAGGCCGTGCTGCACGCCCTCTCCGACCCCATGCGCCTGATCGTGGTCCACACTCTCGCCTCGGGCCCGGACCCGCTCTCCTGTTCGTACTTCGACCTGCCGGTGACCAAGTCGACCAGCACCCACCACTTCCGCGTCCTGCGGGAGAGCGGAGTGATCCGGCAGATCTACCAGGGCACATCGAAGATGAACGAACTGCGCCGCGACGATCTGGACGCGCTCTTCCCCGGGCTGCTCGACAGTGTCCTGACGGCGCTCGCGCGGCAGGCCGCCGCCGGCGGCCACCGCCGCTGACGCCGCCGCGCCGTTCTCAGGACTCCGCCGCCGCCAGCAGCCCCGCCCAGTCGGGGATCTTCACCGACCGGCGGCCCAGCGCGCTCCCGAGTGCCGTCTCCGCCGCCACGATCGCCTCCCACCCCGGCCAGCCCACCGGCCGCTGACCGGCGGCGGTCAGCGCCGCCAGCGGGTCCGCCGCCACCCGCCGGGCGGTGAGCGCCGCCGCGTCGTCGAGGAGGGAGGCCACGGTCTCCTTGGCGCACGGCCGGTTGGTGCCGATCACCCCGGTCGGGCCCCGCTTGATCCAGCCCGCGACGTACTCCCCGGGCGACGGCACGCCCTCGCGCAGCACCCGCCCGGCCGCGTGCGGAACCGTGCCCCGCTCGGAGTCGAAGGGCAGCCCCGGCAGCGGCGTTCCCCGGTAGCCGACGGCCCGCAGCACCAGTCCCGCCCCGATGTCCTCGTACGCCCCGGTGCCCCGCACCCCTCCCGCGCCGTCGGGCACGGTCCGTTCGAACCGTACGCCCGCCACCCGGCCGTCCCGCTCCAGCAGCTCCACCGGCCGCAGGAAGAAGCGCAGCCGGACACACCGCCCGCGCCCCTCGGCGGGCCGCTCCGCCCAGCCCCGCACGACCTCGATGTTCCTTCTGGCCGCCGCCGGCAGGGCCGCCGCCGCCGTCCCGTCGGCGTACGCCGGGTCCAGGGCCAGTTCCGCGGGGTCGACCAGGAGATCCGCCGCCGGCAGCGAGCCCAGCTCCCGCAGCTCCTTCGTGGTGAACCTGGCCTGCGAGGGGCCGCGCCGGGCCACCATGTGGACCTCGCGCACCCCGCTGAGCGCGAGGGCGCCCAGGGCGCCCTCGGGCACATCGGTCGGGCGCAGCTCCGCCGCCTCCCGGGCGAGCACCCGGGCCACATCGACCGCCACATTGCCCGCGCCGATCACCACGGCCGAGCGCGCGGCCAGCCCGAATCCGCGCTCCGCCGCGTCCGGATGGGCGCTGTACCAGGAGACGAAGTCGGTGGCCGAGTGGCTGCCGGGCAGCTCCTCGCCGGGGATGCCGAGTCTGCGGTCCCGGGCGGCGCCCACGCAGTACACCACCGCGTGGTAGAGGCCCAGCAGCTCCGCGGGGCCGGGGCCGGACCCGCCGATCTCGACATGGCCGACGAAGTCGATCCGGTCGTGCTCCAGCACCGCGCGGAGACTGTTCTGGAGGGACTTGATCTTCTCGTGGTCGGGCGCCACCCCGTAGCGGACCAGTCCGTACGGGCAGGGGAGCCGGTCCAGGACATGCACCCGGACATCGGGGACCCGGTTCTGGAGGACGAGGTCCTGAGCGGTGTAGACCCCGCTGGGGCCCGCCCCGACGACGGCGACGCGAAGCACGGCGCACTCCTTCCCGCGGGAGGTCTCCAGCATCCCACCGGAGAGCGGGCCTGGGGAGTGACGGGCGGCGACGACCGGGGGCCGTCCGAGCTGAGCTGACAGGGTGCCTTGCGGCGCACCTCATGCGTGCCGCCGCACATATGCATGACTTGACTGGTTACGTGTTAATTGTGCAGGAAACGGGGTTTCTTAACACGAATGATCAGTACGATCCGGGTGAGTCGCTGCCCTCTCCGCCCGTCTGGGAGGTCCAGGGCCACGGGGCGGTCACCGTCACCGGGTCGGCCCTCCCCGCTCCGGGAGCCCCACCCCCGTGGTTCGACGTCCGGCTGACCTTCGCCGACGGAGCGCGGTTCGATGTGGTCGCGGTGGTGACGGAGGGCCGGCTGGCGATCGAGGAGCTGCGGGCCGACCCGCCGCTGCCGCTGCCCGGCCTCGCGGTCCTCGCGGCCCGGATCGGGGAGCCGCTGGAGGACGCCTGCCGCACCGCCGCGGCACCGGGACCCGTATGGCAGGGGCCCGATCCCTTCGCGGCCACCGCACGGCCCGCCGCGCCCCCCGTGCCCGCCCTCCCCGTGCCCGCTGCCGCCGAACCGGCCGGGCCGCCCAGCGCCTCCCGGCGCCGCGGACGGGGCCGCTCCACCGCGCCCCGGGGCAGGGCGGGCCGCCGCATCGCCGCCGACGCCTACCGGGCGGCGCAGCGCGAGGGCTCCGATCCCGTCCTCGCCGTGATGGGCGCGACCGGGCGCAGCCGCCGCCGATCCCTGCGGCTCATCGCCGGCGCCCGGGACGAGGGATATCTCGCTCCCCGCCACAACCGCCGCTGACCGCCCGCGCCCCCGGTGCCCCTCCGGGGTCAGAGTCCGCGCATCCGGCCGATCTCGGTGGTCTGGCTCGCGATCACATCGCCCGCCATCTCCTCCACCCGGACGTTGTTCCCGTCGGCGAGCACCTCGGCCGCCATGGAGATCGCCCCTTCGTGGTGAGTGATCATCAGCTTCAGGAACAGCTCGTCGAAGGCCTTCCCCTCCGCCGCCCGCAACTGTGCGAGCTGTGCCCCGGTCGCCATCCCCGGCATGGAGCCGGCGTCGTGGCCCCCGCCGTGATCCCCGTGCCCGCCCTGCCCCCCGCCGTCCCCGGCCCGGCTCCCGCCCTCGCTCTCCAGCCACCCCTCCATGGCGGCGATCTCCGGTTCCTGGCCGGCCGAGATCCGTTCCGCCAGCGCCTCGACCCGGGGGGAGTGCACCCGCCCCGGCACCAGGCCGGTCATCGTCAGCGCCTGTCTGTGGTGCTCGATCATCCGGTGCGCGTACGCGAGGTCGGCCTCGTTGGGCGAATCGTCCGGCAGCTCCTTCCGCGCGTCCTCGGCGGAGAGCGTCCGCGCCGGCTCACCCGGCTTGCCGGGGACCACCACCGATGCCTCCGGGCCCTTCCCGGCCCCGGGCTCCGCGCCGCCGGAACCGGACTCGCAGGCCCCCAGGGCCAGTACGGCCACGGCGACCGCGGCCACGGCGGCCGGTCCGCGCGTCGCTGGGGTCCGTCGGCGGTTCGGCATGGCGGCCTCCTGTGCCACTGGGGGCGGTTGACGACTGTTCGGCATCCGTCCTAACACGGTTCCGGGGTCCGGTGATCAGAAACTTTCATTACGTCTCTGTTGCCAGTTGTTGAGATGTCCATGCAAGGGAAGATACTTCCGTGGTCCATCAACCGTTCGGCCATGAACGGAATCCAGGGAGGACGCAGTGACCCTGTCGCACATTCATCGCCCACGGCGGAGACGGCTGGGCGCGGCCACCGCCGCGGCCGGGCTCCTCGCCGCGCTGCTGACGGCCGGCCCCGCGCTGGCCACCCCCGACCCCGGGGACACCGCCGCCGGGAAGGGGGCCGTCTCCTCAGGTCAGGAGGCCGAGACCCGGGCCGCCATCGCGAGCGGTGAGATACCCGGCGTGGACGAGATCGTCCACAGCGCCAACGTCGAACACCTCGTCAACGTTCCCAAGGGCGCGCTCAAGAGCCTCAACACCGACATCTCCTTCCAGGGGAAGTACGCCTACGCGGGGAACTTCGAAGGCTTCACGATCTACGACATCAGCAACCCGAAGTCGCCGAAGACCGTCTCGGAGGTCCTCTGCCTCGGCAGTCAGAACGATGTCTCGGTAAGCGGCGACCTGCTCTTCCTCTCCACCGACTCCTCCCGCAGCGACAGCTCCTGCAACAGCACATCGCAGTCCGCCACGGTGAAGGACTCGTGGGAGGGCATCAAGGTCTTCGACATCAGCGACAAGCGCAACCCGAAGTACGTCGCCGCCGTCGAGACCGCCTGCGGATCGCACACCAACACCATCCTGCCCGAGCGCCGCGATGTGTACGTCTACGTCTCGTCGTACTCGCCGCACGCCTCGCTGCCCGACTGCCAGCCGCCGCACGACGGCATCTCCATCATCAAGGTGCCGCGCAAGGCCCCGGAGCGGGCCCGGGTCATCGACTTCCCGGTGCTCTTCCCCGACGGCGGCCACCCCGGCGACCCCGGCAACCCGGACATCTGGGCGACCACCGGCTGCCACGACATCACCGTGCTCCCCTCCAAGGACCTGGCCGCCGGCGCCTGCATGGGGGACGGCGTCCTCCTCTCCATCAAGAACCCGGAGCGCCCGAGGGTCATCGACCGCGTCCAGGACAACGAGAACTTCGCGTTCTGGCACTCGGCCACCTTCAACCAGAAGGCCAACAAGATCGTCTTCACCGACGAGCTGGGCGGCGGCGGCTCGGCCACCTGCAACGCCGAGATCGGGCCCAAGCGGGGTGCCAACGGCATCTACGACATCGTCGGCAAGGGCGACCAGCGCAAGCTGGTCTTCCGGAGCTACTTCAAGATCGACCGGCACCAGGCCCCCACCGAGGTCTGTGTCGCGCACAACGGCTCGCTCATCCCGGTGAAGGGCCGTGACCTGATGGTCCAGGCCTGGTACCAGGGCGGCATCTCCGTCTGGGAGTTCACCGACTCCGCCAGGCCGAAGGAGATCGGCTTCTTCGAGCGCGGCCCGGTCAACCCCAGCCGGGTCACCACGGCCGGACCGTGGTCGGCCTACTACTACAACGGCCATGTCTACTCCAACGACATGGCCAAGGGTCTCGACGTGCTGAAGATCAACGACAGGCGCACCGACCCGGCGAAGCGGGTGTGGCTGCCCGAGCTGAACGCACAGACCCAGCCCGACTACTTCGACCACGACCACGACGACTGAGCCGCTGTCAGCGGTGCTCCGCGCTCAGCGCGCGTTCCGCCGGGCGGGCCCCCCGCCCGGCGGAACGCCCAGCTCCCAGTCGAGTCCGTACCGCTGGAACAGCTCGGCCCGCAGCCGCGCCGGCTCCATCGGCGCCCCCGGCAGCACGATCGCGAAGACGGCCCCCATCAGCAGCGCCCGCAGCAGCGGATAGTCCGTATCGGGCCGGGGTGAGCCGTACCGCTCCACGGCACCCCGCAGCAGCGCCGCCAGCCGCTGCTGCTCGGGGCACTGCACGAAGCCCTCGGCCTGGAGCACCCCCGACATATGCGTCCGCATCAGCGTCGGACGGTCCACGGCGAGCCCCAGAACGGCGTCGATCGCCCGCGCCAGCAGTTCGTGCCCGTCCTCGGTGCGCGGCTCACGGCAGAGCGCCGCCTCCAGCGTGCGGTGCATCAGCCGGTGGACGGCCGACTGGAGCAACTGCCGTTTCCCCGGGAAGTAGTACGAGACCAGACCGCGCGCCGAACCCGCCCGATCGGCGATATCGGCCAGCGTCGTGGCCTCGTACCCCCGCTCGCCGACCAGCTCCACCGCGGCCTGGAGCAGCCGCTCCCGGGAACGCCGGCGCATCTCTTCATTGACCGATGGGCGCCGCGGGGACATGCTTGACTCCTGCGTTGACTGGCTCCGAGCCAATATACTCAGCGCGGTACGCCGCGAGGGCCTCAGGGCCTGGCCGGCGGGTCCGTCCCGGACCGGGCGACGCGGGGGATCGCCCGGCCCGAGGACGGCCGTCCTCTCAGCGGTGCTCCAGCACCGGCCGCAGCCCGCACGGCCGCTCGGCCACCGGCAGATGGTCCACCAGGCGGACCGCGCAGCCGAGTGCCGCCGCCCCGCCGTCCGCCTCCCGGTCGTCGCCCACCATCAGCGCGTCGCCCGGACGGACCCCCAGCGCCTCGCAGGCCGCCCGGAAGAGCCGTGCGTCGGGCTTCTGCACCCCGTGCTCGTACGACAGCACATACGCGTCCACCAGCTCGTCCAGCCCGTGCCGGCGGAACACCGGGCGCAGATCCCAGCCGATGTTGCTCACCACGGCGATCCCGGTGCCGCGCTCCCGCAGCTCGCGCAGCACCCCCGCCGCGTCCGGGTAGGGCTGCCAGGCGTCCGGGTGCGTATGGCGCTCGTACAGCGCCTCGTACAGGCCCGGGTCCGGCAGCTCCACCCGGCGGGCCAGCGCCGTGTACACGGCCCGGTGGCGCTCGGCGCTCTCGTCGCGCACGGCCCATCCGGCGGCCAGCTCCGGCGGCAGCTCCCTCGGCGAGGGGCCGCCCGGCAGCGCTCCGGCCGCCGCCAGTTGTTCCGCGTACCGGGTGAAATCGGCCTCGCTCACGGCGGTGCCGCGCGCTTCGAGGGTCGCGCGCAGCCACTCCCGCACGGACTCGACACGGAAGAGGGTCCCGGAGAAATCGAAGAGCACGCCTGTGATCGCCATGCCGTCGATCCTTCCCGGCTCAGCGCGAGCGGGACAAGACCGTCCGTCCGTACAGGGTGATCGCCAGGGTCACACAGCACGCCCCCATCAGCCAGCCGGCCAGCACATCCGTGGGCCAGTGGACCCCCAGATAGAGCCGGGTCAGCCCCACACCCAGGACCGAGACGGCCGCCGCCGCCACGCTCCACCACCAGCGCGGGCCGCTCCGCACCCCGCGCCGTGCCAGCACCCACAGCAGCAGCCCGCAGGCGACGGTCGCCGTCATCGCGTGACCGGACGGAAAGGCCGCGAAGTGCGCCGAGTCGACCGGGTCGGTCCACTGCGGGCGCTCCCGCCCCACCGCCCACTTGAGGACCTGCTGGAGCAGCGCGCTCAGGACGGCCGTGGCCGCGATCCACGCCGCGAACACCCGATCGCGCCGCCACCACAGCCACACCACGGCAGCCGCCATCAGCGCCCGCATGGTCCACGGGTCCCAGAACCAGTCGGTCAGCACCCGGTTGACCTGGACGAACCCGGGTTCGGTGACCGCGGAGCGGTGCAGCGCGCCGGCCACGGACCGGTCGAAGGAGAGCAGCGGCGACCAGCCGGCGGCGACCAGCGCCAGCAGCGCGGCGGAGAGGGCGGCCAGGATCGCGGTGGCCCGCGCCGGGGCGGAGGTCCGGCGGGACACCGGGGGAGCGGCGGGGGCCGGTCGGGGGGAGTGCATGGGGGGATCATTCCTGTCGCGTGGGGGATACGGGCATCCCGCGCGCCCCGCGCGCCGTCGCGGGCCCCGGTGCTCCGGGACCGCGCGGCGGGCCCGGGGCGGCGGGTCAGGCCAGGGCGCGGAGCGCGGGGACGAACGCCACCAGCAGGGGGACCACCGGCACCAGCGCCGCCGCCGCGGTCAGCCGGAGCCGGCGGGCCGGGGTGAGTCTGGGGGTCGCGGAGAGCAGCCGGTTGACGCGCTGGGGGAGGTCCCCCTCGGGGGCGGCGCACGGCCCGAAGACCCCGCGGTCCTCGTTGAGGCCCACCAGCGCCAGCGCGATCGTCAGCCGTCCGAACCGCTTGGACGCGACATCGTCGGCGGCCAGCTCCACCAGCCGGTGCATCTCGTCGCGGAACGCGGCGAAGACCGGGACCTGCGGAAAGCCGTTGGCCAGCGCGGCGGAGCAGTGCAGCAGCCAGTCGTGGCGGGCCCGGGCGTGCCCCTGCTCATGGGCGAGCACGGCATCGAGCTGGCGGCCCTTGAGCCGGTGCAGCGCGGCGGTGGTGATGACGAGCTGGGGCGCCGAGCCCGGCAGCCACCAGGCGTCGGGCCGCTCGCCCTCCAGCACCACCAGCCGCTCGCTGCCCGGCTGTTCGCCCGGCAGCAGGGGGGCGCGCACCAGCAGCTCCTCGCGCCGCTTCCGGCGCCGCGCCCGCGCGTGGCTGATCTCCCGGGTCAGCATCGCGGCGCTCCACAGGCCCCCGCAGGCCAGCAGGGTCGCCAGCGCAGCCGGCCACGGCTCGTCGGTGCCCAGCGCGTAGGCGTCCACCACGGCGCTGGGCGCCGGCGCGAAGACCTGGCCGCGCACCAGCTGCCAGGCCGCGGCGGCGCTGAAGGTCATGGAGAGCGCGAAGGACAGCAGGACGGCGGCCACCACGCACTGCCACACCCAGAGCGCCACGATCGGCTCGCGCTCGGACCAGTCGGCGCGCGACACCAGCCGCGGGGCCAGAACGGCGGCCAGTGCGCCGAGCGACAGCAGCACAAGGGAGACCAACATGTGATCAGCCTATGAGTGCGGGACGGGCCCGAGGTACGGGCACGCCCGGCAAGTGACGCACGCCACGTTTCCGGGTGGCCGGAAAGGGCGCGTGGGCGCGATTCCTCCGCCCGGCCGCCCGGCACCGGCCCGGAGCCGGGCGGCCCGGGGCTCAGAGGGTGAGGAGCATCGCCAGCATGGCGAGCCCCATGGACAGCCGGCAGGCACCGGCGAGACCGGGATCGCGCTCGCCGCCGGGCGGCGCGGCGGGCCGGGCGCCCCTGCCCGGCGGCGAGCCGCCCGCCGGGGCCAGCCGCACCCCGGCGCGCAGCACGTAGACCGCGTAGTACGCCAGCAGCGCGCCGGTCAGCGCGGGCACCCCCGCCGCCGGGTGCCCGCCGTGGTGGGCCGGTGCCGCGCCGGGCACCATCGCCAGCGCCATGTAGACCATCGCGAGCGAGCCGACCAGATGGTGCAGATGGTGGACGGGACCGGCGCGGGCGGCCCACAGAGCGGCGAGAGCCGCGCCGCCGAAGACCGCCGCGTACACCGGCCAGGCCCACCCGGGCGGCGCGAACGCGGCGGCGGGCACGGCCATGGCCGCCATCCCCAGCCCCATCAGCGCCTCGCCCCCCGCCGCCGCCCGGGCCGGGCCGGAGCAGCCGCGCATCCGGGCCAGACAGTACCCACCGGTCGTTCCGCAGAGCGCGACGAGCAGCCAGCCGGACAGCGCGGGTCCGTGCACGGAGACCCCCCAGGGCATCGACGGCGTCCGGAGGGTCGATGCCCGCCCCTCGCGGGGCACACGCGAGCGCACGGGAGTGCGCGGAGGTGCACGGGGGTGTCACGGGGAGCACACGGCGTTCATCGCTCCGTGCACGCCCCCCGGGCGCCGGGTCAGGGCCGGTAGCGCAGAGGGTGGTCGGCGGGCACCTCCACCACGGCGATCCGATGGCCGTCGGGGTCCGCGATCCACATCTCGATCAGCCCCCAGGGCCGCAGCGAGGGCGGCTCCAGCACCTCCACGCCCCGCGCCGCCAGCTCCTCGTGGACGGCGTCCGCGTCCTCGACCTGGAGCCACAGCTCCACGCCCGCCCCGGGGCCCCTCCCCTCGGCCCGCCCCGACAGCTCCAGGAAGCCGCCGCCCAGGAAGTAGACCGTGCCCCGCTCGCCGGGCCCGGTCCCGAACTCGCGGTGAACCGCCAGGCCGAGGGTCTGTCCGTAGAACCGCCTGGACCGCTCGGGGTCGACGGGGCGGATGATGATCCGGCTGCTCAGCACATGCACCATGGACGCACCCTAGGGTCTTCCGCCGGGACCTGGCCCCCGCACCGCACCACGGCCCCCCGCACCGCACCACGCCCCCTGTGCCCCGGCACCGGCCCCCTGTGCCCCGGCGGGCACGGGAGGCCGCCACCGCGGTGGCCCCGTCCTCCGCCGCGCGACGCACGGCACCGGAGCCCGCGCCCCATCCCGGCGAAAGCCACCGGGACGCGCGCGCACGTCCCGACCGCCCCGCGGCGCCCCGGGCCGCGGGGGCCCTCGCCGCGTTGGAGGACGATCCTCCGCCTCACGGCGCGTCCCCGCGGACCCCGGCGCCGGTGCGCCGCACCCCCGCCCCTTCCACCGGGCGGACGATCCCACGGCCCGCACACGGCCCGGGACCTTCCCCGGGATCAAGGGCGGCCCCCCGGGGTCACCCGGCCGGCGACGCCTCCCGCGCGGACCCGGGGTCCCGCCGTATCCGGATCGGAGCGCCGGGCCCGGACCCCGTACCCTCGTGGCGTCCGCACCCGCACGTCCGCCGGACACACCGACTACCTCCCCGGGGGAGAGCCGCCCATGGACACCGCACCGCACCCGCCCCGCGCCGGCGGCTCCCTCACCTTCCGGGAGGCCGCCGAGGCCGATGTGCCCGCCCTGTACGAGCTGATCCAGGCGGCCTACCGGGACGGCGCCGGGGGCTGGACCACCGAGGCCGCCCTCATCGGCGGCGGGCGGATCGGCGCGCCCCAGCTCCGCGAGATCATCGGCGCCGAGGGCGAACTGCTGATCGTCGCGGAGCGCGAGGGCGCCGTCGTCGGCTGCTGCCGGCTCGAACACCGGGGCGCGACGGCCCTCTTCGGTCTCTTCGCCGTCCACCCCCGCCTCCAGGCGGGCGGCCTCGGCCGGCGCATCCTCGCCGAGGCGGAGCGGCGCGCCCGCGAGACCTGGGGTGTCCGCGCGGTGCACATGACGGTGATCTCGCTCCGGGACGAGCTGATCGCCTGGTACGAGCGCCGGGGCTACCGCCGTACGGGAGAGCTGACCCCCTTCCCGTACGAGGAGGAGACCGCGAGCGAGCCGTTCCGCGACGACCTCACCTTCGAACTGCTGGTCAAGGAGGTGCGCTGACCCCCGGGAGGTCCCCGGCCGGGGAGCGGCGCCCGGGGAACCCGTCCGTCACGCCGTGAACCGGCCCGTGCGCCTGATCTCGGGGAAGTCGGTGGTCACCCCGTCGAGTTCGAGGGCGCGGGCGAGCCGCAGCTGCTCCTGGGTGTTCACCACCCAGCCGATCACCTCGATCCCCTCCGCGTGCGCCCGCTCGACCACCTCCAGGGTCAGCCGGCGGATGTCCAGCGCCAGAGTGTCCGCGCGCACGGCGCGTGCGCGGTCCACGATGTCCGCGCCCCAGCGGCCGGCGATCAGCACCGTCCGCGCGCCGGGCACCAGCACGGCGATCTCCGCCACGGCCTCGTCGTGGAAGGACGACACGGTGACCCGGCCGGTCAGATCGCGGCGCAGCAGCACATCGGCGAGCGCCCGGGCGGCGGCCACGTCCTTGATCTCCGCCTGGAGCGGGGAGCGCACCGCGTCGACGACCTCCTCGAAGAGGGGCACCCGCTGCCCGTCACCCGCGTCCAGCTCCCGCAGCTCCGCGAGCGTCTTCTCGGCGATCGGGCCGGAGCCGTCGGTCGTCCGGTCGACCTCGGAGTCGTGCATGACGACCAGCGCGCCGTCCTTGCTGAGGTGCAGATCGAGTTCGATGGCGTCCATGCCGCAGCGTTCGGCCCGGACGAAGGAGCGCAGGGTGTTCTCGGGCTCGACGCCCATGACCCCGCGGTGACCGATGGTGAGGAAAGTCAAGTCTCTCTCGCTTCCGTCGACGGCGGCTCCCGTCCGGCGCGGTCCGAGGGCGCCGTCCGGCAAGGACGCAGCCTAATGGCCCGCCCCGGAGGGGCAACCGCTTCCGCCCGGCCGGTTCGGCGGCTTCAGGCCGCCGGTCCCGCGCCGTCCGCCGCGCCCCGCGCTCCGGTGGGCCGGGCGCCCGCCTCACCCGTGCGTGGGCGTGTCCGCCACCGGCTTGACGCACCGGCCGCCCGGCGGCGCCGGCACCGCGCGGGACGGCGCGGGAATGACGCAAGCCATCGCGGGTACGCTCCACGGCCGTAAACCTTCCGGCGGAAATGGGGGTGGCGCAGGATAATTTCTTTGAGGCCACTTGTCCTGAAGAACGCCCCATGGATACGGTGTCTTGACGCGAGGTTCTCCTGTGGAGGAAGTGACATGACGGAAATTCTTGTGCAGGACGCCGCCACCGCGGCCATATCCACCGACAGCCGGGTAGTCGAGCACCCGGCCTGGTCCCGGCTCAAGAGTGCCGTCGGCGAGATCCGGCCCTGGCAGTCCCCGGACGGCTCCATCGACTTCGAGGCCGAGGGCGCCCCCTCCCGCGCCGCCGCCGAGTCCGCCGTGGCCAGGGTCGCCGACGCCGTGGACGAGCTGTCGCCCCTGCTGCCGCACGACAGCGCGTACCACCGCGCTCTCGTCGCCGATCTGCGCACGTGGGCCGATGGCGCCTTCGGCGTCCCCGACTTCCTGGACTCGCTGCTCGCCTTCCGCCCCGCCGCCGACCGCGCCCACGGCCGCCAGCACCTCGTCGTGTTCCCCATGTACACGCAGAACGGCAACCCGGACCGCAATCTGGAGGCCGTCGTCCTGCGCATGGTGTGGCCCGAGTGGCTCGCGGAGCTGGAGCGCACCCGCTACGACAACCCGCTCTTCCTCGGCATCACCTTCGAGGACTTCACCGCCGGGTACGACACCAACTCCGCGGTCCTCTTCCCCGAGACCATCGCCGTCCGCGAGGCCCCCGAGCGCTTCAGCTGGGGCGGCATCTTCTGCGACCGCGAGGCCGCCCGCTTCCGCGCCGTGACCAACGCCGCCGTGGACATCCTCGGGCTCGACCTGCCCGACGACATCCGGGAGATGGTGCGGGACCAGGAGCGCTGCCAGGAGGCCTTCGTCCTGTGGGACATGGTCCACGACCGCACCCACAGCCACGGCGACCTCCCCTTCGACCCCTTCATGATCAAGCAGCGCCAGCCGTTCTGGATGTACGGCCTGGAGGAGCTGCGCTGCGACCTGACCGCCTTCAAGGAGGCCGTCCTCCTGGAGGCCGACGGCGTCGCCCAGGCCCGCGACGTGCAGTACGCCGTCCTCTTCGACCGGATGTTCCGCTTCCCGGTCACCGGCGAGCGCGTCCGCAACTACGACGGCCTCGGCGGACAGCTCCTCTTCGCCTATCTCCACCAGCACGACGTGCTGCGCTGGACCGACAACACTCTCAAGATCGACTGGGAGCGGGCCCCCCAGGTCACCAACCAGCTCTGCGCGGAGATCGAGAAGCTCTACCGGGACGGCATCGACCGGCCCAAGCTCGTCCACTGGTTCGCCGCCTACGACCTGGTCGCGCGGTACCTCTCCCCGCACCCCGGCTCCCGCTGGGCCAAGGGCCCCGATGCCCTCGACCTGAGCCTGCCGCCCCGGAAACTCGTCGACGACGTGCTTCCGGACGAGTTTCCGCTCAGCATGTTCTATGAGGCGCTCTCCAAGAAGCTGAAGAAGGTGATCGCCGCCACGAAGGGGATCACCGCGGCGGGCCCGGCGGCAGCCGGCACCGCTTCCGGAGCAGCGGCGTGAGCACACGTACCAAGGAGGCGACGACCATGAAGAACTCAGGCGGTCCGCTGGAGGGCGCCGTGGTCGCGGTCGCCGGAGCGGCCGGACCCGCGGGGCGTGCGGCCCTGCTGCGGCTGGCCGAGGCCGGGGCGACCGTCGTCGGGGCCGACGCGGACCCCGAACGGCTGGCCTCGGCGGTCGACGCCGCCCGCTACGCGCACGGCGGCGCCACCGTCACCGGTGACACCGTCGATCTGCTCGACCTGGCCGCCACCCGCGAGTGGGCGGCCAGGACCGAGAAGGAGTTCGGCCGGATCGACGGACTGGTCCACCTCGTCGGCGGCTGGCGCGGCAGCTCCTCCTTCACCGCCACCGAGCCGGCCGACTGGGATCTGCTGGAGCGGCTGCTGATCCGCACCGTCCAGCACACCTCCCTCGCCTTCCACGACGGACTGCTCCGCAGCGACCGCGGACGCTATCTGCTGATCAGCGCCGCCGGCGCGGGCCGGCCCACCGCGGGCAACGCGGCCTACGCCGCCTCCAAGGCCGCGGCCGAGGCCTGGACGCTGGCGCTCGCCGACTCCTTCCGCAAGGCGGGGGGCGACGACGGCCCCGCGGCCGCTGCCGCGATCCTTGTGGTGAAGGCTCTGGTGCACGACGCCATGCGCGCCGAGCGCCCGAACGCGAAGTTCGCGGGCTTCACCGATGTCACCGAGCTGGCCGACGCCATCGCGGGCGTCTGGGACCGGTCCGCCGAGGAAGTGAATGGACAGCGCCTGTGGCTGACGCCCCAACCGTGAAGAGCACGACCACGGCGGCCCGCCGCCACCACGACCCCGAGGTGCGCGGGTTCGCCAGCGACAACTACGCGGGTGCCCACCCGGAGATCCTCGCGGCCCTCGCGCTCGCCAACGGCGGCCACCAGGTCGCCTACGGCGAGGACGCGTACACCGACCACCTCCAGCGGGTCATGCACAGCCACTTCGGCTCCACGGCCGAGGCGTTCCCGGTCTTCAACGGCACCGGCGCCAACGTCACCGCACTCCAGGCGCTGACCGACCGCTGGGGCGCGGTGATCTGCGCAGAGTCCGCGCACATCCATGTGGACGAGGGCGGCGCCCCGGAGCGGATGGGCGGGCTGAAGCTGCTCACCGTGCCGACCCCGGACGGCAAGCTCACCCCCGAGCTGATCGACCGCCAGGCCTGGGGCTGGGACGACGAGCACCGGGCCATGCCCCAGGTCGTGTCGATCACCCAGAACACCGAACTCGGGACGGTCTACACCCCCGCCGAGATCCGGGCCATCACCGAACACGCCCATGAGCGCGGTATGAAGGTCCATCTCGACGGCGCCCGGATATCCAACGCGGCGGCGTCCCTGAACGTCCCGATGCGGACCTTCACCAACGCGGTGGGCGTCGATGTCCTCACCTTCGGCGGCACCAAGAACGGCATGCTCTTCGGCGAGGCCGTCGTCGTCCTCAACCCGGACGCCGTCAGTCATATGAAGCATCTGCGCAAGCTGTCGATGCAGCTCGCCTCCAAGATGCGCTTTGTCTCGGTGCAGTTGGAGGCCCTGCTCGCCCGCGATCTGTGGCTGCGCAACGCCCGGCACTCCAATGCCATGGCCACCCGGCTCGCGGCGGGCGTACGGCAGATCGACGGGGTCGAGATCCTCTACCCCGTCCAGGCCAACGCGGTCTTCGCCCGGCTGCCCAACGCGGTGAGCGAGCGGCTCCAGCAGCGGTTCCGCTTCTACTTCTGGGACGAGGCCGCCGGCGATGTGCGGTGGATGTGCTCCTTCGACACCACCGAGGACGATGTGGACTCCTTCCTCCAGGCGCTGAAGGAGGAGATGGCCCGCTGACCGGCCCTCTCTCCCCATATGGTGCATGAATATACGGCCGACCGGAAAGTCATTGACTCCGGTCGGCCGTTTTTCTAGGGTCGCTGCATGGAACTCCGCCAGCAGACCCCGGATCTCTCCGCCTATCTCGCCGCCGACGAGGCCATCGACCACGAGCACCCCCTGGTGCGCGAGACGGCCGCCCGCCTCCGGGACGGCAGCGGCGACGCCCACACGTACGCCCGGGCCGCCTTCGCGTTCGTCCGCGACACCATTCCGCACTCCCATGACGCCGATGACCCCCGCGTCACCTGGCGCGCCTCCGACGTGCTCCGGCTGCGCACCGGCATCTGCTACGCGAAGGCCCACGCCCTGGCCGCCCTGCTGCGGGCCGAGGGCATCCCCACCGCGCTCTGCTACCAGAGGCTGGACGTGATCCACGGGCTGATCGCCGTACGGCTGCCCGGGCGCGAGCGCTGGGACCGGCAGGACCCCCGGGGCAACAAGCCCGGGGTCGATGCGCGGTTCTCCCTCGACGGGGAGCGGCTGGCTTTCCCCGTCCGGCCGGGGTCGGATGAGAGGGACTATCCACTGCTGTACGCCGCACCGCATCCCGCGGTGCTCCACGTCCTCCGGGGCGCGGCCGACCGGGAGTCACTCTGGGCGCGACTCCCCACCGAACTGTGAGGCGCCCCGGCGCCCCGGCACCCCGGCATGCCGCGCACGTTCACCGTCTCCGACGGGGTGAGGGCGCCGGCGCGACCGCTCCCGGCCTCAGCTCGCGCCGCGGACCTCCGCGGCCGTCGGCGCCGTACCCCCGAGATGCGCGGGCACCCACCAGGTGTCCGACGCGTCCTTGGGGCGTACGGGGTAGGAGCGCTGAGCGGCCTCCAGCAGCTCCTGCACCCGCTCGCGCAGCCGCCGGGTGATCGCCCCCGCGTACTGGTCGGTGGGCGCGTCGACCGGCTCGCCCACCCGGATCGTCACCGGGATGTGGCTGCGCTTGAAATTGCGCGGACGGCCCTTGGTCCACAGCCGCTGGGTGCCCCACACCGCCATGGGGATCAGCGGCACCCCCGCGTCCTGCGCCAGCCGGGCGGCGCCCGACTTGAAGGACTTCAGCGTGAACGACTCCGAGATGGTCGCCTCCGGGAAGACCCCGACGATCTCCCCGGCGCGCAGCGCGTCCAGCGCCTGCTGATAGGCGGCCTCGCCCTGCTTGCGGTCCACCGGGATGTGCTTCATGCCGCGCATCAGCGGACCGGAGACCCGGTGGCGGAAGACGGAGTCCTTCGCCATGAAGCGCACCAGGCGCTTCTGGGGGAGGGCGGTGAGCCCGCAGAAGATGAAGTCCAGATAGCTGATGTGATTGCTGACCAGCACGGCGCCGCCCGTGCGCGGAATGTTCTCCGACCCCTGAGTGTCGATCTTCAGGTCCAGCGCCTTGAACAGGGTGAGAGCGGCACCGACGACCGGCCGATAGACAAACTCTGCCATCTGGGGAGGACCCTTCTGTCGTGCCCGGGGAGGGTTCGCCCGGTGTAAGTTACGCAGCCGTAGGTTTTCGGCACTGGGGCAGATCGTGCCCCATGTGCGCCGCTCTGACCAGTCCTGGAGCCGGTGACGGGGGAGATTCTCGTCACGTCGTACATTTCTGGTCCTCGGCGAGGGCAGTCAGCACTTGACTGCACCTGCCACATATCGAAAGCCTGACGCCGTGTCCGCTGAATCTCCGCTGCTCCGGCAGGGTGCCACGCCATGACGGCCTCGCCCGAACCCGGCATTCATCCGCCCGCCTCTCCCGAGCTGCTCCGCTCCGTCTTCCGCCGCCACGCGGCGGGCGTCGCGGTGATCACCGCCCGGGGCGAGATGCCCGCCGGATTCACCGCCACCTCGCTCACCTCCGTCTCCGCCGACCCCCCGATGGTCTCCTTCGGGGTCGCCTCCACGTCCGTCAGCGGGGGGATCGTCGCCCGGTCGGCCCATGTCGGAGTGCACATACTCGGCGAACACCAGGCCGAGCTGGCCGCCACCTTCGCCCGCCGGGGCGCCGACCGCTTCGGCCCGCCCACCCGTTGGCGCGTCGGGCCGGAGGGGGTTCCGCTCCTCGGCGGCGTGCTGGCGTGGATGGTCTGCCGGGTGGTCTCCCGCGTCCCGGCCGGCGACCACAGTCTGGTCGTCGCCGAGGCGGTCACCGGAACGCTGTCGTCGCCGGGCCGGCCGCTCCTCTACCACCAGGGCCGTTTCAACGCGTTGCGGGACTGAGGAGTGCCCTGACGGGGTAGTCCGATCCGGTGTCGGCGGGGTCGGCAACGTCACAGTTCTCCGGCCCTGGCGGCAGGGTAGGTTGAAGTCGTACTGGTGAGTAATATTCCGTTCGGAACACCGGTTGTCCGACCGGAAATCCCCGCCTTCCGGCTCCTGTGCCGTCTGGCGGGCAGGCCCCTCGGCCCTCGGCGCGGGGGACCCACAGTGATGACCATTGCTAGGAGGAGAGCCGGCGTGAGCTTGAGGATCGTTGTCTGTGTGAAGTATGTGCCCGATGCCTCGGGTGACCGTGGCTTCGCCGGGGATCTGACGGTGG
>NZ_JBSFER010000027.1:0-144751 GCF_053594535.1 Streptomyces sp. NPDC001889
TTGCCGCAGGCGTCGGCGGCTCTGAACCACTTGGGGGGTTCGATCCTGACCGTGGTCCGGAAGGCGTCGGCGGCCTGGCCCCTGAGCGCGGAGGAGTCCAGCCCCGCGAGCCCGGTGCCGACACTGTCGAAGGCCTTCTGGAGATCCTTCAGGTGTGAGGCCGTCGAGCGGAGTTTCGACGGGGACCCGTGGACCAGTTCGGTCCTGTCCTCGCTCTGGCCGAGGTCGAGTTCGTCGACCTGGGCGCCCATGCGGTTGGCGAGGGACCGGGACTTGTCCCGTACCCAGTCGGAGCCGGATTCCCAGCCGATGTCGTCGAGCCGGTCGGCGGTCCAGTTCCCGGCGTCCTCGACCCGTTCACCGGCCCACTCGGTCCCCTTCTCGACCGCGTCCTCGACCACATCCGGCGTCAGATCACTGACGATGTCCCCGATACCCATGACCTCAGCTCTCCCCACCGTCCCGCTGCTGCCGGGCGCGTTCCTCGGGGGACGGCCCGAAGGTCTGGTCCACGGCCCGGTCGAACCGTTCCCGGTCCACCCCGGCGAGATCGTTGAGCGCACTCGCGCGCTGCCCGCCGATGCCCTCGGTCACCAGGGCCCGCCCGGTGTCCTTCCACACCCGCCCCGCCGCGAACCGCGCCAGCGCCTCCACGTCCGTGAACCCGCACACCCCCGCCCGCCGCCCGGCGATCCGCTCCGCCAACTCCGCACCCGCACCCGTCACGGAACCCCCCTCCGGCTCTCGAACCCACCAGCACCGTAGGACACGGTGGGAGAACTGGCCACAGAAGGGGGTGTTCGGTGAAGGGCGGGTCCGGCGACGTCTCCGGGGACGTGTCCAATGATCGGCCACGCGAGCCTGCCAGGGCATTCAGCCGGGAAGAACGCGGGGTTCTGGGCAACCCATTCTTCGGGAAATTGTCGATCCCCCAAACTACGGTGTGTCCTTTACAGCGGTTACTGGATACGTACAGGCAGGCTAGCCGACCGGGCCCTTACTGGGCGCCCCGCTGGCAGTAGCAGGCGGGCCTGTCAGGCGATGGTGGGCTGGGGACCGGGTAGCTCATAAGGTGCTCGATCCGGGGCTCGCCCTCTTGCGCAATGCTCTGTCCGGAAGGCATCGAGAGCCAAGTGTGACGCGTGCGCTTCAGGTGCTGGCAGACGTCGTGCCCTCAGGTCGGGTAGCCCGATCTCCGCGGTGCCCCACGGGGTCCAGAGCGGAGAGCGCCGATCCCTGTGGTGAGTGATGCGCGAGAGTGACGAGGCTCGTTCAACTTCCCATGACGGATGTCCATTACAGCGAGGGCGACGCCGTTTCCATGAGGACGCCCACAGGGCTGGCAGGGCGATGCCGCATAGTGAACTCGGCTGGTCCGGCCTGGAGTCTCCCTGTTGACGGTCCCGCTGCTGTCGCTTCTTCGGTGGGAAGTGGCCCACGACCTGAACGAAGAGGGAAGCGAATGTTTGGGAACCGATCTCTTTGGGTGCCGTTGTCGACCGCATCCAAAGAGATCGCGAGAAATGTAGTAATTCTCGCGATCTCTTTGGGTACGGATGCCTCGAACCCTCCTGCCCCGGAACGCCTGCGAGGGGTCAGCCATCGGCATGATTTCTGTAGGAGTGAACGAATGCAGTTCATGACTCTGTATGGGAAGAATCCCCGCTTGGACGGGGAATGTGACGGTTCGAAGCAGCCGACGCAAAGAGATCGGGGACCATCCCCGCCTGCGCGGGGACCTGAGGTTGACAGAGAGGTTAGCAGCTGAACCTCGTGACCAACAGGAGCGGTCGGGGTCTGTGCAGGGGACCCTGCGTGCCTGGTCATTCGGCATCCTTGCAAGAGGGGGTTGATGTGGTGGGATTGAAGCTATTGACCTGCGTGTGTGTTACGCGGGGAGCCATCTCGAGCAAGTTCCTATCAGGATGCTGGCTGGACTCGCACGAGGAGGCCGAGCCTCATCTTCTGAAGAAGAAGTTCCCAGGTCGTGTCGAACAGGTCGGCCGAGCCCGCGATTGGACACGCGGCGAGTTGCAGGGCGAACCATTTTTAGATGACGCATTATTGATTGTGAGCGAGTTGAGTGCGAACGCCATCAAACATACTGCCAGTGGATTGGCTTCCGGTGAATTCTGTCTGGAGTTCGCGGTGTCGGAGCGGGTCGTTACCTTGTCGGTTGTGGATGAGGGTGGAACGGATGGCACTCCTCGCTGGAAGGGCTATGACGGTGAGGCTGAGAATGGGCGAGGTCTTGACATCGTCTTCGGTCTTGCCGATCGGGTCGTGATTCACCGAGCCTCCGCTGGGTTGAGGGTCGCTGTAGATTTTCAGCGCGCCTCAGACTCTCCGCAGCCGGGGGCGGAGCGAGGACCGGAGACACCAAATCCGCTCCGATCAGCCATTCGTCGGTCGGGTTCCGCGTGTGCGTCACTGTTCCGTCCGCACCCCCGGTGACGGCCCGGGGCGCTCTGTCGGCCACCGTGCACACGTGACCGCCGTGGCCAACGAGGCAGCGCCCGAGGGGCTCCTCACACGAGGAGCCGGTGGCCCGCTCCACAGACATGTCCGCGTCCAACCACCCTGTGCCGCAATTCCCATTCCTCATCAGACGGTTGCCGATGCGATGTCATGGCGGGTGCTGGAGACGTATCGGGGGCGAGCGCACACCGGCGGACGCTGCGGGACGCACCGTCAGGGCGGCCGGTCCGGGCACGTCGTCATGAACGGTTTCCTCGGGACCGCCGGGGTCTGGGAGTGCTGGGACGCGTCCCCGGGGAGGGCGATCGGGCCGTTCCGGCCGAGCCCTTCAGGCTCTCCGCTGCACGGGTGCCGGGGGTCTTGGCGAGAGGGAGGCCTGCTGCGCGCTCGCGTCAGTATGTTCGCCGTTCCGATGGAGATACCGGGTGCGTGGCCTGCGACGACTGGACGGTACGTCCGTAATAAGTTCAGGTGAGACCGGTCGAACCGGATATCGGGAATCAGGCACTTCCGCAACCGGCCCGGGGCGGGCTCGCGTCGTGACAGCTCCCATGCCGACGACCCCGACCGCCAGGACTGCCAGGGGAGATGACGAACGGCCACCATCGGATGACGGCGGCCGTTCCCGGCCGGGTCGCGGTCCGGGCGGCCGCAGGGCCGGCTCCCCGGAGTCCGGGCTCTGAGGGTGACCCGACTCAGGGCCCCCCGGGCCGCCGGCATGCCACCCCCGGCGTTCCCGCCTCAGCGCAGAAGGGCCAGCAGACCGACCCCCGGTGCCAGGGCCCCGGGCTGTCCCAGGGAGTGGAAGTCCGCCTCGACCGTCGCCAGGTCCAGGACGCCCGCCCGCACGGCGTGGTGGCGGACCACCGACCACAGGAAGACATCGAGGTTGTCGAACTGCGTGCCCGCCTCGATTACCTCCTCCTCGTGGAACCACACCGCGACCCGGCCGCTGGTCAGCACGGTGTAGTAGTTGCCTCCGCCGTCGGCGCCGATGGACCACACATCGTCGTCGGACAGCTCGGTCTCACCGTCGGAGTCGAGGATGCGGCAGTCGTTGGCCTCGAAGTCGAAGGCGTACGACCAGTCGTATATGTCGAGGCACTGCGGCAGGGAGCCCGAGCGGACGGCACGGTCGAAGCCGGCCAGCGCGGTCGCGGCGCTGGGCGGGAGCTTGGCGAGGAAGGGTTCGACCGGGCGGGTCGACGCCGGGATGTCGACCCGGGGCGCGTCGGGGAACCAGCGTGCCAGATCGCGGCGCAGTTCCCCGTTCACGTACCCGGTCAATTGATCAACGGTGAGAGACATGAGGTGAGGGTAGGGGATCTCCGCGGTGCACCGTGTCCCGCAACCGCGTTGGCCGGTCGCCACGGTGCGTTCCGCACGGCCGCTGCCGGCGAAGGCGCGGACGCGGCGCTCCCCGCCGCTCCCGCGCCCGTGGGAAACGGGTGGTGCCCCGGTGGGTTCGGTTGCCCGCCGGGGCCGGGGCCTGGGCGGTCAGGAGCAGGTGGCCAGGAGGACGGAGACGACGGTGCAGTGGGAGGAGGCGCTGTCGTTGGCCGGGTTGGGGTCGGCGGGTGAGGAGGCGGTCCGGGTGCCGGTGACCTTCACCGGGCCGAGGGACAGCAGGCCCAGGGGGACGCGGAACGTCTTGCTCACGTCGGCTCCCGCCGCGATGGTGCCGAAGGCGCAGGTGACGGTTCCGGCCGTGGCGGCGCAACCGGGGGAGAGCCGGGTCGCGGTGGCGCCGGACGGCAGCTTCGCGGTGACGGTGGCCGTGGTCACCGCGTCCGGGCCCAGGTCACGGGCGGTCAGGGTGTAGGTGAGATAGGGGACCAGGATGCCCAGGCTCGGCCGGGCGGTGATGTCGACGTCGATGTCCGCGGAGGCCGTGGCGGCCGGGGTGAACGCGACGGCGTACGGTCCACTGCCGACGGGGACGGTCGCGGTGACCGTGTTCGTGGCGGTGTCGATCACCGATGCGGTGCCGCTGCCACTGTTGGCGACGTACAGTCCGCCGCCGTCGGGGGTCACCGCGACGCCGATCGGGGTGGCGCCGACATCGATGGTGGCCACGGTCGTGCCGGTGGCGGTGTCGATCACGGAGGCGCTGTTGCCGCCGATGTTGCCGACGTAGACACGGGAGCCGTCAGGGGACACCGCGGCGCCGAAGGGAGTGCTCCCGACGGGGACGGTGGCGGTCACGGCGTTGGTCGCGGTGTCGATCACGGTGGCCACCCCCGCGTGCTGGGTGCTGACATAGAGCCGGCTGCCGTCCGGGGTCACCGCGAGACCGTTGGCCCGGGCGACGGGGACGGTGGCGGTGACCGTGTTCGTGGCGGTGTCGATCACCGAGACCGCGGCGCCGCCGCTGACGTAGACACGGCTGCCGTCCGGGGCGGCCGTGGCGCTGTTCGGCAGTGTGCCGACCGGGACGGTCGCGGTGACGGTGTTGGTGGCGGTGTCGATCACCGAGACCGAGTCCGACAGGAAGTTGGTGACATAGACACTGCCGCCGCCGGGCGTCACCGCCACCCCGAACGGGCCATCGCCGACGGGGACCGTGGCGGTGACGGCGTCGGTCCCGGTGTCGATCACCGAGACCGAACCGGAGCCACGGTTGGTGACATAGGCCCGGCCGCCGTCGGGGGCCACGGCCACCCCGGAGGGCCTGTCACCGACGGGAACGGTCGCGGTCACCGCGGCGGTGGCGGTGTCCACGACCGATACATCGTCCGACTCGCTGTTGGCGATGTACGCCACCGGGGCCGCCGCGCGCTCCGGGGCGGCGGTCGCGGCCGGGACGGCCACCGCGACGAACCCGGAACAGAGCAGCGTGCCCGTGGCCAGGAGCGCGGTCAACCGCCGGCGCGACCCGACACGTGGCACCGGGCGGCGTAAGGCGGAGCGTGAAGACATGATGATGGTGTTCCCCTTCCCTGATCCGCGCCGCGACGGCGGGGACCGGCCAGCCCCTCGGGAAACCGTGGCGGGGCGGCCAACAGCCGCGGACCGCGCCGCGAGCGCTGACGACCAGGAGGTGGGCCACCCGGCCCCGACCTGCTCAGCGCCCCGGGAGGGGTCCGCGACGGTCTGCACATGCCCGACAGCCGACGCGGCGCACATCCCCGCGTCAGCGCGTTCAGCATGGCACCGCGATACCGCGCGTCGGGGCGGAATCGTCAACATCAGTACCCGCCCTCGCGCTGTGCGCCCCGCCCCGTGGAGGCGGGGGACGGCTGGGGCTCCGGGGGTTCCCCCCCCCGCCCCGCGAGGGTGCCGCGCTCCGGCGCGGTGGCTCTCTCCGCGCCGGAGCCGGCGCGCGGGCCCGCCGGTGCCGTCGAAAGCGCCGGGGCCGGGCCGGCGGGCCGTGACGGCACCGGTGATCCGCCGGCCCCGGCCGCACCGCCGTCCGGGCCGTACCGCCGTCCCGGCCGTACCGCCGTCCGGGCCGTACCGCCGTCCGGGCCGTACCGCCGTCCGGGCCGTACCGCCGTCCGGGCCGTACCGCCGTCCGGGCCGTACCGCCCGGGGCGTTCACCCCCGACGGGCACGGATCGACCTGCCCCGGCCGGTCCGTGTCCCGCACGGCGGCGGCCGGGGCCGAGGGGATCAGACCGCCGAGTCCGCGAGCAGCCTCAACGCCAGCGCCCGGGTCTCCCCGTCCGCCGTATCCGAGTTACCGGTGCCGAACGGGGGCACCGGGTCGTACTCCAGCGCCAGCTCCATCGCGCGGCCGACCTTCTCGTCCGAGAGGCGGGCGGCGAGGTGCAGACCCATGTCGATCCCGGCGGACACCCCCGCTGCCGTGATGATCTTTCCGGCCTCGACGAAACGCCCCGGCGTGTAGATCGCCCCCACGTCCTTCAGATAGGGGCGCGAGGCCCAGTACGTGGTGGCGGGGAGCCCGCGCAGCAGTCCGGCCGCACCGAGGATCAGGGAACCGGTGCAGACCGAAGCGGTCCAGTCGGTACGCCGGTGCACCCGGCGTATCCAGTCGAGAATCCGGGTGTCGGCCATCGTGGCGGTCGTCCCGCGCTCGCCGCCGCCGGGGACCACCAGCACGTCGGGACGCGTCACCTGGTGCAAGGACTTCTCCGCGGCTATCCCCAGCTCGCCGGTGTCCGTTCGGACCAGACCGGCCCGGACGGCCACCGTCGTCACCCGGACACCGGGAACCCGGCAGAGCGCTTCGTACGGTCCCACCGCGTCCAGCGCCGTGAACCCGTCGAACAGCAGCACCGCCACCTCCACCCGCTTCCGCCCGCTCTCCCCGGGGCGCTCCCGCTCCGCCGCTGCCGCCGGGCCCGCCGCCACGGTGGCAGCGATCCCCGCTCCCAGCGTCACCCCCGCCACGGTCCGCAGCACCTCACGGCGGTCCTGCCCGCACTGATCACTCATCCTTCGCCCCTCTCGCTCGCGCCCACTGTCTGTGTGCCAGAAGTCGGACGGGACGGTGGACGGGTTCCCGGGTGCCGAGCCCCGCCGGGCGGCGCCCGCCCGCTCAGGCCTTCTCCGCGGGTCCCCCGGGAGCGGCAACGCGCCGCGCGTGGACCTCCGCGAGGAGGCGTTCGGCGCGCCGGGACCGGCGCAGCAGGCGAGGTGCTCCGGCGCCCGTCGCGGCGAGGAGGATCACCGGCAGGGGGCGGCCCGCCAGGACGGCCAGGGCGATGGACCAGGGAGGGACGCCCGCCAGGGCGCAGGCCAGGACGGCGACCCGGGGGGTCCACGGCAGGAGCGAGAGAAGGGCGAGGGCCCAGACGCCGTGGCGTGCCACGAACGCGCCGGCCTCGCGCAGCTCACCCCGGCCCGGCATCAGCTCCCTCGCCGCGTCCAGCAGCCAGGGGCCGGCCAGTTGCGCGGCCGTCGCCGTCAGGAAGGCGCCGAAGGCGGAAGCGGTGACGAAGGTCAGGGCGATCATCCGCCGGCGCCGGGGGTGGAGCGCCGAGACCCCCATGAGCAGTGTCTGGTTGGGCAGGGCCGGCAGCGCGTAGTCGCTGAGCGGGAAGAGGGCCAGTGCCGGAAGGAACCACCGCCGGTGGGCGGCGCGGTCGAGCCGGATCAGGATGCGGGCGGTGCGCGTGGCGGGACGGCCGCGCGCGGCCGCCGTGCGGGCGTCAGCCATGCCGCAGCGAGCGGTAGCCGAGCGACGGTGCCACGCGCATCAGGGCGGGCAGAAGACGGGTCTTGCCCACATAGATGTCCGTCCGCTCGCGGTGGATGCCCTCGACCACCGCCCGCGCCGCCTCCGCCGGGCTGATCTTGCCCCGGCCCCGGCCCGCGGTCATGTCGGTGTCGACGAGCGGGAGGATCGCGTCCATCACCTTGATGTGGGGCGCCGCGTCCTCGCACTGGTAGCGCAGGGCGCGGGTGAACGTCCGCACCGCCGACTTGGCGGCGCAGTACACGGGTGCCGAGGCCTTGGGGATGACGGCCAGCCCGCTGCTGATGTTCACGATCGCCGCCGATGGCTGGTCCCGGAGGTGGGGGAGCAGGCCCGTGGAGAGCGTGACCACGGCGTCCAGGTTGACTGCCAGCTCCCGGCGCAGGACCGGCCGGAGGTCGCCCGGCCGGGCGGTGAGGAAATCGCTGAGGTTCTGCACCCCCGCGTTGTTGATGACGACGGAGACGCCGGGGTGACGGCCGGGCAGCCCGTCGCAGAAGGCGTCGACGGCTTCCGGGTCCGTGAGGTCCAGGGGCTCGGCCGACACCCGGTCGCCGTGCTCGGCCACGAGGTCCGCGAGCCCGTCGGGATCGCGGCCCACGGCCACCACCCGCGCGCCGAGCGCGATCAGCCGCCGGGTCAGCGCCCGGCCGACGCCGCGGGTGGCGCCCGTGACGAGAACCGTTCTGCCGGTGAGGTTCATGAGGTCCTTCTCTTTCTCTGTTCACGGGTGCGGCTCCCCGGTTCGTCGGGGGCGGGCCGCCGGAACGCCGAGCGGTAGACCGCCGGGGTCATGGCGGTCCGGAGTTTGAAGTGGCGGGTGAAGTGGGCCTGGTCCGCGTAGCCGCAGGCGAATCCGATGACCCCGACGGTGTGTCCGCCGCTCATGAGCAGCTCGGCCGCGGCCTCCGCGCGCACCGTCGCGAGCAGTCCGCTGAACCCTCCCGCGCCGGCCAGCCGCCGCTGGAGGCTCCGTGGGGGGATGCCCAGCTCGGCGGCGAGACATCCGAGCCTCCAGCGGCGCGCGGGGTCGGCGGCGAGGAGTCCGCGCGCACGCGAGGCCACGTCCCGTGCGGGGGCCTGCGCACGGGCCTCCGCGACGGGCGCGGTGTGCGACCAGGTGAACCGCCACACACCGCCGTCCCGATGGGGAGGGGACGCGGTGAAGGCGCCGTCCGAGAACACGGTGACCGGCACGGCGCCGCCCGCGGCGACCTCGACGTCCCGTGCTCCGCACAACGGCAGCAGCGCCGTCAGCACGCCGAGGACGAGGGCGTCCTCGGCGGGCTCCGGCCCCTCCCCTTCCGGTCCGGCGTGTTCCGCGACGAGGCGCCCCGGACCGCGCTCCCGGACCACCACACGGTGACGGGAGTGGGTGAACCGCTCCAGCCGCTGCCATCGCTCGAACAGGTCGTGCGGGGTGACGGCGCCGAGCAGCGCGGCGACGGCGGGGTCGGACGAGACCGCCGGCAGCGCCGAACCGACGCGGAGCAGCGGCAGGAGGCCGTGCTCGCGGGCGAGGCCGGTCAGGAATCCCCGCTTCACCGCGAACGGGAGCAGGGCCCCGTCGCTCACGGGTGCGACGGCGTCGATGCCCTCGGCCGCCAGCGCGCGCTGGACCAGTTCGAGCAGTCTGGCGCTCGCGTACTCCTCCATGACCGTTCCTTCCTCCCGCTTGCCGGCAACGGTAGATCCGGCCCCGCGGGGTGTCTTGAACGATCACGCCACACGGTCCGCCGCTGGAGGGGCGGGGAAGGAGGGGCGGGGAAGGAGAGGCGGGGAAGGAGAGGAGGGAGAGGAGAGGAGGGGACCTCGGGTCAGGGAGCGCAGACGACGCCCGAGCACTGGGCGGACTCGGCGTTGCCGCTCGCCCGGTTCCCCCCGCCGTCGGCGTTGCCGGGCTCGGCGAAGATGCCCCAGCCGTCGTTGTCCCTGGCGGTGTTGGACTGAAGGGTGTGGACGGCCTTCGAGACGAGGATGCCGCCGCTCTGGTTGGCGTTGGTGGTGTTGCGGACCAGCCGGTTGCCGGTCCCGGGTGCCGCCTCCCCCTCGATGTGGATGCCGAGTGATCCGTTGTGGCCGGCCTGGTTGAGCCGCAGGGAGTTGCCGAGTGAGAGCTTCAGACTGATGCCGTCCCCGCTGGTGTGGTCCGCGGTGTTGGACTCGATCAGATTGCGGTCGGACTCGCTCAGTTCGATGCCGCCGGTGTTTCTGCTGACGTCGTTTCCGGTGACCGTGTTGTCGTCGGCGGACTGAAGGACGATCCCGCTGTCGCCGTTCTCCTGGAGCGTGTTGGACAGCAGCCGGTTGCCGGTGGAGTCGGAGACGGTCAGCCCGGCGTCCTGGTTCAGGGAGGACACATTGCCCTGGACGAGGTTGCCGTTCGAGCCGAGCCGCAGGGCGATCGCGCCGTCACTGCTGTTGGCGACGGTGTTGCCCAGCAGGCTGTTGCCGCCGGCGCCCTCCAGGATCAGTCCGCCGTCCCCGCTGTCGTCGATGTGATTGTCCTCCAGGCGGTTGTCGGCGGAGTTCAGTACGAGGACGCCTTCCCCCTGGTTGGCGGTGATCGTGTTGCCGGCGATCACATTGCCGCTCGACCCTCCGGTCAGCACGACGCCCCGCTGGGCCTGCCGTTCGATGATGTTGTCGCGGACGCGGTTGCCGGTGTCGGCGTTGTCGAGCTGGACACCGGAGAGTTCGTTGTCCTGGATGGTGAGTTTCTCGATGACATTGCCCGAGGCGCCGGGGTCGAGCCGGGCTCCGTGGTCGAACTGCCGCACATGGGCGGGGGCACCGCCGCCATTGGTGACGAGGGTGTCGTCGAAGCCGTTGACGCGGATGCCGGTACCCAGGCCGACGCCGTCGATGGTGTGGCCATTGAGGTCGATGGTGAGGCCGTTGCCGCCGACGATCAGGCCGTCGCCGGGGCAGTCGAGCAGATCGGCGGTGAGCACCACACCGGTGGTCACCGTCTGGCCGCAGGAGAGCGGTGCGGCGTGGGCCGTCGACGGATGCACCGAGAGACTGAACAGCGCGGCGGCTCCCGCCGCCGCGAACCACCCTGAAGGAAGCGTTCTGGAGAGGCGGATCATGCCGGGACTCCTTCTGCCATGTGTTGCCAGGCCGAGCCTGCGCAGCCGGGTGCGGACCCTGGGGCAGGCGACGAGACGGATGGCTCGTCCTCCCGCACAGGGTCAAGCGACGGCCTTCCGAAGGCTATGAACCGGCAAAGAATGACCTGACCCGAGCGGAGATTGTCCGAATCATGGATTTGGGTGCTGTATTCACCCATCCATGCGTTTTGCTGTCTCTGCCCTGACAGGGGATGCCGTGGGGGAATCCGGCCGCCGCGCGCCCGGGCCGGCCGGCGGGCGCGGCCCCTCTTCCGGTCAGGCCCCCTTCACGAAGACGAGCACCTCCGTGGAGGCGACGCCCATGGGCGCCAGAAAGCTCGCCTCCAGCCGGCAGCCGAGGGTCGCGAAGAGGTCCACGCAGGTCCGGCGCGGTATGGCGGCCGGGTACGAGCCGTGCCCCGCGCCACCCCGCGTCGCCCAGGTGCCCACGGTGGCCGGGTCCAGACAGGTCTCCGTCATGACGTCGAAGACGATCCGGCCACCGGGCCGGGTGACGCGGGCCATCTCGAAGAAGTAGCGGACGGCGCAGAGGAAGGTCACGGTGTTGAAGACCTTGTGGGCCTGGACGAGGTCGACACTGCCGTCGGGCGTCGGGGCGAGACTGCTTCCCGAGGCCGGCTGGGCGATCACACCGAAGGTGTCCACCAGATACGCGGCCCAGGGCGCCGCCGTCTCGTATATCTCGTAGCGGCCCGGTGAGCACTCCTTGAGTGTCTTCTCCAGGTACCGTCCGGACCCGGGGCCGATCTCCAGCGCCGTGTCCGGGCCGGCCGCGAAGACGCCGAGAGCCCGCAGTTCGTCGATGGTGGACTGGGTGGCGCCGGGCGTCCCGTTCATCACCGCGTCGATGTGGTCGCCGACCGACAGTCCGGCCGCCCGCGCGGCCCGCATCGTCGCCTCGAACGGGATGAAGTCGTCGACGCCCCCCAGATTGTTGGCGCTGCGCACGATGTCGAATCCGGTGCGCCCCAGGAGCCGCTTGACCCCGGACTTCACCGCTGACGTTCCCCTGCCTGCCGCCTTCATGAGGCATGCCCCCCAGGTCGTCTCCACCCTCGGTGTGCCAGCATAGGATCGCGGGCGCGGTGGCGCAGCGGGACGGTGAATTCGCTCCGCGACCGCCGGAGCGCGCGCCCCGGCCGCAAGCCCCCTCCGGGCATCGGCGGTCTCCGCGCGTCCACGCTCCCCGAACCCCCGCGCTCCCCGGCCTCCCGTCACTCTCCTCCCGTCCTCCCGCGCGGACGGCTCCGGCCTCCGTTCCCGGCCCCGGAGGGTGTCCCCGTCCATGGCCGGCGACCGAGGGCAGCAAGTTAATCGTCAGTAACTGAAGTGGCTGATGTCCCGCACTTCCGGATACCTGCCCAAAGCCTTGTTCCAACAGGTTACGAGTGGTTCACTTCACGCCACCAGGTCGTGTTCCGAGGAGGCTCCCATGGCTGTTGATCAGCACGCGCAATCCGGTTCGGCCTCAGGAGGCGCGGACCGGACCCAGGACCCTTCCGTCAGGCGCCGGGCCTGGGGGGTCCTCGCCCTGCTGGTCTGTCTGATGCTCGTCAACTACGCGGACAAGGTCGTCGTGGGCCTGGCCGGCGTCGACATGAAGAAGGATCTGGGCCTGGACGACGCCCAGTTCGGCGTGATCCAGAGCAGCTTCTTCTGGCTCTTCGCCGTGGGGTCCATCCTCGGCGGCTGGCTGGGCGGCAAGATCCGTGCCCGCTGGCTGCTGGCGGGGATCGCGGTCATCTGGGCGCTGAGCCTGGCGCCGATGGCCGCGCAGGCGGGCTTCACCACGATCATCGCCTGCCGTGTCCTCCTCGGTTTCGCGGAGGGGCCGACCACGGCTCTGGCCATGCAGGTCGCCCACTCCTGGTTCCCCGCCCACAAGAGGGCGGTCCCCAGTTCGATCGTCGTCGCGGGCGCGGGCATCGGGCCGCTCATCGCGGCGCCGGTGCTGACCTGGGTGATCGCGGAGTACTCCTGGCGCATGGCCTTCGGCACCCTGGCCGTGTTCGGCGCGGCCGTCGCCCTGCTGTGGCTGCTCGCCGGCGACTCCGGCCCGGAGGCGGCCGGCGACTCCCACGGCCACGGCGCCGGAGCCCCGGCGGCGCTGCCGGAGCGGGTGCCGCTGGCCCGGCTCTTCGGGACCGGCACGCTCATCGGCATGACGCTGCTGTTCTTCGTGGCGTACGCCAACACCTCGGTGAAGGTGAGCTGGCTGCCGCTCTATCTTCAGGAGGGCCTGGGGTACGACGCCAGGACGGCGGGCAACCTGGTCGCCCTGCCGTATCTGGGGAGTGCCATCGCGGTGATCCTCGCCGGAGTGGTCTCCCGTGTGCTCACCCGGCGCGGGATCGGCAACCGCGTCACTCGCGCCATCCTGCCGGCGGGGCTGGTCCTCGCCTCCGGGGTGTGCACCATCGGCTTCTCCTCGCTGGACCGGGGCGCCCCGCAGATGGCGCTGCTCATCCTCGGCTCCTGTCTGAACTCCGCCGGGTACGGCGTCGCCTTCGCCGGGCTCGCCGATGTCGTCCCGGCCGCCCAGCGCGGCACCGTCTTCGGCATCGTCACCGGCGTCTACAGCCTGGGCGGGATCATCGCCCCCATGGTGATCGGCCGGCTGGTCGCCTCGGGCGATTCCGTCGCGGCGGGGTACGGGGAGGGATTCCTGGTCCTCGGCGTCACGATGATCATCGGTGCGGTGATCGCGCTGATCCTCGTCCACCCGGACCGGGACGCCGGGAAACTCACCGCCGGAACCTGACCCGGTCCGCTTCCCCGACTGAACCGCCCGCAGCTCGGAACGATCCGAGCGGTGGGCGGTTCTGTGGTTATCAAGGATTCACCTCCGCATCGGGTCGCCGTCTGTCATGGGACAGGAAGTGAACAGCTTCTTATGGCTGCTCCCGGTACACCGTAGCGGCGGGAGGCATGGGGGCGGGCCTCGGGAAGGAGAGTGGCTTGATTCTCGACGAAAACCGATTGGTGTGCTCATCAATGCCTTGACAGCAGGCAACTTACCGAGAAAAGTGAAGGAGCGCTAACTAGGAACTGGAGATGTTATGAGTCGCAGAGCCCTGGTGGCCGGAGTGGGTATGGTCCCGTTCGCCAAACCCAGCGCCGCCAAGACGTACGACGAGCTGGGCGCGGGCGCGGTGCGCGCCGTCCTGGCGGACGCGGGACTGTCGTACGACCGCATCCAGCAGGTGTACGCCGGGTACGTCTACGGCGACTCCACCTGCGGCCAGCGCGTCGTCTACCGGTTCGGTCTCACCCGGGTGCCCGTGCTCAACGTCAACAACAACTGCGCCTCGGGCTCCTCCGCGCTGTGGCTGGCCCGGCAGGCCGTCGAGAGCGGCGCGGCCGAGTGCGCGCTCGCCGTCGGCTTCGAGCAGATGCCGCCCGGCGCCCTCAGCGCCAAGTGGCAGGACCGCCCGCTGCCGCTCACCGACTTCGCCGAGGCGCTGCGGGAGGTCCACGACGTCGACCCGGACCTGCCGATGACCCCCCAGTACTTCGCCGCCGCCGGCGTCGAGTACATGGAGAAGTACGGGATGAGCGCCGAGACCTTCGCCAGGGTCTCGGTCAAGGCCCGCGCCCACGCCGCCCACAACCCCTACGCCGTCTTCCGCGATCCGATCACCCTGGACGAGGTCCTCGGCGGACCGCGGATCGCCGGGCCGCTCACCCGTCTCCAGTGCTGCCCGCCCACCTGTGGCGCCGCCGCCGCGATCGTCTGCTCCGAGGAGTTCGCCGCCCGCAACGGCCTCACGCCCAGGGTCGCCATCGCCGCCCAGGCGCTCCACTCCGACGCCGCCGGCCTCTTCGACAGGAAGAGCGCGATGTCCCTGGTCGGCACCGATGTGACGCGGGCCGCCGCCCAGGAGGTCTACGAGAGGGCCGGTGTCGACCCCCGGGACATCGGGGTCGTCGAGCTGCACGACTGCTTCACCGTCAACGAGGTCCTCACCTACGAGGGCCTGGGCCTGTGCGAGGAGGGCGGCGCCGAGAGGTTCATCCTCGACGGCGACAACACCCACGGCGGCAGGGTCGTGACCAACCCCTCCGGCGGCCTGCTCTCCAAGGGGCACCCGCTGGGCGCCACGGGACTCGCCCAGACCGCCGAGATCACCTGGCAGCTGCGCGGCGAGGCCGGGGCCCGGCAGGTCGACGGCGTGACCCTCGGCCTCCAGCACAACCTCGGCCTCGGCACCGCCGGAGTCGTCACCCTGTTCGAGAAGGTGGACTGACCATGGCCATCGACCCCGCCGTCATCGGCACCCGCACCGACGCGTTCGAGACCCGGGCCGAGCGCGGCCGGCTGCGCTTCTTCGCCCGGGCCACCGGCCAGACCGACGCCGTCTACACGGACCCGGCCGCCGCCGCGGCGGCGGGCCACCGGGACCTGCCGGTACCGCCGACCTTTCTCTTCTGCCTGGAGATGGACAACCCCGACCGGGGCGCGTTCCTCACGGACCTCGGGATCGACGTCCGCACGGTCCTGCACGGCGGCCAGGAGTTCGCCTACCACGCCCAGGCGTACGCCGGTGACCCGCTGACCTTCCGGACCGAGGTCACGGACGTGTACGCGAAGAAGGGCGGCGCGCTCCAGTTCGTCGTGCGCGCCACCCATGTCACCCGCGACGGCGAGCCGATCGCCACCCTCACCGGCACCGTTGTCGTGCGCGACCCGAAGGCGGCCCTGTGATGCCCACCCTGAACCCGGGCGACAGCCTCAGCCTGGAGGCCCCGAAGATCACCCGTACCGTGCTCGCGCTGTACGCGGGGGCGTCGGGCGACCACAACCCGGTGCACATCGACACCGACGCCTGTCACGCCGTGGGCATCCCCGATGTCTTCGCGCACGGCATGCTCTCCATGGCGTATCTGGGCCGGCTGCTCACCGACTGGGTCCCGCAGGAGCGGATCGTCTCCTACGGGGTGCGCTTCTCCGCGATCACCCCGGTCAACGCCACCCCGGTCTGCACGGGCACCGTCACGCGGGTCGCGGACGGGGTCGCCCACCTCGACCTCACGGTCTTCCTCCCCGACGGCACCGTGAGCCTCCGGGGCTCCGCCGCCGTCACCGTCGACTGACACATCCAGCAACGAGACAAGGGCTGTGCACATCATGGGAACCCTGGACGGCAAGACCGCCATCGTCTCCGGCTCGGGCCGGGGCATCGGCCGCGAGGTCGCGCTCAAACTCGCCGCCGAGGGGGCGAGCGTCGTCATCAACGACCTCGACAAGGCGCCGGCCGAGGAGACCGTCGCCGACATCACGGCCGCCGGCGGCCGGGCCGTCGCCTGCGTCGGCTCGGTCACCGAGGAGGGCTTCGCGGACCGCTTCGTCACCACCGCGACCGAATCCTTCGGCGGCCTGGACATCATCGTCAACAACGCCGGATACACCTGGGACACCGTCATCCAGAAGATGACCGACGAGCAGTGGGACGCCATCCTCGACGTCCACCTCAAGGCGCCGTTCCGCATCCTGCGGGCCGCCCAGCCCTACATCAGGGCGAACCCGACCGAGTACCACCGCAAGGTCGTCAACGTCTCCTCCACCTCCGGCCAGTACGGCAACCCGGGCCAGGCCAACTACTCCTCCGCCAAGGCCGGTGTCATCGGCCTCACCAAGACCATGGCGAAGGAGTGGGGCCGGTACCGGGTCAATGTCAACGCCGTGGCCTACGGTTTCATCCTGACCCGGATGACCGAGGCCACCGCCGCCGACGACGCCACCGTGGAGATCGGGGGCCGCCGGATCAAGGTTGGTGTCAGCCCGCAGATCGCCGAGGCCGTCAGGCGCACCAACCCCTTCGGCCGCCCGGGGACCCCGGCCGAGGCCGCCGGCGCGATCTACCTGCTCTGCACGCAGGAGGCCAACTACATCAGCGCCCAGGTCGTGACCGTCGACGGCGGTTCCCGCTGACCCGGGCCACCGCGCCGACCCCGGCGCCGCCCCGCCGGCCGGCCGCGACGACGGCCGAGGGCGGCGCCCCGCACCGACTCCGCAACGAACCCAGGGACCCGTCATGAAGCGCAACATCTACACCCGGGAGCACGAGGCGTTCAGGGCGATGATCCGGGACTTCATCGCCAACGAGGTGGTGCCCCACTTCGACCGGTGGGAGAGGGACAACCTCGTCGACCGCGACCTCTTCCGCAAGCTCGGCGCGCTGGGCGTCATGGGCTTCGACATCCCGGAGGAGTACGGCGGCTCCGGTGACACCAGCTACAAGTTCCAGGTCGTCATCACCGAGGAGTGCGCGCGCGCCGGGGTCTCCCTCGGCCACTACGGCGTCTCCACCGGCATCGTCCTCCCCTATCTGCTGAACCTCGCCGACGAGGAGCAGAAGAAGCGCTGGCTGCCCGGCATCGCCTCCGGCGAGACCCTGCTGTGCATCGCCATGACCGAGCCCGGCACCGGCTCCGACCTGGCCGGTATCCGCACCACGGCCACGCTGTCCGACGACGGCACGCACTACGTCCTCAACGGCGCGAAGACCTTCATCACCGGCGCCCGCAACTCCGAACTCTGCGTGGTCGCGGCCCGCACGGCCCCCGCCACCGCCGAGGACCGCCGCCACGGCCTGAGCCTGCTGGTCGTCCCGACCGACAGCGAGGGCTTCGCCTACGGCCGCAAGCTCGACAAGATCGGTCTGCGCTCCTCCGACACCTCCGAGCTGTCCTTCACCGATGTCCGCGTCCCGGCCGGGAACATCCTCGGCGAGCCGGACAAGGGCTTCTCCTACCTCGGACGGAACCTGCCCCGCGAACGTCTCCAGATCGGCGTCGGCGCCGTCTCCTCCGCCGTCGCCGCCATCGCCTTCGCCCGTGAGTACGTGCTGGAGCGCCAGGTCTTCGGCAAGCCGGTGGCCGCCTTCCAGAACACCAAGTTCGTCCTCGCCGAGTGCGCCACCGAGGTCGAGGCCCTCCAGGCCATGGTCGACAAGGGGATCGAACTCGACGACTCCGGCGAGCTGACCGGAGCCGACGCCGCGAGGATCAAGCTCTTCGGCACCGAGGTCGCCGCACGCGTCATCGACAAGTGCCTCCAGCTCCACGGCGGTTACGGCTACATGCTGGAGTACCCCATCGCCCGGCTGTACGCCGACACCCGCGTCTCCCGCATCTACGGCGGCACCAGCGAGGTCATGAAGACCATCATCGCCAAGGACCTCGGTCTGTAGACCGCTCCCCGTGCGCCCCGGCCGCCCCGCTCCTCCCGCGCGGGCCGGCCGGGCGACGGCCCGCTCCACCCCCGCCGCCCTCCCGGAACCGAAGGAAGCCGAGTCACTTGAGCACCACCGCATCCACCACCACCGGCGCCCTGGCCGGTATCCGCGTCGTCGAACTGGGCGGCATCGGGCCCGGCCCCTTCGCCGGAATGCTCCTGGCCGACCAGGGTGCCGAGGTCGTCCGCGTCGACCGCCCGGCCCTGGCGGGCACCGCCTCCGGGCACCCGGTCCTGCACCGGGGCCGCCGCTCGGTCGCCCTCGATCTGAAGGACCCGCGGGGCGTCGAGGCGGCACTCGCGATCATCGACACCGCCGACGCCCTCGTCGAGGGCTTCCGCCCCGGCGTCGCCGAGCGCCTGGGCCTCGGCCCCGGGATCTGCCTCGCCCGCAACCCCGGGCTCGTCTACGGCCGGATGACCGGCTGGGGCCAGGACGGCCCGCTCGCCCAGGCGCCCGGACACGACATCAACTACATCGCGGTGGCGGGTGCGCTCGGAGCCCTCGGCGCCGCCGGCGAGAACCCGCCCGTACCGCTCAACCTCTTCGGCGACATGGGCGGCGGCGGGATGCTGCTCGCCCTGGGCATCACCACCGCGCTGCTGAGCGCGGAGCGCACGGGCAGGGGCCAGGTCGTCGACGCCGCCATGACCGACGGCACCGCCGTCCAGCTCGCCCTGATCCACGGACTGCTCGCGGTGGGGCGCTGGGAGGACGCCCGCGGCGTGAACCTCTTCGACGGCGGTGCCCCCTTCTACCGTACGTACCGCACATCCGACGGCGGCCATATGGCGGTCGGCAGCGTCGAGCCACCGTTCTACGCGGCCCTGCTGGACGTCCTCGGCCTGGCCGGCGACCCGCTCTTCGCGCGGCAGCACGACCGCGCCGCCTGGCCCGCGATGAGCGCCCGCCTCGATGAGGTCTTCGCCGGCCGGACCCGCGCCGAGTGGACCGCCGTCTTCGACGGCACCCCGTCCTGTGTCACCCCGGTGTACGGCCTCACCGAGGCCGCGAGCCACCCGCACAACGTGGCACGCGGCACGTACTACACGGAGAACGGCCTCCTCCAGCCCGCCCCCGCGCCCCGCTTCAGCGGCACACCGGCCGCCACTCCGCGACCCGCCCCGGTGGTCGGCGCCCACACCCGCGAGGTGCTCACCGAGGCGGGTCTGGACGCGGACACCGTCGACGCCCTCGCGCCGCGCGTCTGACGGACCGGGCTCACCCGCCCGTCACGGCAGGGCGACGGGGAAGTGCCGCGGGGGCTCCTCCAGCAGCCCGTGGAGGGTGGTGAGAACACCGGTGTCGCCCTCCGTGACCACGGAGCCCGAGCCGATGCCGTCGCCGAAGGCCGTCTCCCCGGCGAGAATCCGGTTGAGCGTGGCGCGCTCCAGCCGCAGGGTGAGCTGCGGGGCCTCCCCGTCGGGGGCGTCGCCGCGCATCGGTGTGAGCACACCGTTGCCGACCAGGACCGTCCACACCTCGTCGGTGTCCGTGAACTCCCACCGCAGCAGCAGCCGGTGGGCGGCGGCGCGCGGCCCGTCGAGGCGGACGGCCAGGGACTGGAAGATCTGCCCGGTCGTCAGCCCGGCGAGCATGTCCGGGCTCCGGTGGTGCGGTTCGCTGCCGGCGGGCCCGTCGGAGCCGGTCCGCAGCTCCTGGGCTCCGGTGAGGTAGAAGTTGCGCCAGACGCCGTTCTCCTGGGCGTGCCCCAGCCTCTCGAAGGTCAGCGCCTGGAGCTCACGGGCCCCGGTGTGCTCCGGTTCGGCGAAGAGCACATGGTTCAGGACCTCGGCGACCCAGCGCGGATCGCCCTCGTCGAACGACCGGCGGGCCCTGGCCACGACGGCGTCGGCGCCGCCCATGAACTCCACGTAACGACGGGCCTGTTCGACCGGCGGGTGCTGCCACAGATGGGCCGGATTGCCGTCGAACCACCCCATGTAGCGCTGGTAGACGGCCTTGATGTTGTGGCTGAGGGAGCCGTAGTAGCCCCGGACGCTCCAGGCCGCGTTCAGCTCCCCGGGGAACGCGGTGATCTCCTCGGCGATCTCCGGGCCCGTCAGTCCCCGGTTCATCAGCCGCACCGTCTGGTCGTGGAGGTACGCGTACGCGTCCCGCTGTTCCGTGAGGATACGGCGCACCTCGGCATGGCCCCAGGTCGGCCAGGTGTGCGAGCCCATGAGGACTTCGGCGTCGGCGAAGAGCCCGACGCACTCGGTGATGTACGCCGCCCAGGCGCGGGCGTCCCGGACGAGCGCCCCGCGCAGCGTCAGCACATTGTGCAGCGTGTGGTTGACCATCTCGGCGATGAGCAGGACCTTGTGGTCCGGGAAGTAGAAGTTCATCTCCGAGGGGGCCTCGGCGTCGGGCGCCATCTGGAAGACGAATCGCACCCCGTCGAGCACCAGTTCCTCGCCGGTGCGGTGGATGGTGCGGGTGGGAGGGAGCAGCCCGATGGTCCCGGTCGAGAGCGCCTGGGCGATACCGAAACCGACCGTGCCCTCGGGGCCCGGGGGCAGGGACTTGCCGTACATGTAGACGGCACGGCGGCGCATCGCGGGGCCGGCGAAGACGTTCTCGCTGACCGCGTGCTCCATGAAGCCCTCGGGCGCGACGATCTCCACCCGGCCGGCGGCGGCGTCCCCGGGCGTGGTCACCCCGAGCACGCCGCCGAAGTGGTCGCCGTGGCTGTGGGTGTAGACGACGGCCCGGACGGGGCGGTCGCCCCGGTTGCGGCGGTACAGCTCCATACCGGCGGCAGCGCACTCCTGGGAGACCAGCGGGTCGATGACCACCACACCGGTGTCGCCCTCGACGATGGTCATATTGGAGACATCGAGGCCGCGGACCTGGTAGAAGCCGGGGGCGACCTCGAACAGCCCCTGCGCGGTGTTGTGTCCCGCCTGCCGCCAGAGACCGGGGTGCACGGTCGGCGGACACTCCTGCCCGGTGAGGAAGGACCAGCGGTCGTTGTCCCAGACGACCCGGCCCGCGGCGTCGCGGATGACGCAGGGGTCCAGCCGGTCGACCAGGCCGCGGTGCGCGTTCTCCCGGTCGCCGCTGTCGTTCCAGTCGGGTTCCTGTGTGGTGGTCATGGTGTCCCGTCTCGCGGAGGGGGAGTCAGCCGCGCAGGAGCGCGCGGCCGATGATGAGCTTCTGGACCTCGCTGGTGCCTTCGTAGATGCGCATCACACGGACGTCGCGGGAGATGCGCTCGACCGTGGTCTCGCGCATGTAGCCCATGCCGCCGTGGATCTGCACCGCGCGGTCCGCGACCCGGCCGGCCATCTCGGTGGCGAACAGCTTCGCCGTCGACGGACCGATCCGGGTGTCCTCCCCGGAGTCGAACCGGCGGGCGACATCGAGGACCAGGGCGCGGGCCGCGTCCAGTTCGGCACGGCTCTCGGCGAGCATCGCCTGCACGAGCTGGAACCGCCCGATGGGCTCCCCGCCCTGCTTGCTGTGACGGGCGTACTCCACCGACTCCTCCAGCGCCCGGGCGGCCTGGCCGACGCAGAGTGCGGCGACATGGACCCGGCCCTTGGCGAGGGAGCGCATGGCGGCGCCGAAGCCCCGGCCGGTGGTGCCGCCGACGAGGGCCGCGTACGGGACCCTGACCTTGTCCAGGAAGACCTCGGAGGTCCATGCGCCGGCCTGGCCGGTCTTGGCGTCCTTGGGCCCGATCACGAGCCCCGGTGTGCCCTGCTCGACCAGGAAGCAGGAGATGCCGTCGGTCGTCCCGCCGCCCTCACCGGTGCGGGCGAAGACCATGAGGACGTCGGCGACCGCCGCGTTGGTGATGAACCGCTTGGCCCCGCTGATCTCGTAGCACCCGTCACCGGTGTCCACGGCGCGGGTCGTCATCCCGGACGGATCGGACCCCGCCTCGGCCTCGGTCAGCGCGAAGGAGGCCACCGCGCCCCGGGCCAGTCTCGGCAGCCAGGTCTCCCGCTGCTCCCGGGTGCCCTGGTTCACCAGCACCTGGCCGGCGATGCCGATATTGGTGCCGAACATCGAACGGAACGCGAGGCTGGTCCAGCCGAACTCGAAGCACAGCCGGGCGTCCTCCTCGACCCGGGCGCCCATGCCGCCGTACTCCTCGGGCAGGGTGTAGCCGAACAGGCCCATGTCCACGGCCTTGCGCCGGATGTCGGCGGGGACCTCGTCGGCGAGCTCGATCTCGCGCTCGCGCGGCACGACATCCGTGCGGATGAAGCGGCGGACCGCTCCCAGTATGTGTTCGAACGCGGCACTGGCGCTGTCCATGGGTTCTCCTTGTCGTTGAAGGGTCGGGCGGAAGGGACACAGGGTCAGCTGCGGTCGTCGTGGAGACACTCTCTGAGCCGCGACTTGAGGATCTTTCCGGTCGGTGTCAGCGGCAGTGTGTCCACCACCCGCAGCTCACGGACCCTCTGATAGGGGGCGACCCGTGCGGCGACATGCGCCATCACCTCGTCGAGGACCTCCCGGCCGCTCCCCGCCGCGAACCGGGGGCGCAGGACGACGAAACCGACCGGGATCTCCCCGAACTCGGGGTGCGGGCGGCCGACCACCGAGGCCTGGGCGATCGCGGGGTGGGAGCAGAGAAGCTCCTCCAGCGGCTGCGGATAGACGTTGTACCCCTTGTAGATGAGCATGTCCTTCGCCCGGCCCACCAGGAACAGAAAGCCGTTCTCGTCGAAGTGGCCCATGTCGCCGGTGCGCAGCCAGCCGCCCGCGAACTGCTCGGCGGTCAGCTCGGGCTCGTCCTGGTAGCCGTCGGCGATCTGCGGGCCGCGCGCCCAGATCTCACCCGTACCGCCCTGCTCCCGCACCGTGACACCGTCCTCGGCCCGGATCTCGATCTCGGTGTTGGTGATGGTGACGCCCACGCTCCCGAGCGGGGTCCCGATCTCCGCTCCGGGGGGCGACACCGTCAGGCCCATGGTGGCCTCGCTCAGCCCGTACCCCTCGGTGACGCCGGCGGTGGGGAAGGCCGCGCGCAGCTCGCCCAGCGCGGTGGTGTCGATCGGCGCGGCACCGGAGGTGATCATGCGTACGGACGAGACGTCCCGTCTGCCCAGCTCGGGGCTGCGCAGCATGGCGTGGTACATGGCGGGGGAGCCGGACATATGGGTGACGCCGTAGCGCTCGATGTCGCGGATGAACTGGTCCGCGTCGAACCTGCCGCCGGTGATGACCGCGGTGGCGCCGAGGAGGGTGTTGCTGTTGTGGCCGACCAGGCCGAGGCCGTGGAAGAACGGCGCGATGGCGATGGTGCAGCCCTGGCCCGGCACGATCGTCCCCGGCGCGGGATCGTCGGTGCGGGTGACCCGCACGCCGCCTTCGGTGTCCAGGCTCGGCAGGGACGACGAGCGCCAGCAGCCGGTCTGGAGCACATTGGCGACGACATTGCGGTGCAGCACCCGTACCGCCTTGGTCCGTCCGGTGGTGCCGCCGGTCAGCTGGAGGTGCGCGACCAGCTCCGGGTCGACGGGACTGTCCGTCAGCGGCTCACCGGACAGCAGCTCCGCGAGGGGGACGGAGCCCGTGGAGAGGACCGCGTCCGAGGGGGCCGGCCCGGCGGCCGTGCCGGGGACGTGGACCAGGAGCCGGTCCCCCTCCGGAGCGGCCTCGCGGAGCGCGGCGGCGTTGGCGGGGTGGGTGAAGACGGCCTTCGCGCCGCAGTCGGCGAGCTGGGCGCGCAGCGCGGCGGCCGGCTGGGCGGGGTTGAGCGGGGCGACCGCGAGGCCGGCGCACAGGGCGCCGTAGTAGGCCACGACATACCAGTAGGTGTTGGGCATGTGCAGCGCCACGGCGTCGCCGGGCTCCAGGCCCCGGGCGCGCAGCCCGCCGGCCACCCTGAGCGCCGCCGCGCGCAGCTCGGCGAAGGTCAGGGACTCCTCGCCGTCCAGCAGGGCGACGCGGTCCGGATACGCGCGGGCCGCGCCCGCGAGCAGGGCGTCGACGCCCACATCCGGGATGTCGAGGGACGGCGGCATGTTCTTCGGCCAAGCGTGGGGCACGGGTTCTCCTGGCGGCTTCACAGTGGACGGGGGCGCTGGATGTTCGGTGCGTGGTGGAGCCGGGCTCCGGTGGCGCGAGCGGGTCAGGCGGGGATCGTCGGCGCGGCCCGTGGCGGGTTCCCGAGCGCCGAGGCGAGGAGCCCCGGTGCCGAGGACCAGGTGACGCCGGCGAGGAGCCCCGGGACATCGGCGCCGCAGGCGGCGAACTTCCCCGCCAGCTCCCCCGGGGCCGGCGGGCGCAGTGGCGAGCCCGGCGGCTGGGCGAGGCTCGTACGGAGCGCGCTGCCGTCGGCCAGCTCCAGCCGGATGTCCACGGCACCGGAGAGCAGCCCGTTCCCCCCGGGCGTGCGCACGACCTCGGTGACCTCCATCAGCCGTCGCGCCTCGGGTCTGCCGACCGCCGCGTCCGTGAAGGACGTGAAGTCCGGGAAGCGGTCGAGGAGCGCGGTCGCGATGGCGTACGGCATGCTGAACCTGGCCTCCAGGCCGGTGCGGGGCCGGTCGTGGATCAGGGGCCGCATGCTCGCGTCGGGTGTCGTGACCACGATCCCGGTGACATCCGCCGGGGCGAGGCGGCCGTGCCGCTCCCGCAGCTCGCGGACGGCGGCGATCGGGCGCTGCATCGCGTAGCAGCAGGGGTGGAGCTTGACGGCGAGCCCGCCCGCCACGGCGGGGCGGTCCTCCGTGTCGACACCCGCTCCGGCTCCGGTTCCGGTTCCGGCACCCGTATCGGCTCCGGCTCCCGCACCGGCTCCGGAGCCGCCGACCAGCTCCAGCCACGCGTCCAGGGCGCGCGGGTCCGCCGTCGCCCCGGCGAGGGCGAGACGCGCCGCCCGCACCCCCGCCTCGGCCGCGAAGCCGACCTGGAGCGCCTTGCCGTGTGTGCCGAACGCGGCCTGCACACCCCCGGCGGCGGGGACGGCGAGGGCCATCGCGGTCGCCAGCCGGCCGGGCGGCAGCCCCAGCGCGACACCGGCGGCGGCGGCCGCCGCGGGCGCTCCCTGGGTGCAGGTGGCGTGCCAGCCGGCCGCGTAGTGCGGCCAGCCGAGCAGCGTACCGAGCCTGGTCATGACGCCGGCCCCGGCGAGATAGGCGCGCGCGCCGCCGCCCGCGGCCAGCGCCGCGGCGACGGTGACCACGCTGACATGGCTCGTCGACCCCACATGGACGTCGTCGAAGTCCAGGACATGGCCGACCGCGGACCAGCGGGCGGCATCGGGCAGATCGGCGGCGAGCGCCGCCACCTCGTGCCCTCGCGCCGCGAGGGTCACGGCGAGCGTGTCCCGCAGCGAGCGTTCGGCCAGGGCCAGATCGTCCGGGTCCGGTTCGTACGACCAGGCCCAGCGGGCGAGCGTCCCGGCGGTTCCCGTGCGCATACGACGGCCCTCAGCGCCGCGGCCGGTAGTCGGTGTGGTGCTCGACGTGCCGGAAGAGCGCCTGGGCGGTGCTGTCGGCCGTGCCGCGTGCCGCTTCCTCGGCGATGTGGCCGACCAGCCCCACGGCCCGGGCGGCCACCACCACGGTGCGCACCTGCCGCCAGTCGAACCCCAGGTCCGACATGACCGCGCCGAAGGTGCCGGCGCCGTTGAGCGTGATGAGCTTCCCGCGCCGGCGCTCCATCTCGGCGTGGACCGCCTGGAGCAGCAGGCTGTGCGGCCCGAGGAAGCCCCACTCCTCGGCGAGCCGGAAGTAGCGGGCGGTGCGCGGGTCACGGGGCCGGTGGGTCGGGTGTCCGAAGCCGGGCACCTTCTCGCCGGAGGCCGTGAAGCGGTCCAGGATCTCCGCCGCCGTCCGCTCGGTGCTCTGCCCGCCGGGCGCGGACTCCAGCGCCTCCTGGAGCGTACGGGCCGTCAGCTCCATGGCGCCGAGGTAGACGCTGCCCGCGCCGAGCAGGCCCGCCGCGACGGCGGCCTGGGTCGCCTCGGGAGCGCCGAGCCAGGTGAGCCGGGCGGCCAGGGAGCTGGGGGTGAAGCCGTGCTCGGCGATGCCCACCATCAGCGCGTTGAGCATCTTCGACTCGTCGCCGGTGGGCAGCCGGCCCCGGGCCCCGAGGAAGACCAGGTCGGCCAGGCTCGCGTGCCCGATGACCTCGGAGCACAGGTCGTAGCCGTAGATGTTGATGGAGTCGGCGGTCGAGGTGCCGATATGGGTGGTGTACATGGCAGCCCTTCGGATGACGGGGTCGGGTGTCGGAGGGGACACAGGGGTTGGAGGGGGCGGAGTGATCGGATGGCCGGCGGGGCGGTGGGCCGGCCGGCCGGTCGGCCGGCCGGCTGGTGGTGCGGTGGTGCGGTGGGGCCGTGGGGCCGTGGGGCCGTGGGGCGGTGGGGCCGTGGGGCCGTCGGGTCAGAGGGAGGGGACCAGCGGGGGAGGGGACGAGGGCAGCCCGGCGAGGGCGGCGTCCAGGCCGCTCTGTGTCCAGCGGCCCTCGTGCTCATGGGTCTCGCGGACGGTCCAGCCGTCGTAGACATCGATCCGCCCGCCGCGGATCATCAGCATCTGGCCGGTGGCCCGGCACTTCTCGGCGGCCAGCCAGGCGACCAGCGGTGAGACGTTCGCCGGGTCCCAGGTGTCGAACTCACCCGCGCGGGCGGCGAGTTTCCCGGCGAGGCCCGGGGTGTCGAGCGTCATCCGGGTCCGGGCCACGGGGGCGATCGAGTTGACCCGTACGCCGTACCGCTCCAGCTCACGCGCGGCCACGACCGTCATCACCGCGATGCCCGCCTTGGCCGCGGCGTAGTTGAGCTGCCCGGGGTTGCCGCGCAGACCCGACCCGGACGAGGTGTTGACGACGGACGCCGCGACCGGCTGCCCGGCCTTGGCCCGCCTCCGCCAGTGGGCGGCGGCATGGTGCAGGGTGGCGTAGTGGCCCTTGAGATGGACCGAGATCACCGAGTCCCACTGCTGCTCCGTCATTCCCGCCACCGTCGCGTCGCGGGTGATGCCCGCGTTGTTGACCAGGACGTGCAGCTCGCCGTAGGCCGTGAGGGCGCGTTCGACCAGCGCCCCCGCGGCGGCGAAGTCGTCGACCCGGCCGGTGTCGGCCACGGCCAGGCCGCCGGCCGCCCGGATCTCCGCGACCACCCGGTGTGCCGGACTCCCGTCCCCGCCGCGGCCGTCCCCGGCGACCCCCGGATCGTTGACGACGACCCGCGCGCCCTCGGCGGCGAGGAGCAGCGCGTGCTCGCGGCCGAGGCCGCGCCCGGCGCCGGTGACGATCGCCACGCGGCCGGTGAGGCTTCCCATGGTGCGCATCCCTTCGGAGAACGGCTTCAGTCGGTGGTGGAAGAGGAGCCGGAGCCGGTAGTGGCCGCCCCGCCCACCGCACCCGCCGCGCGCAGCCGAGCGATGTCCTCCCCGGTGTAGCCGCACCCGCGCAGGACGGCATCGGTGTGCTCCCCGAGCAGCGGCGCGCGCCGGATGCCGGGCTCGGCCCCGCCCGCGAAGCGGATCGGGCCGGCGGCGACCGTGACCGGCCGGTCCAGACCGGGGTGCTCGACCTCGCGGAGCATGGAGCGTGCCCGCAGATGCGGATCGTCGAAGAGCGATTCCGCCGTGTTGACCGGCCCGAAGGGGACCTTTCCCCCCAGCAGTCCGGCGAGTTCGGCGCGGGTGCGGCGCCCGGTCCACTCACCGACCAGCCCGAGGACCTCGGCCTGCCGGGCCACCCGGTCGGTGTTGTGCGCGTACCGGGCGTCCGTGCCCAGCTCCGGTCGCCCCATCACCTCGCAGAGCAGCACCCAGTGGTGGTCGGCGGGCGCGGCGGCCAGCGCGACGAATCCGTCCGACGCGGGGAAGAGCCCGAAGGGGCAGAACAGGGGATGCGCGTTGCCCTCGGGCCCGGGGGCGACGCCCTGGTAGGAGTACTGGTAGACGATCCGCTCGCAGGCGGCGACGACCGCGTCGTACATCCCCACGTCCACGAACCGGCCGAGCCCGGTGATCTCGCGCTCCCGCACCGCCGCGAGTGCTCCGACCGCCGCGAACAGGGCGGGCAGTGTGTCGCCGAGACCCGGACCGGCCTTGACGGGCGGGCCGCCGGCCGGGCCGGTGATCCCGAGCAGGCCGCCCATCGCCTGGGCCACGATGTCGTAGCTCGGCCAGTCCTGGATCGGGCTGACACCGGTGCGCGGGTCGCCGAAGCCCCGGATCGCCGTGTAGACCAGGCGCGGATTGATCGCGGCGAGCCGCTCGTAGCCGAGGCCGTGCCGCTCCATCACGCCCGGCCGGTAGTTCTCCACCAGGATGTCGGCGGTGGCGGCGAGCCGGCGGATCACCCCGGCGCCGCCGGGCTTCGTGAGGTCGACGACCAGGCCCTGTTTGTTGCGGTTGACGGACTGGAAGTACCCGCCGTACGCCTGGAGTCCGTCGCCCTCGGCGTACGGCCCCTGGGCGCGGGTCATGTCACCGAACGGCGGCTCCACCTTCAGGACGGTGGCTCCGAGGTCGGCGAGGACCATGGTGCAGAAGGGACCGGCGAGCATCCGGCTCAGATCGAGGACCGTGAGCCCGTGCAGGGGGCCGGGTGAGGACGGCGGGGCGACGGCCATCGTCAGCGTCCCAGCAGCGTGTCGGAGATGATCTTCATCTGGATCTCCGACGTGCCCTCGAAGATCTTGGTGAGACGGGCGTCGCGCCAGTGCCGTTCGACGGCGAAGTCGGTGGTGTATCCGGCGCCTCCGTGGATCTGGAGACCCTCGCTGGTGACCCGCTCGGCCATCTCGCTCGCGTGCAGCTTCACCATCGACGCCTCCAGATTGGACGGCCGGCCGGCGTCGTACTCCGCGCAGACCCTGTGCAGCAGCGCCCGCGACGCCTCGATCCGGGTGGCCATGCCTGCGATCTTGAACCGGATGGCCTGCTTCTCCGCGATCGGCCTGCCGAACTGCACGCGCTCCTTCGCGTAGCCGATCGAGTCCTCCAGCGCGGCCCGTGCCAGACCGATGGCGCGGGCCGCCGTGTGGATGCGGGCGATGACCAGATCGCCCATGGCGATCCCGAACCCGCGCCCCACCTCCCCGACGACCATGCCGGGCTCGACCCGGGCGTGGTCGAACGACAGCTCCCAGGTCCGCCAGCCGTGGTAGCCGATCTTGCGCACGGGGGTGCCGGTCACCCCCTCGGGGAGGGTGCCGCGCTCCTTCGGCATGAGGAAGCAGGTGATGCCGTGCGACCGCCGCGCCGGGTCGACCGGCTCGGTCCTCGCGAACACCTGGAGGTAGTCCGAGCCGTCGGCGAAGGTGCACCACATCTTCTGACCGGTGATCCGCCAGCCGCCGTCCGCGTCCGGCTCGGCGCGGCAGCGCAGATTCGCCACGTCCGAGCCGGCGTCCGCCTCCGACAGGGCGAACGCGCTGAGGAACTCGCCCCGCGCCATCCGGGGCAGATACGCGGCCCGCTGCTCGGCGCTGAACCCGTGCGCGAACTGCTGACCACGGGCGATCAGGCTCGCCACGCTCATCCAGCCGCGCGCCAGCTCCTCCACGACCAGCGCGTACTCGATGACGCCGAGGCCCAGGCCGCCGTACTCCTCCGGGATGAGGATGCCGAAGAATCCCAGCTCGGCCATCTTGCGGCGCAGCTCCATCGGGATCTCCCCGGCGACCGGGTCGAGTTCGCCGGCCACCGGGAGCACCTCCCTGGCGACGAATTCGCGTGCCAGGGCCTGGATCGCCAGCCGGTCCTCGGTGAGGAAGACCTCTGCCGGGCCTTCGGTGCGCGTGCTCATGCGTACGGCTCCCTCGTGGTGTCGCGCCGGGGATCGGCGGAGATGTTCCGGGCGGTCGTGCTCCGGCCGGTGCGGCGCGGACGCGGGCCCGGTGGTGGGGTGGAGGTCCGGGTGGTGGGGTACGTGCGGTGGTCCTCGGGGTGTGGGCGCGGGCTCCGGCGGCGCCGTGCCGCGCTGTGGGGCACGGGGTGTGGGCGCGGGCCCCGGGCTCAGTCGGTGAGCGCCGCGGAGACCGCCGCGGCGGTGAGCCGCACCTGCTGGGCCCACCACGGCACACGGCGGGTGTCGAAGCGGCTGTCCGGCAGGGACAGCCCGATGCCGCCCGCCGGGACGCCGCCCGGACCGGTCACGGCGGCGCCCACGGCGCAGACGCCGTCCCGGTTCTGGCCCCGGTTGACGGCGAAGCCCCTGGCGCGGGCCTCCCGGAGCCGTGCCCTGATGAGGTGCGGCTCGACCAAGGTGTTCGCCGTCAGCCGGGGCACCGGCCGCGCGAGGACCCGCTCCACCTCCTCGTCCGGCATCAGCGCGAGAACGGCGAGGCCGGTGGAGGTGGCGGTGATCGGCGAGGTGGCGCCCAGCCGGTTGTGGGTCCGGACCGGATGACGGCAGTCGACGCGCTCGATCAGCACCATGCGGCAGGGGCCGTCCGGGACCTGGAGCGTGACCGTCTCCCCGGTCAGCGCGCCGAGTTCGCGCATGGGGCCGAGCGCCGCCTCGCGGATGCCCCGCTCCCCGGCCGCCGTCCCGGCGAGGGTGAGCATCCGGGAGGTCAGCGTCCAGCGCGTCTGCTCCTCGTCCGCCGCGCGAATCCAGCCCGAGTCGGCCAGGGCCCGCAGAACGCGCTGGACCGAGGATTTCGGCAGTTCGCAGACCCGGGACAGCTCGCCGACCCCGACGGGCTGGTGCGCGGCGACCGCTTCGAGAATGCGCAGACCGCGCTGGATGCCCTGCATGAGGTCCCCTTTCTCCGGCGGTCCGAGGGTTCGACGGGCCGTTGACCGGCACGCTATGCCGCCCATCGGTACCGGTAAAGCCTTGGGATTCCTTTGGATGTGATAGGCATGGCCTATGGAACGGCGCCATCTGGGCTACTTCGTCGCGGCCGTCGAGGCCGGCAGCATCTCCGGCGCGGCACGGCGGCTGCACCTCAGCCAGCCCTCGGTCTCCCAGGCGATCCAGGAACTCGAACGCGAGCTGCGGACGCCGCTGTTCGTACGGGGACGGAAGCTGACGCTCACCCCCGCGGGACGGGCCCTGCTGGGCCCCGCCCGCCGCACGCTCCGCGGCTTCGACAGCGTCCGGGCGGCGGTCGAGGGGGTGGGCACGCTCGCGACCGGGCAGCTCGATCTCGCCGTCGTCCCCGCTCTCGCGGTCGATCCGGCGGTCCGTGTCGTCACGGAGTTCCGCGCGCGCTACCCCGGTGTCAGGACACGGGTGCGCGAGGCGGCCAACGGAGTGGAGGGGTTCGCGGCGCTCCGGCGCGCGGAGGCGGAGCTGCTGGTCCACGACCATCCGGCGCCCTACCCCAAACACCGCGCGGTTCCGATAGCGCTCAGCGAGCTGATGGTGGTCCTCCCGCCCGGCACCTCGCTGCCGGAGGGCCCGGTCGGACTGGCCGAGCTGGTCCGTCACGACGTGGTCATGGGCGCCGCGGCGGAATCGGCGGTCGGCACCTGGATCACCGTCGAGGTGGCCGCCCTCCAGCTCCCGCCGCTCACGATCGCCGTGGACACCGCCCACCGCGACGCCGTCATCCCCCTGGTCCTCGCGGGCGCCGGTGCGACGGTGCTGCCCGAGCCCGCGGCGCGCGCGGCGGAGGCGCTCGGCGCGGTGATCCGCCCGGTCGGCTTCAACGTGCCGCGTCTGGCGTATCTGTACCACCGGATCGGCGAACTCTCGCCGACCGCGCGGGCGTTCGTCGACCTCGTGGAGGAGCTGGACGGAGCGGAGCGGGTACGCGGGTCATGAGCCCCGCCGGGCCGCCGGGACCTGACCGACGCCCGGTGACCGCCCCGGCGGCCCGTCCGCGCCCGCACCCCGCTCCCGTACCGGTGAAAACCGGACGACAGCGGGGGACGGGGCGGTCTAACGTCCGCGGCCATGGAACCTTCTCTGCGGCGTCCTCCCCTGCGGGCCGACGAGCGCACCGCTCTCACCGGCTGGCTGGAACTCCAGCGTCAGATCCTGCGGTGGAAGTGCGACGGCCTGAGCGAGGCGGACGCGCACCGCCGGGCCGTCCCGACCTCGCCGGCGATGACGATGGCGGGGCTCATCAGCCATATGCGCTGGGTCGAGCACTCCTGGATCGAGGTGCTCTTCCTGGGCGGCGACATGACACGGAACCCGTCCTTCGACACGGTGGACGAGGCGGCCAACTGGCGCGCCGACGGCGTCCCGCTCGCGCGGTTGCTCGCGGAGTACGAGGCCCAGTGCGCCCGGAGCGACGAGATCGTGGCCGCCGCCTCGCTGGACGACATCGGCCGCCACCCCGGGCACCCCTCCGGCAGCGCCAATCTCCGCTGGATGCTCATCCACCTCGTCGAGGAGACCGCACGGCACGCGGGGCACGCGGACATCGTGCGGGAGCTGCTCGACGGGACGAAGGGGTACTCCTAGGTCGTCTCTCTCGGATCGTGCCGGGCTCGCGAGCCCGGCACCGCGCCCCGCCGCGTTGTCGCCAGTCGCCGGTGTTCCGCGTGGGCTCCCTCCCCCGCCTCGCGATCCACGGCACCGGACCCCGCTCACCGATCCGGCCCGATCCGAGAGAAACTCCCCAGCGCCGGGGAGCGGAAGGGCTGACCGGTGGGAAGGACGATCCCCTCGCGGCCGGGGGAGTCACGCGTCCGGCCGCCAGTCGAACGGGAAGTGCTTGCTCGATCCGCCCCGGTACTCACGGGAGAAGTCGAAGCCCTCGGCGCGGTCCTCGCTCACCACACCCCAGGTCGCCACCTGGCCTGGCCCCACTTCCGACCCGGGGGCGTTGATCAGCTGCACCCGGCGCGCGGGGTCCGCGGTGGGGCCGGTCAGGGCCGTGGCGCCCACGCTCACCTGGTCGGAGACGGTCGCGCGCCAGTGGGCGAGATCCGGCGCGGCGTCGAAGTGGATCGGCGCGTACCGCACTCCGCGCACCTCGCTGATCAGTGAGCCGAAAGTGCCCGGCCACCCTCCGGCGTCGCCGCGGAATATCGTCTCCAGGGCGTCCCGCTGCGCCGGTGTCCCCTTCGCGTCGATGTAGAACATCGCCGCCATCGTGGCGTCGGGGTCGTTCACCCACATGTTCCCGGCGAACTCGCCGAGTGCCACCACACCCAGTCCGTCCAGGCGCACCTCTCCGAAGTGCCCCTCGTGGATCTGCCAGACGAGGGTGAACAGGCAGGCGCCGTCCGTCGGCGCCTGCGCGAACGTACAGGGGCAGGGCATCGAGCAACTGCACACATCGAACCACTCGCCCTTGAGGTGCCAGGTCGTCTCGCTCATCGCTGTTCCTCCCTGATTGGTACCCCGGTGGGGTATCCCTCCGGGGAAGGTTAGCCCGCTGCCCGCGAGGGAGTCAAATACCCATGGGGGGTATCCAGTTGCCCTGGGGCCCCCGCCAGGACATCCGGTGCGGCGGCCCGCCGCCGAGGGGCGCGCCGCGCTCGATCGCGTGCCCACGCGCGGTAGGTGCAGATCGGACCCGCCACCGCGCCCGCCGGTCAGGGCGCCGGTGACCGCACGGCCCCGGAGACGCCGCACGTCCTGAGGCCGGCGGCGCCCGCCCCGGGGCCGGCCGGTCCGATCGAGCGCGCCCGCGATCCCCGCGATCCCCGGCACCGGACCCCGCTCACCGGTCCGGCCCGGCCCGGCCCGGTCCGGAAGGGACTCCCTAGGCGTCGGGCAGCGATGCCGCGAGATGCTCCCACGCCGTGTGGACCTGCTCCCCGACGATGCCGAACTGGGTGATGACCGCGACGCACCGCCCGTCCTCGTCGTCGAGTTCGATCGCCGAGGTCGGGCCGTGCGCGGCCGTGGAGCGGACGAGATGGCACGCCCGCACACCCGGGAGGTGGATCTGCACCGAACTCTCCGCGATCGCCGCGAACACCTGCCCGCCGATGGTCTGGTCGGTGACATGCACCCGGCCGCCGCACGCCTGCATGGCGCCCGGGGCGAACACCGCGACCCCGATCGGCAGCCCCACCGAGCAGACGTGCTCCAGCACCTCGGGCACGACACCGGCGTCGATCGCCCGGTGCTCGCCGCGGTACCGGCCGAACGCCCGGCGCCGCGCGGCGCCGCCGTCCACCAGGATCTCGTCGAGCTGGGCGAGCTGGTCGCCGCTCTCCCAGGCCGGTGAGCCGGGGAGGGCGGACGGCGCGGCGGCCGGCGCCGGCGCCAGGGCGTCGACCGTGCCGGCGAGGCCCATCAGGAGACGGTCCCCCTCGGAGAGCAGCCGCCCCTGGTGCACCGTCCGGCCGTCCGCGTCGAACAGGTGCAGGACGACCGCGCCGGCGTCCTCGTCCCGTACGACCACGGCCGAGGCGACAGCCCCGCCGTCCACGCGCAGCGCGATCGAGCCCGGCTGGAGGGCGAACGCCTCGCCGCGCAGGCTCGGAACCGCGTAGCTCCCGGCCTGGTCGATCAGCGCCACCCGGCCGCCGGTCACCGCCTGGACGTACTGGAAGAGCGTCAGACAGCGCGTCAGCTCCGGCATCCGGGCGTCGATCAGCCGCATGGAGCTGCCCCGCCCGCCACAGCGCCGCCCGGACGCGCGCGGGCCGTCGGGGTCCCGCCGCTCGGGATGGTGGTCCGTCATGCTCAGTACACATCCCGTACGTAGCGCTTCGCCCGGCGCAGCTCCGCCAGGTACCGCGTGGCATCCTCGTCACCGCGTCCGCGCTGCTCGGCGATGACGCCCAGCAGAGCCGCCTCCACGTCCTTCGCCATCCGGGAGGCGTCGCCGCAGACATACAGATACGCGCCGTCCTCCAGCCAGCCGTACAGCTCGCGCGAGCGTTCGCGCATCCGTGTCTGGACATAGACCTTCTCGGCCTGGTCGCGCGAGAACGCGAGATCGAGCCGGGTGAGCACGCCCTGTTCGCGCAGCCGGGTCAGTTCGTCCTCGTACACGAAGTCGGTGTGGCGGCGCTGGTCGCCGAAGAACAGCCAGTTCCGCCCGGAGGCGCCCCGCGCGGCGCGCTCGTGCAGGAAGCCGCGGAAGGGCGCGATCCCGGTGCCGGGGCCGATCATGACGATCGGGGCGCTGTCGTCCGCCGGTACGCCGAAGGCGGCGTTCGGCTGGAGGTAGATGCCGACGGCCGCCTCCGCCGTGTCCCCGCCGACCCGGTCCGCGAGATAGGTCGACGCGACACCCCCGTACCGGCGGTCCGCGGTGTCGTAGCGGACGGACGCGACGGTGAGGTGGACGCGGTCCGGGTGGGCCAGCGGACTCGACGAGATCGAGTACTGCCGCGCCTTGAGCGGTCGCAGGAGCGGCAGCAGCTCGTCCGGGCCCGGTGCGGCGGGCCCGGCGGCACGGAGCAGGTCGAGCACGTCCCGGCCCCAGAGCCAGGAGTCGAGGCCGGACCGGTCGCCGCGGGCGACGACCGACGCGAGTTCGCTCGACGGCGCCCGCCCGGCCAGATCGGCGACCAGCTCCTTCGACGGGATGCGGATCTCGCGCCCGGTGCGCAGCACCTCGGCGAGCGGGCCCCCGTCGGTGTCCTCGTCACCGCTCGCACCGAGGTGTTCCAGCAGCGCGCCGACGACCGCGTCGTCGTTCATCGGTACGACGGCGAGCGCGTCGCCGGCCGTGTAGGTGATGCCGCTGTCGCCGAGGTCCAGCTCGTAGTGGCGGATCTCCTTGGCGCTGTCCGGCGAGGAGAGCAGCCTGTTCACCACGAGCCGGGAGCGGTAGGGGGTGCGCCGGTTCCAGGGGGAACGGGTCCCGGGGGCCGGCGCCGGTGCCGGCGCGGGGGCGGGCGCGCCCCCCGCCGCTGTCGCGCCGGTCTCGGCGGCGAGACGGTCCAGGACCGCGGCGGTCCACGCCGCCGCGGGCTCCTCGAAGTCGGCATCGCAGTCGGCGCGGTCGTGCAGCCGGACCGCGCCGAGCTGCTCCAGACGGGTGTCGATGAGCTTCGCGGCCCGGCAGAACTCGTCGTACCCCCGGTCGCCGAGCCCGAGGACCGCGTAGCGCAGCCCTTCGAGCCTCGGCGCGCCCTCGTCCCGGAGCGCCTCCCAGAACAGCCCGGCGTTGTCGGGCATCTCGCCCTCGCCGTAGGTCGAGGTGACGATGAGCAGATGGGACATGGCGGCCAGCCGCTCGGGCGTGATGTCGTCGAGCGCGGTGGCGGTCCCGCCGAGACCTCGGGCGCGGGCCCCGGCGACCAGCTCACCGGCGAGGAACTCGGCGGTTCCGGTCTGCGTACCGAACAGCACGTCGACGGTGCCCGTCACGGCGGGCGCGCCGCCCGCGGCGGTCTCCCGGCGTCCGGCGGCGGCGATGCCCGCGATGAACCCGGCGAGCCAGGACTCCTGCTCGGCCGAGAACGGGGCATCGGCCAGGATGAGGGAGCCGGTCGGAGGCATGAGCGTCACGCGGTCACCGCCCCGGCCGGGGCCCGGTGGGCGGGACGGGCGGCGATGTCGTCGAGGGCGGCGGTCGCGAGGAGTTCGTCGAACCGCGCGGCCCGCACCCGGCCGGCGTTCTTCGCGTTCTGGTGCATGATCCAGCCGTAGGTGCCGGGAGCGTCCACGCTCAGGTTGTTCCGCTGCCGCAGCGCGTGTTTGTAGTCGTCGAGGCGTTTGCCCGCGATGAGCGCGGCGAGTTCGTCGTCGTCGAACCGCTCCAGCGCGCCGCGCAGATACCTCACCACCCGCTGCCTGATGAGGAAGTCCTCCGTGAGCACGAGGCTCCGGACCTCCTCGGCCACCCGGGGGTCGTCCAGACCACTCGCTCCGGGGACCCGCTTCAGCGCGAGGTCCTGGGCGACACCGAGGACCGTGTACGACGACAGCAGCGAGAACATGCCATCGCCGCCCTGGTCGCCGAGGGCCGGGGCCCGGCCGCCGAGCACGGTGCGGCGGTCGCGGTAGTCGGCCTTGAACGCACGGAGCTTCTCCGTCGCGATCGAGGCCGCCAGCTCGTCCAGCAGCTCGGACCGGGTCGCCGCGGCGAGGATCTCGGAGGAGTCCTGGTACAGCAGCAGCGCGCGCGGCATTCCGCAGTACACGTGCCGCCGCTCGGTGTCCCACTCCTCCAGCAGCCGGGCCGCCAGCGGGGAGCCGGTGGCCTCGGCGTGCCACTCCAGGAGCAGCCGCACGGCCTCCTCGTGGAAGGCGCCGTGCGCGGTGTCGGTCACCGGGAACACCCGGAGCGAGTCGGCGCTCACCCGGCCGCCCAGCTCGCCCGACGGGTCGTACTGGTAGAGGAAGCCGCCGCTCATGCCGTTGCCGAGCCCCTTGCCGAAGCCGCCGAGGTTGAGCACGGAGCCGCCGGTCATGTACTCGCAGCCGAAGTCGCCGAGGCCCTCCACGACCGCGGTCGCGCCGGAGTTCCGCACGGCGAACCGGTCACCGGCCTCCCCCTGCACAAACGCCCGGCCGCCGGTCGCGCCGAACAGCGCGAAGTTCCCGATGAGCACATTCCCGCCGCGCTCGGTGCTGCCGCCGCCCGGCGCGCGGACGACGATCCGCCCGCCGCTCTGGCTCTTGCCGACGCCGTCGTTCGCGGTCCCGGTGTGTTCGAGCGTGATGCCGTCGTTGCAGAACACACCGTACGACTGACCGGCGGACCCGGTGGTGCGGATGAGGACGGCGCCGTCGACGAGACGGCGGCGGCCCCGGTCGTCGGTGGCGACCGCGGGCGCGCCGGCGAGACCATCGGCGCCGGGCCCGTGGTTGAGGAGCCGCTCGACATCGATGCCGAGCTGCCCGCCCACCGACTTCGCGCTGTTGCCGAGGCGGACCCCCTCGATGAGCACCGCCGGCTCGCGCCGGTCGACGAGCGCGGCGCGGACCCGCTCGATGAGAGCGTCGTCGGTGCTGAAGTCCTTCTCCGGATACTCCGGGTCCGCCACGGTCCGCTCCGGCACCCGCGCGAGCAGACGGCGGACATCGAGGTGTCCGGCGCTCGCGGGGTGGTCGAGCAGTTGCAGCAGATCGGTGCGTCCCCGGGCGTCGCGCAGGGATCGCAGCCCCAGCCCGGCGAGGATCTGCCGGACGTCGTGCGCGATATTGAGCAGATACTGCGCCAGCGCGCGCGGATCGCCCTCGAACACCTCGGCGTTCGTGGTGAGCCCGGCGGGGCACTTCACATTGCAGTTCTTCGCCATGACACACCCGAGCATCATCAGCGCGGTCGTGCCGAACTCGAAGCTGTCGGCCCCCAGCAGCGCCGAGGTGACGACATCGCCGCCGGTCTGGTGCGCGCCGGAGCAGCGCAGGACGACCTTCTGCCGGAGCCCGTTCGCCACGAGGGCCTGGTGCACCTCGGAGACACCGATCTCCGCCGACCGTCCGGCGTACTTCAGGCTGGTGACGGCCGCCGCGCCGGTGCCGCCGGTGTTCCCCGCGACGTTGATCACGTCCGCGCCCGCCTTGGCGACACCGACCGCGATGGTGCCGATGCCCTCCGACGACACGAGCTTCACCACGACCCGCACCCGCGCCGCCTTGCAGTCGTGGATGAGCTGCGCGAGATCCTCGATCGAGTAGGTGTCGTGGTGCGGCGGCGGGGAGACCAGCTCGATGCCGGGGGTGCCGCCGCGCGCCGCCGCGATGTCGACGGTGACCTTCGGCGCGGGCAACTGCCCGCCCTCACCCGGCTTCGCACCCTGGCCGATCTTGATTTCCAGCTCCTCGAGCATCGGGTCGGCGAGATAGCCCGCCCAGATCCCGAACCGGCCGGACGCGAACTGCTTGATCCGGGAGCCGCGGATCGTGCCGTACCGGGAGTGGTGCTCGCCGCCCTCACCGCTGTTGGACAGGGCACCGACCATGTTCGTGCCGTGCGCGACGGCCTCGTGCGCGGTCGCCACGAGCGCGCCATGGCTCATCGCGCCCGAGGCGAGCGAGCGGGTGATCTCGTGCGCGGGCCGCACCTCGTCCAGCGGCACGCTCCCGGGCGCGCTCGTGAGAAGGGTGAGCAGCCGCGCGGCGGCGCCCACGGCGGTGACGACGGCACCGTCCGGGCCCGCCTCCACCGTGACGACCTCGCCGGGGTGGGCGAGGGCGAGCCCGGCGGCCAGCGCGGTGTGCCGCTCACCGTCGGTGGGCGCGGTGCCGGGCCCGGTCTCCCCCTCCGCGCCGTCCGGTCCCGGAGCGGTGAGACGCAGCCGTGCCGTCACCTCGCCGTCCCGGCGCCCCGGGCCCGCGGGCGGCCGGGAGACGGAGACGAGCATCCCGCGCACGGCGACGCTCGCGTTGCCGGTGGTGGAGAACCGGCCGAGTTCACGCGCGTACTCCTGGGGGGTGCGGGACCCGGTGACATCCGCGGGCAGCGCGAGCACATCGCGGAGCGCGGCCGGGCGGCGCGACCGCTCCTCCTGTGTCGTCCGGAGGAAGGCGCGGTACCCCGGCGTGATCCTGAACGCGTCGATCTCGGCGTCGCTGAGCGCGTCGTACCCGGTGTTCCGGTACGCGGCGTCGGTGATGCCGAACGCGTCGCCGAGCCGGCCGAGCGTGAGCAGCCGCAGCGCGTCCGAGTCGCCCGGCCGGCCGAACTCCGGGCGTTCCCCGGTCATTCCGCCGAAGCCGCGCACCGCCGTGACACCGAACGAGTGCCCGGCGCCGTCCGACCGCTCCTTGAAGAGGCCGAGCAGCGGGATCTGCTGCTCGGTCTGCACCGTGCGGGCCCGCTCGTGCCACTCCGTCGCGGCCCGCGCGACGCGGGCGAACCCGACGCCGCCGACCGGCGCGTCCATGTGCGGGAAGATCCGGGCGAACACATCGTCTCGGGTGTCGAGATAGTTCGGTTCGAAGAACTCGCCGCCGATATAGCTCTCGACGGTGCAGAGACCCACGCGGCCCATGGTCTTGGCGAGCGACTTCTCCACCGCCGCGCGGAACCTGGCCAGAGCCCGGTCGGTCGCGGTGACCTGGCCGGCGGGCGCCGGCGCGCTGGGGTGCTTCTCCTCGGCGCGCAGCCGTGCGCTGAGGCTGTGGACCGCGGAGGCGCCGAAGCCGAGCGCGGTCGCGACATGGTGGGAGGAGGCGAGCTGGCCGCTCTCCGCCACCATCGAGACGCGCAGCCGCAGCCCGGTCCCGATGAGACGCTGGTTCACCGCCGCGACGGCGTGGATCACCGGGATCGGCGCGCGCGCCGAGGAGATGTCCCGGTCGGTGAGGAGCGCGATACCGCCTCCCCGCGCGGCGAACCGCTGGACGTCGTCGCAGAGCCGGTCGAGCGCGGACCGGAGCGCGTCGGCGTTGGCGGTCTCGTCGCCGGGCACCGGGACGTAGAGCATGGCGAACCGCTCCAGCGGGACGATCCGCTGGTCGCGCAGCCGGACCATGTCGAGGTGTCCGAGCACGGGCGAGGAGAGCACGATCTGCCGGCTGGGGGTCCCGGGCGCCCCGGTGCTCCCGGTGCTCCCGGTACTCCCGGTGCCGTCGGGCTTCGGGCCGAGGGCGACCCGCATGCTCATGCCGTCGGCCTCGCGGATGCTGTCCAGCGGCGGGTTGGTCACCTGGGCGAAGCGCTGAGAGAAGTACTTCGCCATGCCGCCCTCGGTGTCGCTCAGGGCGTTGATGGCATGGCCGTACCCCATCGCCGAGATCCGCTCCGAGCCGTTGGCCAGCATCGGGTCGAGCATGAAGCGGAAGCTCTCCTGGTTCAGCGAGTACGCCACATAGCGGCCGGCGAGGGTGAGGTCACCGTCGTATCCGGGCGTCGCCGCGCCGCTCTCGCCCCCGGGTGCCGGCAGGTCGTCGAGGTTCACCCGTGCCGCGCTGAGCAGTTCGGAGTACGGACGGCGCGCGGCGAGGGCGTCGAGCACCTCGCGCGTGCGCATCCGGCGGCCGGTGCGGTGGTCGACGACGAGCATCCCGCCGGCCTCGATGCGGCCCCGGCGCACCACCTCGTCGTCGGGGAAGGCGACCTGGCCGGCCTCCGACGCCACCATGAGGTACTCGGCGGTCTCCACGGTGCGCAGCGGGCGAAGACCGAGGCGGTCGAGCCGGGCGCCGATGGTGTCGCCGTCGCTGAAGATGACGGCGGCCGGGCCGTCGTTCTTCTCCTCGTACAGCGAGAAGTACTCCAGCATGTCCCGCACGGAGGCGGGCAGTGTGCGGTCGTTCTCCCAGGCCGGGGGCATCAGGGACACGACCGCCTCGACGATGTCCAGACCGTCGTCGAACACCCGGCTCTGCAGGGTCTGGTCGAGCCGGCTGGAGTCCGACTGCCCCGGCGGACGCACGATGCTCCGGGTGCGGGCGCGGGCGAGCGCCTCGTCGGACAGACGGTTCTTGCGGTCGGTGTTGAGCTCGCCGTTGTGCGCCATCAGCCGGAACGGCTGGGCCATGGTCGGGTGCGGCTCGGTGTTCGTGGAGAACCGGGTGTGGAAGTAGAGCGAGCGGACGGAGTGGCGCGGATCGCCGAGGTCGCGGAAGTAGCCGATGACCTCGGCGGAGTTGAGCCGCCCCTTGAGCACCTGGGTCCGGGCGCTGAGGGAGAGCGGGTACAGCCCCGCGCGGCTGTCGTCGGCGTAGGCGACGGCCTCGACGGCGAGCAGCGCGCGGTGGGCGGCGGCGTCGACCTCGCCGCGCTCCCAGTCCTCGGGCGCGCGGAACACCCACTGCACGATGGGGAGCTGGTACTTCTCGGCCGCCGGGCGGGCGACGGTGTGATCCACCGGGACATCGCGGACCAGCAGGACCTCGAACCCCTGCTCGGCGATGCTCCGGCCGACCAGGTCCACCGCGCCGTCGCGGCCCTCGGCACCGGCCGGCACGAAGCAGTTCGCCACGCCGAAGTGTCCGGCGCGCAGCTTCTCGCCGGTGATCGCGCCGAAGAACTCCACCGACAGGTCGACACTCACCCCGGCGCCGTCGCCGACGCCCTCGGCGGACTTGCCACCCCGGTGCGGGATGGCGCGGAGCGCTTCGTCGCCCTTGCGGATGACGTCGTGGCTGGGTGCTCCGTCCAGGCGGGTGAGGAACCCGACGCCGCAGTCGCTGTGGTCGCGGGCAGGGCTGTACAGCCCGAAGGGGGAGTGGTTCACATGCGTCCTGTCAGCGAGAATTCCGGCAGCGGACGGCCAGGCTGCGTCGGTGAAGCGCTCGCCGCGGGCGGACCGGTGTGACGGCCGAGCCCTGAGGGGTGTGAGTGAGTACGGTAAGGCTTACCTAACCTTCACCGCAAGTGTGGGGTGGGCGCCGGGGGCGCGGGCCGGCGGCCGGGCCGCCCGGTGGGCGCGGGTGCGGCCGAAGTGGCGCCCGTGGCGGCGGTGGTGCGGCGAATCCATTCATTCGGGGGGATTGGCGTTCTCGCGGGACCGCCGGGTGGCGCCCCCGCGTGATGATGCCCTCACGGAACAGCCGTCCGACGGAACACCGCGTGTGGGGAGCCCGCCATGACCGGCCAGGACCAGGAGATCACCGGAGAGGACGCGGCTGCACCGGACGCCGCCGCACAGGAAGCGGCCGAACCGGGCGCCGCCGGGGAGGGCTTCGCGGGGCCGGATGCCACCGGACCGGGCGCCGTTGAACAGGGCGCGGCCGGGCCTGATGCCCCCGGACAGGACGCCGTCGGAGAGGGCTCCGCCGGGGAGGGCTTCGCGGGGCCGGATGCCGTCGAACAGGGCTTCGCCAGACCGGGCGCGGCCGGGCCCGAGGCCCCTGGTCAGGGCGCCCCCGAACCGGACACCCCCGGACCCCGCACCACCCGTCAGGATCACACCGGAACCGACGGAGAGCCGCTGGACCTGGCCGACCATGAGCTGGTCCGCGATCCGTTCACCGCCTACGCGCACATCCGCGAACGCGAGCGGATGGTCCGGGGACGGGTACGGGGCGTCGACCTCATGTGGGTCGCCACCCGCCACGACGACATCCGCACGATCATGAGCGACCCCCGCTTCACCATCGACGCCGAGACCGTCCCCGGTGCCCCCGTGGCGCACCGCACCGAACAGACCTGGCAGGCCCGCGGCCTGTACCCGGGGCACGAGAAGTATCTGCGCGCCGGAATCTTCGACGCGGACGGCGCCGACCACCGCCGGCTGCGCGGACTGGTCACCGCCGCGTTCTCCCCGCGCCGCGTGGCCGCCCTCCGCCCCCGGATCGAGGCCATCGCCGCCCGGCTCCTCGACCGTCTGCCGGACCACGCCGAGGACGGCGTCGTCGACCTGGTCGAGCACTTCGCCCGGCCGCTCCCCATCACCGTCATCTGCGAACTCATCGCCGTCCCCGAAGCCGACCGCGACCGCTGGCGGGCCCGGAGCGCCATCCTGAGCGCCGGGGTCTGCGGCGACGAGCTGGGTGAGGCGCTCGCCGGCATGCTCGACGACGCCCACGCGCTCATCGACCACCACACCACCCACCCCGGCGGCGACCTGATCTCCGAACTCCTCGCACCCCACCACCGCGACCGGCTGACCACGGACGAGCTGGTCGCACTCATCACCAACCTGGTGGTCGCCGGGCACATCACCACCGTCAACCTCATCGCCAACAGCACCGAGGCGCTCCTCGCCCACCCCGACCAGCTCGCCCTGCTGCGCGAGGACCCCACCCTCATGCCGTACGCCGTCGACGAACTCATGCGCTACTGCGGCCCCGTCGTGCGCGCGCTGCCGCGCTACGCCACCTGCGACACCACCGTCGGCGCCACCCCGGTCCGCACCGGTGAGGCGGTCCTTCCCATCGTCTCCGCGGCCAACCGCGACCCGGCCGCCTTCACCGACCCCGACCGCCTCGACCTCGGCCGCACCCGCCGGGGCAGGGAACCCCACCTCGGGTTCGGCCACGGCGCGCACCGCTGTCTGGGCGCGCACCTGGCCCAGGAGGAGACCGCCGTGGCCCTGGCCGCGCTGCTCGACCGCGCGCCGGATCTGCGGCTGGCCACCGACCCGGGGCGGCTGACGCGCGGCACCAATCCGGTCAACTGGCACCTGCGGGCCCTCCCCGTACGCCTGTAGCCGGCGCGGCCCCGGCCCGTGCGCGCCCGCGGGCCGGGTACGCCCCCCTCCTTCGACGACGGGCGAGGGAGGGGCGGACGCACGACGGGAGGATCGGCCGGATCGGGTGGGGAGCGGGACGCATCGGACTTACTTCGATAACATGATCGAATTATTGTGATAGTCCTGACCGTCCATGTCTCATCTGGATCGTGCCGCCCGGCACGAAGAATGACCTTCCCGTCAAGATCAAAAACAAATCGGCTGAACATTGATACGTGTAATATCGCGCTTCTTCTCACGAATAGGCGGCGGGGCCGCACGGGCCTCATGGTGTCGGCCCCGGGTGATGCTGTGGGCCGCGGCGGGCGTGGTGACCCTGCTGTTCCTTGTCGCCCTCGAACTGGCCGCGCGCCGCTACGACCTGCCGGGACCCATCGCCCATCAGGCGCGTGAGGTGATATTCGTCCCCGCGTCCGGCCACCTGCTCTACGCCAGCATGGCGTTGATGATGGTGGTGCTCACCTGGCGCCAGAGATTCATCGCGGTCGGCGCCGCGGTCGGCATCGATGCCGTCTTCGCGCTGGTGCGCTGGGCGCTGGACGCCGAGCAGGGGTACGGCAACGGCACCCTGTGGGTGATGCTGGGCTGTGCCGTCATCGCCGTGACCCGGCGCACCGGCCAGGAACGGGCGCTGCTGCTGAAGGGCGTCGGACTGGGCCTGTTGCTGGTCGCGGGCCGCAAGACCGGCGACACCTGGCTGCTGATCACATCGAAGACCCGCCCCGAGGTGCTCGACCAGTACGTGGCGACCGCCGATCACGCGCTGGGCAACCCGTCGTGGCTGGTGGGCCGGATGGTCGAGGCCACCGGCTCGGTCGGTGCCGGAGTTCTCGACTGGGTCTACGTCAAGCTCGCGGTCGCCGCGGTCGTCTTCGCGGTGTACCAGCTGCGCCATGTGGCGGCCGAGGGCCGGTTCCCGGGCCACCATCTGGTGCGCACCTTCCTCGTCATCGGTCTGCTCGGCCCGGGCATCTACATGGTCTTCCCCGTGGTCGGCCCGATCTTCGCCTACGGAGTCGACGGCGGACCGTGGGCGGTGGCCGATCTCTGGCCGAACACCAAGCCGCAGATCACCACCCCGCAGCTCATGCCCTTCGACGAGATCACCCCGCGCAACTGCATGCCCAGTCTGCACACGGCGTGGGCTGTAGCGATCTTCATCCACTCCCGGACGGGACCCCGCCTGCTGCGGTACGCGGGTACGTTCTGGCTGATCGCCACGCTCGCCGCGACGCTGGGATTCGGCTACCACTACGGTGTGGACCTCGTCGCCGGTGTCGTCTTCACCCTCACGATCGAGGCGGGACTGCGCTCGCTCGACCGTGGCTGGGACGCGGCGGGGGTGCGGATGGTCGTCTTCGGCCTGGCGGTCTTCGTCGCGATGCTGGCCTCCTATCGCTATCTGCCGATGGAGATGGCCGCATATCCCTGGGTGTCCGGACCCCTTCTCCTTCTGGCGATGGCCTCGGTGATCCATCTCTACATACGGACCACCCGCCGGTGGGAGTCGAAGCCCGCACCGGCTCGCCAGCCGAAAAAGCAATTCGAACTGGTTTGAGCGATTCTCCTGGATGGGCCCGTGGCCGGCGTGACGGTCACGGGCCCATCTGTCGTTTCCGGAGGCGGTGAGGCGGTGGCGGTGAGGTCCTGGGCCGTCTCTCCGGACCCCGCTCACCGATCCGGCCCGGCCCGGCCCGCCCCGACCCGAAAGGAACTCCCTAGCCCATGAACTGGTCCCGGGTGGGGGCGGGGGCGGGGAGGGTGCCGGAGTTCCCGGGGCGCAGGCCGTCGAAGACCAGGGCCAGATAGCGCTGCCAGAGGCCGGGGGCCTCCTCGCTGACGCTGAGGACGGCCTGCGAGGCGGCGCTCAGCAGCAGCACGATGTCGAGACCCGTGATGTCCTCACGGATCGCCCCGGCCCGCTGCGCCCTGGCGGTGAGGGTCCCGGCCACGTCCGCGAGGCGTTCGCGGGAGGCCCGGACGGCGGATTCGCTGCGGGAGAGCGCGGCGGCGGCCTGGCAGAAGGAGCGGTCCCGGGCCTGGATCTCCGTACCGATGGTCATGAACTCGAACAGCGCCCCCGCCGGGTCCTCCGACTCGGCGAGCCGGAGCCCGGCGGCCACCAGTTCCTCCAGGCGGTCGCTGAAGATCTCGGCGAGCAGCTGTTCCTTGGTGTCGAAGTGGCGGAAGACCGTCCCCTTGCCGATTCCGGCCCGGGTGGCGATGCGGGTGATCGATACATCCATGCCGTTCTCGGCGAACTCCGCCGCGGCGGCGTCCATCAGCAGGCGGCGGTTGCGCACGGCGTCGGCTCTCGTCATGTCCCCCATCGTACATAACCGGACCGATCGGTCACATTGAGGGAGGGTAACCGGACCGCGCGGTCATGTTGTGCTACGGTTCAGAACATGACCGAGCGGTCCGGTTGTGAGGCCGGGGCGCCGCGTTCATCACCGTGCACCATCAGGAACGAAAGGAATCAGTCATGGACATCCGCGGTTACGAGACCGGACCGATCAAGGCGGAGGCGGCCTTCACCTCCGACTTCCCCCTGGATGACCGCTACTCCACCCAGGACCTCGTCGACATGCTGGAGCGCGAGCGCCCCAACATGGACATCCGCCCGGGGATGCGCCACAAGTACACCCCGCTGCGCTTCGACCCGGCCACCGGCGTCACGTACATCGGCGGCCGCTACCTCTTCGACACCTGGGAGAACGTCCTCGACTACCACCACTTCACCAACGAGGAGCTGTTCCCGGAGCCCGGTGTGAAGTTCTGGTCCCGCTTCCCGGGCGTGGACAAGCACTACTGGAAGGTCACCGGCGCGCACGACTTCAAGCCGATGGCCACCGCGCACCACGTCAACCGGTTCGAGCGCTACTCCTTCACGGCCGAGAACGCCGAGCCGCTGCTGGCGGAGGTCTGGCCGGCCGTCCGCGACGAGGCGGAGAAGCAGGATCTGTCCAGCGTCTGGCTGATGTTCCAGCCGGAGGAGAAGCAGATCGGCATCCTCACCGTCGCCGCGAAGACCGACGACGCCGACCAGTCCACCGCCGTCTCCCGGGGCCTGGAGCGCCTGGAGCGGGTCGAGCCCTTCGGCCGCTTCCTGCCCGAGCGGGTCGGCGCCGCGCCGCTGATGGACCGGACCAGCCTGATCATCTCTTCCTGGCTGCCCGAGTCCCGGGCGCTGGGCGGGGCGCACTCGTCCTTCGACGTCTCCCCGCCGCACCCGGAGCCGCGGATCTGATCACGGCCCCCGGACCCGGCCGGCGGGCCGTGGTCAACGGAGCCCCGGGCACGGCCGGCCGGCCCGCCGCCCCTCTCTCCGTCCGGCCCGCCGTGCGGTTCTCCGTCCGGGGCGGCGCGTCCGGGGTGCTCGGCGCCGTGCGCGGGAGCCGGCTCGCCGGAAAGGCCGTCCCGGACCTGTCCCGACGAACCAGCCACGGCCCGCCGGGCCGCCCACGGGCCCGGTTCCGGTTCCGGTTCCGATCCGTCACCGGAACCGGGCCCTCCGACCCACCCCCCCGCGCGGGGCCGCCCCGGCTCCCCGCCCACCCCTCCGGCGACCTGGCCGAGACCGACCCGTACGGCACCTGCACCGCCCTGGTACGGGCGCTCGCGCCGTTCCGGATCGCCTACCTCCACCACGGCGAGACGGGCACGGAACTGGACACGGCGGTACGGGAGCTGTGGCCCACCGCGCTGATGGTGACCCCTCTCCCGGCCGGCCGCGACAAGCCCGGGGCCGCCGCCCGCTCGCTCGAACGCGGCGCGGATCTGGTCTCCTTCGGGCGGGACTTCCTCGCCAACCCCGACCTGGTCACCCGCTGCCGCGCCGGCGCGCCCCTCAACGAGGCCCGCCCGACCGGCTTCCACGGCGGCGGCGCGGAGGGCTACACCGACTACCCCGCCCTCGGCGACCGTCCGGTGCCGGGTCCCTGAGGCGCCCGGCCCCGGCGGTGACGGCCCCCGCCGGGGCGGGGCGGATGCCGGCGGGGCCGCCGCCTCCCGGGAGCGGCCCCCGCCTCAGCCGAGCCGGAGAGCGCCGGCCAGTTCGCGCCAGGCCGGGGTGAGCGCCGCGATGCCCTGGCCCCCGGGCGAGAGCGCCTGCAGGCTGACATGGTCCGCGCCGGCCGCCAGGAACTCCTCGATCCTGGCCGTGGCGCGCTCCACGGAACCCAGGGCGAACAGGGAGTCCAGCAGACGATCGCTGCCACCGTGGTCGAAGTCGCTCTCCTGGAAGCCCAGACGGATCAGATTCCCGGTGTAGTTGGGCAGATCCAGATAGAAGGAGAGCCCCTCGCGGGCGGTGGCGCGGGCCCGTTCCAGATCGGTGTCCAGGACCACCTTCAGCTCCGGGGCGAGCAGCGCCTCCGGACCGAGCAGGGAGCGGGCCCGGGCGGTGTGCTCGGCGGTGACCAGATACGGGTGGGCGCCCAGCGCGCGCTCGGCGGAGAGGCGGAGCATCCTGGGCCCGAGGGCCGCCAGGATGCGGTTCCGCGCCGGTACGGGCTCCGGCGCCGTGTCCAGCTCGTCGAGATAGCCGGTCATCTTCGTGTAGGGCTTGGCGTACTGGGGGGTGAACCGGTCATGGCTGACCCCGAGGCCCAGCACGAACCGCCCGGGCGCTCTCTTCTCGGTCTCGGCGGTCCAGGCCGCCAGATCCCGTGCCTCATGGGACCAGACGCTGATGATCCCGGTCGTGACCGTGACGCGCTCGGTGGCTTCGAGGACCGTGGTGACCGCGTCGAGCGAGGGGCTGGCGCCGATCCATATGGTGCCGTACCCCAGCGCCTCCAGTTCGGCGGCGGCCTCGGTGATCTGCGTCCGGTCCCCGGGAGCCGTCGAGCTCAGCGCGGAGGTCCAGATGCCGATACGGCCCAGTCGGGCGGATGCGGGAGATGTCATGCACCGTCAACTCCCGCCGTGCCGCCGCTCATTCCCCGATCGAGAGGATTCCTCGGCCGGTTCACCCGCCCGGCGGTGCGGGCGCCGCGCGGAGGGAGGCGTACCGCGTCCGCACCCGGTCGGTTCGCCGGTGCGGCGCGGGCCGCCCGGCCGACCGCCGGGGCCGTCTCCCGTGCCCGGTCCGCGACCCGGTTGTCAGTGCCGGGTGGAAGACTGCGGGTGTGATCGAACCGAACCCGAAAGCGGACCTCCTCCGCTATCTGCAGGACGGGCGCGACGCCCTGCTGTGGAAGCTCGAAGGACTCTCCGCATACGATGTCCGCCGGCCCCTGACCCCCACGGGCACCAACCTGCTGGGGCTGGTCAAGCACGTCGCCGGCGTGGAACTGGCCTACCTGGGGGACACGTTCGGGCGGCCGTTCTTCGACGGCCCGCCGCCATCGTGGTGGTACACGGAGGACGCCGACCACAACGCGGACATGTGGGCCGCCGAGGACGAGTCGCGCGAGGAGATCGTGGGGCTCTACCGCCGGGCGTGGGAGCACTCCGACGACACGGTGAGGATGCTCGGGCTCGACGCGGTCGGTCATGTTCCCTGGTGGCCCGAGGAGCGCCGGGAGGTGACCCTGCACCACATCCTGACGCGGGTGATCTCCGACACCCAGCGCCACGCCGGCCACGCCGACATCCTCCGTGAACTCATCGACGGAGCCGTCGGGTACACGCGGGACAAGGACGACATGCCACCGGGCGATCAGGCGTGGTGGCAGGCCCACCGGGACCGGCTGGAGCGGGTGGCGCGGCAGGCCGATGGCTGACCCGGCGCCGATGACCGCTCCCGCGCCGGTGGAGGTGATCGACGGCTGGGAGGAGGCGCCCGTCGTCGCGGGGGAGGAGCTGCTGGCGCTGCCGGGGTTCTGGGCCGCCCATCTGCTCTGGCTGAGCGGGACGGAGGAGCACGACCCCACCCTGAGCTGGTTCGGCGTCGACGGGGCCGACGCCGACGCCGCCTGTTCCGCGCTGAGCGACGAGGACCGGTGGCCTGTGTTCCGGATTCCGTTCGCGGGCGGCCACACCGCGATGGTCCTCTGCTGGAATCTCCCCGACGACCCGGGAACGGAGTATGTGATCACCCACCCGGGGTGGGGCCGCCGCCACGCCGGCCTGGCCACGGTCGGCGGTCACTCGTCCGGCCCGGGCCTCTCCTGGCGGGAGCTGCACCACATCGCCCGCACACCGGACCTCACCGCTCCGGGCGTCCACGCCGAGTTCGCCCGTCTGCTGCTTCTGCTCCCGGCTCTCGGCGACCAGGACCTCCCCGGGGAAGCCGTGGGCGTGGTCGGCGGGGCACTGCTGCACGCGGGCCTTCCGAAAGAGCTGGTTCCGTCCCTCGCGCGCGTGCTCCTCACGGACCACCCTCTGTGGGAGCCGGCCGCATGGGCCTTCCCGTCCGCCTCCCCGCTCTCGGGCGGCCGGGAGCCCTTTCCCGGAATCCTGCACTGCGACGGGCTGACGAGCCCCCGGTGCGGTACCCATCCCGCCCGGGGCATCGGCCGCGAGCAGAGCGACCGGCTGGCCCGGGCACTCGGCACCTGGCCCACCGCCTGAACGGCGCTGTCCGGCCGACGACCGGGAGCGGCTCCGGGAGCGGCCCCGGGAGAGGCGGGCCGCCGCTGCCGTCGCGGCCGGACTCGCCGGGCCGGCCGCGACCGCCGTCAGGACGTGCGTACCGCCATCAGCAGCCCGCTCGCCCATGCCAGACGGACGCAGCGGAAGTCCTCGCGCTCGTCCAGCTCGGCCAGCAGACGCCCGACGGAGGCGCCGTGGCCCTCGGGCCAGCCGGGCTGGGGGAAGAGGTCGTCGATCAGATAGGTCCCGCCGGGAGCCACGAGTGCCAGGGCCCGGTCGAGGTCGGTGAACTTCCCCGGCCAGGTGTCCGCGAAGACGAGATCGAAGGGAGGCCCGTCGAAGTCCCGCAGCCATGTGCCGCCGTCCCCGGACACGAAGGTCACCCGGGGGTCGGCGCCCAGCTGCTCCCGGGCGAAGGTCTGGACGGCGGGGTCGAGTTCGACGCTGGTCAGGCGGGAGCCGTGGTCCATGCCGCTGAGGAGCCAGGTGGTGCCCTCTCCCACCCCGGTGCCGAGTTCGAGGATGCGGCCCGAGGGCCGGGCGGCGGCGAGGGCCGCCAGCAGGGCTCCCGTGCGGTCCTCGCTGGACATGATGAAACCCGCCGCCTCCGCCTGGGCGCGCAGCGCGGGCAGGGCGGCAGGGATACGGCTCGGTGTGTCGTCCATCCGGTGATGATGCGAGGACCGTGCTCTCCCGGGCAAGGTCATTTCCGTGCGCCCCGGGGTCCGCGCGGGCCACACGGGCGTACGGGGCAGGTCACACGGGGGTACGGGTCAGCTCCACCAGCCGGGTGACGGTGTTCCAGTTGCGGGTGGTGGCGATGATGCCCCGGAGCAGGTCCGGCCGGGCGAGCGCCTCGGCGAGACGGGAGCGGCCCAGCCCGTCGGGGGTGTGCAGATACAGGGCCCGGTCGCCGGGGCGGAACGCCTCCGGGGCGAAGGAGGCGGCGTCCAGGGAGGCCAGACGGTCCGGCGCGGGGTCTTCGGAGAGGAAGGTGACGTGGAGCTGCCGGCCCTCCAGCCCGGCGGCCGGGAAGGGGCAGCCGGCGGCCACGGCCGCGAGGTAGTCACCGTCCCGGACCAGACAGTCCACGCCGAAGCCGAAGTGCTCCTCGATCGCCCGCCCGAGAGCCGCCGCCAGCTCATCCTCGTCGGCGGCCGGGGTGCTGAAGAACGCGTTGCCGCTCTGGAGATGGGTGGCGACGTCCGCGTACCCCATGTCGGAGAGCAGGGAACGGAGTCCGGCCATGGGGACCTTCCGGTGGCCGCCCACGTTGATGCCGCGCAGCAGGGCGGCGTACCGCTTCGTCGTCATGGGGGACCAGCGTAGACGCTGGCCCCCGGGTGAGGAGGCGACACCGGCGCGGGGGCGACCCGCCGGGCGGCCGTCGGGCCGGTTCGCCAAACGCCCCCTGATGCCCGCTTCCCGCGCCCTCGGAGCGGGAAGGAACCACCCGGCACGGCCCCGTGCGGGAGGCCGGGCGCACCGGTGCTCGGCATGGCTTCGGGAAGAGGGAGGTGCCGCTCATGGGCGGTGAGTCCGGTGGGTCCGGCAGGTCCGGCGGGACCGGCGGGTTCCGTGACGTCGGTGACGTCGGTGACCCGGCCGAACCCGGTTCGGCGGAGCAGGGATTCGGATTCCGCAGGATCGAGCGCGGCGGGACGGCGGAGCGGTGTCCCGTCGCCCGCGGCGCCGACGGGGTGTGGGAGGTGCGCGGGTACGAGGAGGCGCGCGCCGTGCTGCGCAGCGCGTCCACCGTGCAGGCGGGGCTCGGGATCGAGATGGTGTCGAAGCTGCCCCCGCGCATCCGGCGGCCGGTGCTCTACCGGGACGGTCCCGAGCACCGTGAACACCGCCGCCAGACCGCCCGGTTCTTCACCCCGCGCCGCGTCGACGAGCGCTACCGCGAGGTCATGGTCCGTGTCGCGCAGGCCCAGATCGACCGGCTCCGGGCCGACGGCCGGGCGCGCCTGTCCGATCTCAGCTTCGATCTCGCGATCGAGGTGGCCTGCGCGGTCATCGGTCTGACGGAGAGCAGACCCGGCATCAAGGACCGGCTGGAGCGGTTCTTCCCGGAGCGGTTCGGCACACCGGGGCTGACGAGTCCGCACGGCATCTACTGGACCGTGCGGCAGAACACCAACTGGCTGCGGGTGTACGTCGGCGATGTGCGCCCCGCCGTGCGGTCACGCCGCCGCTCCCGGCGGGACGATCTCATCTCCCACCTCATCGACGACGGCTGCTCCAACCCGGAGATCCTCGGGGAGTGCCTCACCTTCGCGGCGGCGGGCATGGTCACGACCCGTGAGTTCATCAGCGCGGCGGCCTGGCATCTCTTCTCCGACGCCGGTCTGCTGGCGCACTACCGGGCGGCGGACGAGCCGGGGAGACTCGCGGTGCTCGGGGAGATCCTGAGGCTCGAACCGGTCGTGGGCCGCCTCAGCCGCCGTGCCACCGCACCACTCGACCTGCCCGGCGCCGACGGCGGGCGGGTCACCGTCCCGGCCGGTGACCGGATCGACCTCCTGGTCGATCACGTCAACGTCGACGAACGGACCGTCGGCCCACGACCGCGCTGTCTGCGCCCGGGCCGCACCATGAAGGACGCCGGGCCCCCGGGGCTGGCCTTCGGCGACGGCCCGCACAGATGCCCCGGGCTGCACATCGCGCTCCTGGAGACGGATGTCTTCCTCAGCCGGTTGTTCGCGCTGCCCGGGGTGCGGATGGTGAGCCCGCCGAAGGTCGGCTTCATCAAGGCCATCGACAGCTACGAACTGCGTGACTGCGTGCTGGAGGTGGACGCCGGGGGCGGGGGCTGAGCGTGCTTCTCCCGAGGTTCCCGGGCCGGGTGCGGCGCTCGGGCGGGCCGGGCCCCCGGGGCCGGCCGCACGGTTCCGCCTTCCCGGCCCGCGCGGGTGTGGTCCTGGGGAGCCTGTCCATGGCCACGGGGTCACTCGTCCTCCCGCCCGCGCGGAGCGTCGGCGACCGACGACAACGCGGCGGGGTCCGGTGCCGTGGATCGCGAGCCCGGCACGATCCGAAAGAGACGACCTAATCCCCGTCGCCTCCACCACGGCTTCCGCCCCGGCTCTTCCCGAACGCCCGGGTGACTGACCCGGTGGCCAGGGTCACGGCCGCCACCTTCCTGGTCCAGGGCGGCCCGCCGAGCCGGGACCACACGACGCACGCGCATCCCAGCACCACGAGTACCAGAACGCCGATCAGCACCATCAGGACCACGTGTTCCCCCATCCGTTCCCGCGGTTCCGTACCGCTCATGACGACCGTCCTGAGCAGAAGGATGGTCCACGAGCCCCCGTGGTTCATCGGCGGGACGGAATTCCCGGCGGCGGCCCGGCCCGTCGTCCCGGGGGGAACGTCCCCTCAACCGTGCCGTGCCGTGCCGTGCCGCACACCGCTTCCCGGATCGACCGTCGTCATAGAGGACGGAACCTGACCGCAATAACTCCTATGGTGATCCCAGAACCACGGACCGCACCGAACGGGAGTCACCCAACATGACCGCGAACGAGCAGATCAGCCGCGACCTCCCCAACGCCCCCTCCCTCACCGGTGAGCGCGCCGAACTGCTGCAGTCGCTGGCCCATCACCGGAGCTTCCTGCGCCTGACCACGCGCGATCTCACCGATGAGCAGGCCGGACGCCGGACCACCGCCAGCTCGCTGTGTCTGGGCGGCCTCATCAAGCATGTGGCCAGGGTCGAGCGGGCATGGGCCGCGTTCATCGCCGACGGGCCCTCGTCGATGGGAAACGCCGCGGAGATGTCCGAGAAGGACTGGGCCGACCGGGCGGACGAGTTCCGGCTGCTGCCCGGTGAGACGCTGGCGGAGGTACTGGCCGACTACAGCGAGGCGGCCCGTGAGACCGACGAACTGATCGCCGCCCTGCCCGATCTGGACGCCTCCCACCCGCTGCCGGAGGCCCCTTGGTTCGAGCCCGGGGTGCGGTGGTCGGCCCGCCGGGTGGTGCTGCACCTCGTGGGCGAGACCGCTCAGCACGCCGGCCACGCCGACATCATCCGGGAGTCCCTGGACGGTGCCACGAGCATGGCCTGACCCGCGCGGCGACGGCGGCCGGCCTGTCGCGCCCCGCTCCGGGCGCGAGGCCACCGGCCCGGCTGTCAGTGGCGGCTGTTAGCGTCCCGGCCCATGGTGATCGAGGGGACGGGAAGTCCCGCGCACGCGGCGGCCCTGACGGAGCGGGTCATCGAGGAGGTGCGGCGCGATCCCGGGGCGAGCGCGCTGCCGTACCGGCACATGCCCTGGGTGGACGGCGCCGTCGCCCGGCCGATGGCCGGGAGCCGGCTCGCGCGGGCGGCGTTCCCGTCCGGACGGCCGCTGTCGCCGAGCCTGCGCGCCTGGCTGGCGTTCGACACCAGCCTCCTGGAGCGCCACCACTGGTTCACCCCGGACGGCGGCTTCGCGCCCCGGCCGCTGGACCGACTGGTCGCCGAGGAGATGGGCGCCCCGTGGGCCGAGGAGTTCTCCTGGCTGGCCGGGCGCTTCTCCGAGTGCTTCCTCCTGCCCGGAGGGTCGGACTCCAGACGCATCCTGGCCGTCACCGACCCGGACGAGGAGGGCGAGTACCCGGTGTTCGCCCTCGACCTCGACGACCTGCCGTATCTGGGACTCATGTACCCGGGCCTCGATGTCCATCTGGCCGATACCGCGGGCCTTCTGGGCCGGGGCGAACCACGCGGCTACACCGAGCTGATCGACCACGCGCTCTACGGGCCCCGGATGCGCCGGCACGCCGCCCAGTGCTTCGCCGGAGACGCCTGGGTCCAGTACCCCTTCGAGCACGCGCCGGTGTACGCCGAGCTGTCCTCCCGGTAGGGGGACGGCACCCCTCGGTGCCGGCCCGGGCCCGCGCGTGAGGGCGTGTCGGCCCCGCGCGCGGCGCCGGCCGGGATGGTGGCCCGCGAACAGGGACGGCCTCCGGGCACGGAGGTCCCGAGGCCGCGGTGCGGCCGGGATGCCCGTGACCGGTCCACCACAGAATGGGGGCGTGGCCCTCTCTCACCCCGGTCCTGAGCGACCCCTTCTCATCGGACGGCGGCGCGAGCGCGCCCGTCTGGACACGCTGCTCGGCGAGGTGACCGCCGGGCGCGGCGGCACCCTGGTGATCTGCGGGGAGGCCGGCATCGGCAAGTCCGCTCTGCTGGCGTACGCGCGGTCCGCTCCCGGGGTGCGCGTGCTGCGTGCCGAGGGGGCCGAGTTCGAGACCGATTTCGCCTTCGCCGGGCTGCACCAGCTCTGCGGACCCGTTCTCGGCGGGATCGCCGCTCTGCCGGCGCCCCGGCGCGCGGAGTTGGAGACCGCCTTCGGCCTGCGGGACGGCGACCCTCCGGACCGCTTCCGTGTCGGCCTCGCCTTCCTCCATCTGCTGTCGGGCGCGGCGGGCGGCACTCCGCTGCTCTGCGCCGTCGACGACGCCCAGTGGCTCGACCCGATGTCGGCGCAGGCGCTGGCCTTCGCCGCCCGCCGGGTGCGCGACGAGCCGATCGCCGTGGTCTTCGCGGTACGGGACCCGGCCACCCGCCCCGAGTTACGGGGGCTGCCGTGTCTCGCGCTGGGCGGGCTGGCCGAGACGGACGCCCGGAGGCTGCTCATGGACCGGGTCAGGGCTCCCCTGGACCCGGGCGTGCGGGAGCGCATCCTCGCCGAGGCCCGCGGCAATCCGCTCGCCCTGCTCGAACTGCCTCGCGCGGGCTCGCTGGCCGGGGGGTTCGCCCGCCCCGACGCGTCCGCCGTTCCGGCCGTGGTCGAGTCGAGCTTCCGGGACAGGCTGGCCGGTCTCCCGGCCCGTACGCGCACCCTGCTGCTGATGGCCGCCGCGGAACCCACCGGCGACCCCTCGCTGCTGATACGGGCCGCGGCGGAGATGGACATCGGAGCCGGCGACGCCGGGCCCGCCGAGGAGGCCGGGCTGGTCTCCTTCGGAGGTTTCGAGGGCTCCGAGGGCCTCGGGGGCCCCGGGAACTGGGTACGGTTCCGCCACCCCCTCGTGCGCTCGGCGGTCTACCGCTCCGCCTGGCCGGAGCAGCGCCGTGCCGTCCACCGCGCGCTGGCCCGTGCCCTGGACCACGGGAGCGACGGCGACCGCAGGTCCTGGCATCTGGCCCAGGCCGCCGTCGGCCCGGATGGCGACACCGCCGACGCGCTCCACCGGTCGGCCGCCCGCGCCCGGGCCCGGGGAGGGTCCGCCGCCGCGGCGGTGTTCCTCGCCGAAGCGGCCCGGCTGACCCCGCTGCCGGGTCCGCGCGCCGAGCGGGCGCTGTCGGCCGCCGTGGCGAAACGCGAGGCCGGAGCGCTCGACGAGGCACTCGCGCTGCTCTCCGTGGCGCGTACCGGACCGCTCGGACCGCGTGAGCGGGCGCGGGCCCGGGCCCTGCGCGCCACGATCGCCTTCGACCAGAACCGGGACGACGCGGCGCTGGCCCGACTCCTGGAGGCCGCCCGCGCCATGGCCCCGGTCGATCTCCCGGCCGCCCGGGAGACCTTCCTCGACGCCCTCGCCGCCGCCGTCTTCGTCGGCCGCTTCGCCCACTCGGTCCGGATGTCCGATGTGGCCGCCGCCGCGCGGGCCGTGCCGGGCGGCCCGGCCGCTCCTCCCGCGCGCCCGGCGGATCTTCTCCTCGACGCGCTGACGACCCGGGCGACGGAGGGCTTCACGGCGGCGGTGCCGCTGTTGCGCCGGGTGGTGGAGACGTACGACGCGGAGGGACGAGGCCGGGTCCGGGCGCGCGCCGACACCGGTCCCCGTACCGGAACCCACGGCGAGCGGGGCGACGGCGGCCGTCCCGCGACAGGCGAGCTGTGGCTCGCCTGCTGCGCCGCGATGGACCTGTGGGACGACGGCGCGTGGATCTCCCTCGCGGAGCGCCAGCTGGCGGAGTCCAGGGCGGCGGGCGCGCTGGCGGTGCTGCCGGTGGCACTCAGCTACCGGGCGCTCGCGCACATCCACACCGGGCAGTTCGCCGACGCCGCCACCCTCGTCGCGGAGGCTTATTCCGTCGCCGAGGAGGTCGGCGCCCCGGGCCTGGAGTACGTCGAGGTGACCGTGGCCGCCTGGCGCGGCGAGGAGAGCCGGACCCTGGAGCTGGCGGACCTGGCGAGGGCGGGTGCCGAGGAGCGGGGCGAGGGCAGACTCGTCACCGCCGTCGAGTACGCCCAGGCCGTCCTCCTCAACGGACTCGGCCGCTACGACACCGCCCTGGAGATCCTGCACCCCGCCTGCCGGCTCGACGAGATGGGGTTCCACGCCTGGATTCTGACCGAGTTCCTGGAAGCGGCGGCCCGCACCGGCGAACGGGAGATCGCCGCCCCGGTGCTGGCGCGCCTGCTCGACCGGGCGGGGAGCGCGGGAACCGACTGGGCGAGGGGAGTGGCCCTGCGCGCCCGGGCCCTGCTGGCGGAGGGACCGGAGGCCGAGGAGTGCTACCGGGAGGCGATCACCCGGCTCGACCGCACCCGGGGGGCCGTGCACGCCGCCCGTGCCCGTCTCGTCTACGGCGAGTGGCTGCGGCGCGAGGGGCGCAGGCGGGAGGCCCGTACCCTGCTGCGCACCGCTCACGAGCGGCTCTCCGCCATGGGCGCGGGCGCCTTCGCGGCCCGTGCGGCCCGCGAGCTGGACAGTACGGGAGAGCACCCCCGGAGCCGTAAGCTCCCGGCCCCCGTCGGACTGACCGCGCAGGAGTTCCGGATCGCCCGCATGGTCGCCGCCGGCGCGACGTCGAAGGAGGTCGGCACGCGGCTCTTCCTGAGCCCCCGGACCATCGACGCCCATCTGAGGAACATCTTCGGGAAGCTCGGCATCACCTCGCGCAGACAGCTCGGACAGATGCCGTTCCACCGTGATGACACACCGGGGGAGCGGAGCGGACGGGCCGGTCGCGACGGCTGAGCCGCGCTCGGGCGCCGGAGCCCTCCGGCCGCGCCGGGCCGTATTGTTGACGTGTCCTCAAATGTGGGAGGGTGAGGCGCGCGCCCGTGATGCCCGGGCGGGCGGCGCGCCGGGCCCCGGCGTGCGGCGGTCGCGTCGGACGACGGGGGAGCGGTGTCCACCCACCGGATGTCGCCCGGGAGCGGGGCTCCGCTCATCGGCCGCCGCCAGGAGAGCCGGCGGCTCCACCGGCTGATCGCCGGCCTCGCCGCCGGGCGCGGGGGAGCGCTGGTGATCGTGGGCGAGGCGGGCATCGGGAAGACCGCCCTGCTGGCGTCGGTGCGGACCCCGCCGGGGACCACCGTCCTGCGCGGCCATGGCGAGGAGACGGACAGCCGCCGGGATTACGACGGGCTGAGCCGGCTCTGCGCCCCGCTGGCGGCCGTCGTCGCCACGCTCCCCCCGCCGCAGCGGCGCTGTCTGGAGGCAGCGCCGCTGCGGGGCGCCGCCGCCACCGACCGGAATCCGTTTCTCGTGGCCACGGCGGCGCTGGGCCTGCTGGCCGCGGCCTCGGCCGAACGGCCCGTGCTCTGTGCCGTCGACGACGCGCACCGGCTGGACCGGGCCTCCAGCCGGGCACTCGCCTTCGCCGCCCGGAGAGTCCATGACATTCCGGTCGTCTTCCTGCTCGCGGCCCGGCGGCACCACGGCCGGACCGAACTGGCCGGTCTTCCCACGCTGTTCCTCGCCGGACTGCCCGAGCGGGACGCCCGAATCCTTCTGTCGCGGCGCGACCTCGACCCGCTCGACCGCCCGGTGCGGGACCGTGTCGTCGCCGAGGCCCGGGGCAACCCTTCCGCCCTCATCGGAATCTCCCGGGCCGCCCGCCTCCCCGCACCGGACGACCCGGATGAACCGGAAGAATCCAATGACCCGGACATCCCGGGGGGCCCGGGCACCCCGGACACGCCATCCGGTGACGCCCCGCCCCGGGCGTGTGCGGAGGCCGACCTCCGCGACCGCCTCTCCGCGCTCCCCCCGGCCACCCGCCGGCTCCTGCTGGTGGCGGCGGCCGAGCCCACCGGACACCCCCTGTATCTGTGGCGGGCCGCCCGGCACCTGGGCATCGGCGCCGAGGCGGCGGCGCCCGCCGAGCGGGCCGCGCTCCTGGAGGTCGGCCTGTGGGTCCGGTTCAGCCACCCCCTCGTGCGGACCCTCGTCTGGTGCGGGGCCACACCGGCCGAACGCCGGTCCGCCCACCGCGCCCTCGCGGTCGCGGCGGACGCCGTCGCCGGCCGACCGGACCCGGGGACACGGCACCGCGCGCACTCCCTCGCCGGTCCGGACGAGGCCATCGCGGCGGCCGTCGAGCGATCGGCCGCGCGGTCCGGGACACCGGGCGGGGCCGCCGTCCTCCTCGAAGCGGCGGCCCGGCTCACCCCCGGCGCCCGGGACCGCGCCGCGCGCACTCTGAGCGCCGCCGGGGCCCACCGTGCCGCCGGAGCCCACCGGTCGGCCGAACGGTTGCTGGCACGCGTCCGCTCCGGGCCGCTCGACGAACGGCTGACCGCCCGTGCCGAGACCCTCCACGCCCGCCTGGCCCTCGATCGCGGCCGGTACGCGAGCGCGGCCGGTCTGCTGCGGCGGGCGGCCGCGCTCCTGGCCTCCGTCCCCATGGACGCGCCGCTGCTGCGGGAGGTCTCTCTGGAGCGGCTGATCGCCACCGAGCGCGCGGGCCGCCTCGCCACCGGAGCGCATCCCCCGCATCCCCCGGAACCCCCGCATCCCCCGGAACCCCCGGAACCCCCGGAACCCCCGGAACCATCCGGCAGCGGGCACCCCACCCCGCCTCCCGGCCTCCCACGCCCTCTCGATCTGCTGCTCAGCGCCCTCACCACCCGCGAGCGCGCGGGTGTCGCCTCCGCCGCGCCCGCGCTGGAACGCGCGCTCCGCTCCCACCTCGACGGCCAGGGGACCCCGCCCCCCGGAGCGGATGAGGCGGGGGCGCTGTGCGGTGCGGCGATCGATCTGTGGGACGAGTCCGCGTGGCACCGGCTCGCCGACCGCCAACTGCGCGAGGCCCGGCGCTCGGGCCCTTGGACCGTGCTCCGCGCCGCCCTGGGCCGGCGGGCGTTGCTCCATGTCCACACCGGCGAGTTCGGGGCCGCCGCGGCCCTGGTCCGGGAGGCCGGCTCCCCGCCGAGCGGCCCGGACCGCCCCGACTGCCCGGATGGGTCCGGCGACCCGGAGCTGTCCTGTGCGCGGATCACCCTCGCCGCCTGGCGCGGGGACCGGGCCCGGACCGCGTCGCTCGCCGCCGAGGCCCGGCGGGACGCGGTCGCGCGCGGGGACGGCCGGCTGCTCACGGCCGTCGGCCACGCCCGGGCCGTCCTCCTCAACGGACTCGGCCGCCCCGCCGACACCGTCCGGGTGTGGCGCTCCGACCATCGGCTCGACGAGACCGGCCTGCACACCTGGGGTCTGGCCGAACTCGTGGAGGCGGCAGCCCGGTCGGGAGAGCGCGGCCTCGCCGACGCGGCGCTGGAGGGAGTGATCCGGCGCACCCGCGCCAGTTCCACGGACTGGGCGCTCAGAGTACGGCTGCGCTCCCAGGCCCTCCTCTGCGGCGGTGCGGAGGCCGGGGAGCTGTACCGGGAGGCCATCCGGCGCCTCGATCTCAGCGGGGCGGCCCCGCAGGCCGCTCGCGGCCGTCTTCTGTACGGGGAATGGCTGCGGGCCGGCGGATACCGGGTCGAGGCACGCCGACAGCTGGGACAGGCGTACACGGTGTTCTCCGCCTGCGGCGCCGCCGCCTTCGCCGCGCGGGCCGCCCGGGAGTCGCGCGCTGCCGGGGAGCGCGCCCGCACCCTCCGGGCGCGCTCCGCGCCCTGGACCGGACGGGCCGACACCTCCTTGCTGACCTCCCAGGAACGGAGGGTTGCCCATCTGGTGGCGACGGGAGCCACCACCAGGGAGGCGGCGGCCGAACTGAACCTGAGCCCCCGGACGGTGGACGCCCATCTGAGAGGTGTGTTCAAGAAGATGGGCCTCTCCTCCCGCCGGCAACTGCCCACCGCGCTGCCCGGGATCTGACGGAGTCCCGGCCCGGGGAGCGCGCTCATTTCCCCCTCCGGGGCCATGCCGGCCCTCTGCTACCTTCCCTCCCATGAAAGAACCGCGATGGCTCGACGAGCGGGAGGCGCGGGTCTGGAAGATGTACCGGGACCTGCGCCGGGATCTGCAGAGCGCGCAGGAACGCCAGCTCCTGCGGGACTCCGGTCTCTCGGGTGCCGACTACGCGCTGCTCGTCCCCCTCTCCGACGCGCCCGGCGGACTGCTGCGGTCGAGAGAACTGGGCCTGGAGGTGGGATGGGAGCGCAGCCGGCTCTCCCACCAGATCATCCGTATGGAGAAGCGCGGCCTCGTCACCCGGGAACCGTGCGCCGACGACGCCCGGGGAGCCATGGTGCGGCTGACCGCCTCGGGGCGGAGCGCGATCGAGAGCGCGGCCCCTCTCCATGTGGAGACGGTCCGCCGGTGTTTCTTCGACCCCCTGACGTCCCAGGAGGTCGACACCCTGGGCGAGCTGATCGGCAGAATGCTGGACGCCGTCGGCCGGGAACCGGGATAGGGAACCCGTCCGGGGTGTTCCGCGCCCCCCGGGGAGGATTCGCCGGACGGGCCCCGCGACCGCCCCGGCGGGGGCACCGCGGGGCCGTCCGGCGCGGGTTCAGCTCTTGTCGAGGCCGAGCAGTTGCAGCTCCCAGGCCAGGCTGGTGCCGAAGACACCACCGTGCTCCAGCAGGATCTCGGTCACGCCCGGTACGGTCTCCTCGCGGGCCCAGTCCCGCTGCCACTCCCCGATGACGGTTCCGGAGCAGGTCGGGATCACACCGGCCTGGATCATGCGCTGGATGCCGCGCTCATGGGCCTCGACACTGGTGGCGCCCGAGGCGTCCGTCACCGCGAACACCCGGTAGCCGTCGGCTATGGCGTGGATCGCGGGCCAGGCCAGGCAGATGTCCGTCCAGAGCCCCGCCATGACGATGTCCCTGCGGCCCGTGGCGGCCACGGCGTCCACCACCCGCTGGTCCTCCCATGTGTTGATCGTCGTACGGTCGATCGGGGTCTGGTCGGGGAACACGTCCTGGATCTGCCGGATGAGCCGGCCACCGCGCTCCTCCACCACGGTGGTGAGGATGGTCGGCACATCGAACACCTTGGCCCCCTTGGCCAGCGCGGTCACATGGTTGACCACCAGACCGGCGTCCATGCTGCGCATGCCCGCGAACTGGGCACCCTGATGGTCGATCAACAGAACGACGGAGTTCTCCGGGGTGAGGAGCGCGTCGAGACCGGTGTAGGTGATGCCCTGGGCTGCCATGAGTTCTCCCGCTGGTCGTTGTCGGTCCGCGGCCGTTCGGTCACCGCGCCTGTGACCTTTCCACCGCGCCGTACGCGCTCGCGTCGGCGACAACCACCTAGAACCGCGCCGCGCCGGCGGGCCGGCCGGTTCACAGCCATCCGCCGCGCTGCGCCTGCAACGCCAGCTGGAAGCGGTTCGCGGCCCCGAGCCGGGCCATCAGGATCTGCAGCCGCCGGAACAGCGTGCGGCGGCTGATGCCCAGTTCCCGGGCGATGGCATCGTCGCTCGCGCCGGAGGCGAGAAGCCACAGCAGACGCCGGTCCGCGGGTGGCGGGCCGCCCGGACCCGCCGCGCGGCCGGGGAAGGGCAGGGCGTTCCGCCAGGACTGCTCGAACAGCGCGATCAGCGCGGAGAGCAGGCCGCACGGCTGCACGACCAGCATGGTGTTGTGCACATCGGCCTCGTGGATCGACAGCGAGACCAGCGCGTACACCTCATCGATGATCACGAGTTTGACCGGTACCGACGGCAGCACCCTGGCCTGCTCGCCGGCCCGGACGCACGGCTCGACGGCGTCCCTCAGATGCCCCGGATGCTCCAGCGCGTCCCGGGAGTACACCACCCGCTGCGTCACCCCCCGGGCGAGTGTGGCCAGCGCGTCCTCCGTGGCGCCCGCCAGGGGTGCGTACGGAGGCGACTCGAACTGCCGGATCTGATCGCGGGCGCTCGCCCAGGCCTGGCGGATTCTGGGGCCGACGGCGTCGCCGGTGACCACTTCCACGAGATGGTCGTTGTACGCGGCGAGCCGCTGCCGCCGGAACGCGTCGAACGCGCCCCCGACAGCGAGCCGCGACTCCTCCACCTCGGCCGCCCGGTGCCGGGCGAGGATCTCCAGACCGGCGGTGGGCGGCACCGGCGCCACCGGGGCCCCGCCCTCCCCGGCGGCGCTCGCCAGCCCGGCGTCGACCAGCGCGCCATGGGCCGAGGCCAGCTCAGCGCCGCCCAGACCGGCCGCGGCCCCGATCTCCCCCAGCGGGGCCGGGGCCACATCGAGGAGGGCCAGATAGAGCTGGGCCGCCGCACGGTCGAGCCCCAGAAGGCGGAGCGCCTCACCGAGTTTCGCGTTTCTCATGCGCCTCATTATCGGCGGCCCGGACCCACCGGTGGCCGATCCGTGCCAGTGGCACTCCTGGGCACCGGGCGGGCACCACGCGGGATACCGTCCGGGAACCGCCGGCGAACCGGCCCAGAGAAAGGTGTACGAGGACATGGCGAAAACCCGGAAGAACGGTCTCTACGCGGGGATCTCCGAGGAACTCTCCGCCCTGATGCGCACGGGCTGGGCCGACACCGAGCGCCGCGATCTGCGCCCCGGTGAGCAGGCCCCGTACGCCGCCCGCCGCCGCGCCGCGCTCTCCGCGCGCTTTCCGGGCGAGCGTCTGGTGATCCCCTCCGGGAACCTCAAGGTCCGCTCGAACGACGACAGCTACCCCTTCCGGCCGCACTCGGCCTATGTCCACATGACCGGGGACCGGGCCCGGAACGGCGCGCTCGTCCTCGAACCCCGGCCGGACGGCGGCCATGACGCCCACTGCTACCAGCTGCCCCGGGACAGCAGGGACGACGACGAGTTCTGGACCGGCCCCACGGCGGAGCTGTGGATGGGCCGGCGCCGCTCCCTCGGGGAGGCTGAACGCGTCCTCGGTCTGCCCTGCCGCGACATCCGCACGGCCGCCGCCGACCTGGCCGCCGCGCCCGGCGCGCCGACCCGGATCGTCCGGGGTGTCGACCCCTCGCTGGAGGCGGCCGTCACCACCGACGCGGAGCGCGACGAGGCACTGGAGGAGGCGCTCAGCGATCTCCGTCTGGTCAAGGACGACTGGGAGATCGCGGAACTCCGCAAGGCCGTGGACTCCACCGTGCGCGGATTCACCGATGTGATCGGGGAGCTCTCCCGGGCGGTCGCCTCCTCCGAGCGGTGGATCGAGGGCACCTTCTTCCGCCGCGCCCGCCTTGAGGGCAACTCCGTCGGCTACGGCTCGATCTGCGCGGCCGGGGAGCACGCCACGATCATGCACTGGACGGACAACGACGGTCCGGTGCGCCCGGGGGACCTGCTGCTGCTCGACGCCGGGGTGGAGACCCACACCCTCTACACCGCCGATGTCACCCGCACCCTGCCGATCAGCGGCACCTTCACCCCCCTCCAGCGCAAGGTCTACGACGCGGTCCACGAGTCCCAGGAGGCGGGCATGGCCGCCGTGGTGCCGGGCGCCCCGTACCGCGACTTCCACGAGGCGTCCCAGCGCCATCTGGCGGCCCGGCTGGTCGAGTGGGGCTTCATCGAGGGACCGGCGGACCGCGCGTACGAACTCGGCCTCCAGCGCCGCTTCACCATGGCGGGCACGGGCCACATGCTCGGCCTCGATGTCCATGACTGCGCGCGGGCCAGGAACGAGGAGTACGTCGACGGCGTGCTGGAGCCGGGCATGGTGCTCACCGTGGAGCCCGGTCTCTACTTCCAGCCGGACGATCTCACCGTGCCCGAGGAGTGGCGCGGCATCGGTGTCCGGATCGAGGACGACCTGCTCGTCACCGCCGACGGCCACGAGAACCTGTCGGCGGGCCTGCCGAGGTCGGCGGACGAGGTCGAGGAGTGGATGGCCCGGTTCGCGGGCTGACCGCGCGGACGCCCGGTGCGCGCCGGACCCGGTCCATGGCCCGGCGCGCGCCCGTGAGAGCCGTCAGGGGGTCCGGGGGCGGGGAACGACGTACAGCCGCGCGGGCCCGTTGAGGGAGAGCGAGGGGACGGGGTCCGGGGTCCGGTCGGGGTGGGCGAGGGCCAGATCGGGGAAGCGCGCGAACAGCGTGGTCAGGGCGATATGGGTCTCCAGCCGGGCGAGATGGGCGCCGAGGCAGAAGTGCGGGCCGTGGCCGAAGGCGAGATGCTCCTTCCCGGGCCGCGCCGGGTCGAAGGCATCGGGGCGGTCGGGGTGGAGCCCGGGGTCGCGCCCGGCGGCGGCGAAGGCGATGATGATCGGCTCGCCCCGGCGGATCAGGACGCCCTCGCCGAGGTCGATGTCCTCGATGGCGTACCGCATCGGGTGGTGCATGATCGGGCCGTTGTGCCGCAGCGTCTCCTCGATGACATCGTCCCAGCCGATGGCGCCCCGCCGGAGCCGGCCGAGGTGTCCGGGCTCGGCGAGCAGGGCGTGGACGGCGCTGGTGATGAGGTTGACGGCCGTCTCGTACCCCGCGGCGAGCATGAGGAAGAGATGGTCGAGCAGTTCCCCGTCGGTCAGCTCCGCCTCCCCGTCCGCCGGCGGGGCGAGCAGATCGCTGGTGAAGTCGGCGCTCGGATGCGCCTTCTTGTGCTCCAGCAGCCCCGCCAGCCGTGCGGTGAGTTCGGCCAGCCGGGCCCGGCCCTGCTCGGGGCTCGCGGTGGTGTCCATCAGCGCGTCGATGGCGGCGCCCAAGTCCTCCCGCAGGGAGGCGGGGACACCGAAGAGATCACAGATGACCGTCATGGTCAGCGGCAGGGACAGGGCCCGCCGGACATCGGTGCTCTGACCGGGCGCCAGCGCGGCGAGGCCGTCGGCGAGACGGTCCGCCGTCGCCTGGATCTGCGGGCGCAGCGCCTCCACCCGCCGGGGCGAGAACGACGGTGCCATCCGGCGGCGCAGCCTGCGGTGCTCGTCGCCGTAGGAGTTGAGGAAGTTCCGCATGAGAGCGGAGACGGCGAGCGACCAGCCCTCGGGCACATCGGCGAGGCCGGGCCAGTGCCGGTACGGATCACGGGAGACCCGGGGGTCGCCGGTGAGCCGCTGGATGACGCTGTGACGCGTGACCGACCAGGCGCGGACGCCCCCGGGAAGCTCCACCGGGGCGGCCGGGCCCAGGGCGCGCAGAACGGCCGCGTCCGCGTGCGCGGTACGGGCGGTGGGGTCGAGCACGGGACACCGGGAATCGGACAGAGCAGTCATACGGTGCTCCTCTCGGCTGTCGTGCCCGCGGGACGGACGCGGGCGGACGCGGCAGCCGTCGTCCGCGTCGGCGGTCAGCGTAGCCGCTCCCGCTCCGGGTGGCGCCTGCCCCGAGGGGGCGCCCGGAGGGCATCCGGGGAGCGGGCCGACGGCGCGTTCCGCCCCGCCCGCCGCGCCTCCGTGGGCCGCCCCGGGCCTGCGGACCCGGCGCCGGATGGCCGCACCCGGTCGTGGGCACGGCCCCGCACCGGCTCTCCTCACCCCGTCCCAGTCCCCGCCCGCTCCCCGGACGGCCCCCTGATCACCGCCCCGGTGAGGCGTACGGCCGCAGCGGCGGCTCGTGGTGCGTCCGGGGGGCCGCGGCCAGTGCCGTGGCCGCCGCGGGGACCACCGCGGCCGTCGCGCGGACGACATCGAGGGCGCCGACCCCGGGGACGTACGGAGCGGCGAGACAGGCACCGGCCGGCAGCCGTCGCGGATCGGCGGGGCCGGGGCTGCTCAGGGCGTCGAGCACCAGCCGGAACGCCACCGAGTCGTAGACCAGCCCCACATGGGTCACCAGCCGGATGCCGCACACCTCCTGGAGCCCGATGTTGCGGGCCCCGTCCAGGACCGCCGTCCAGTGCGGGACGGCGGCCAGGTCGTCGCGCGTGCGGATCGAGGTGTAGGAGACGGCGCCGGGTGTCTGGTCACCCGAGTTCAGCGCGGCGAGGAAGGCCGAGCCCTGTGTCATCTGATGTGCCGCCGCCGCGCAGGGCAGCACGCACAGCAGGTCACCGGCCGCGGTGCCGTGCTCCGGTGTGCCCAGGCTGACCACGTCGTCGACCATGTCCCGCAGCCCCGGCCACCAGGTCAGCCCCCAGCGGATCTGGAGGCCGCCCTGGCTGTGCGCGACGACATCGGCCTTGCGGCCGGTGGCCGCGTGCAGCGCGGCGACGGCGTGGACGACGTACTCGGCGGACTCCTGGATGTCCCCGGTCGACCGTCCCGGCAGGTCGACGGTGCACACGTCGTACCCCCGGTCCCGCAGCGCCGGGGCCTGGTTCCAGCCCCAGTTGAGAGCGGAGTCCACGCCCGTGCCGTGGACGAGCAGGACCGGCTCGCGCTCCGAGCGGGGGAAACCGGCCGGGCAGTCCAGGGCCGCGGCCAGCCGGTCCGGCGGGGTGCTCAGCGGTGGACCGCCGACGGTGACCCCCGCGACGTTCCCGGCCGCCCGGGCGGTCCACGCGGCCGAGGGTCCGGCGGGCGCGAGCACGGTGGCCGCGACCAGCGCGGCGAGCAGCGCGCCGACGAGGACAGCGCGTACGCGGGCGGGCCGGGGGCGTATTCGGTGGGTGCGGTGGGTGCGGTGGGTGCGGTGGGTCCCGTGAGCGTGCATGTGGGCGCTCCTTCCGTCCGGGGCTCCGGCGGCTGGGGGAGGGGCTGTGCAGCCGAATGTCACACGGGCCCGGCACGGCCGGAAGGTGCCGGGAAGACGGTGCTCCACCGCGCGTGACCATCCTGTGCGCCGGCACACCACCGGGGCGGACCGCCGCGCGCCGGGCACAGCCGGGCCGCCCGCCGGGTCAGCGACCGGTGCCGTCACCGGTGCCGCCCGCCGGGTCAGCGACCGGTGCCGTCACCGGTGCCGTCCCCGCTGAGGGAGCCGTGGCCGCCGGGCGGTGCGCTCACCCACTGCGCCTCCAGGGCCATCGCCAGGTCCGCCGCGTCCCGGGGGTGCGCCAGCCGGCGGCCGGTGAGCGCTTCGAGCCGGCGCAGCCGGTTGAGGACGGTGTTGCGGTGGCAGTACAGCCGCTCGCCCGCCCGCCGGGTGGAGCCGCCGCACTCCAGCCAGGCCGCGAGGGTGGCCAGCAACTCGTCCCGCTCGGCGGGCCGCAGCGCCCGTACGGGACCGAGCACCCGGTCCGCGAAGTCCTCGGCCAGATCCGGCCTGGCCAGCGCGAACGCCCGCAGGGGCCGGTCGCCCACCGGGGTCAGCTCCCCGTCCGCCGGGCACGCGCCGAGCGCCAGCTCCGCCAGGCCGTGGGCCCGGCCCAGCTCCGCCAGGCCGCCCACCACCGTGCTGACACCCCCTCGGGTGTGCGCTCCCACCGGGATGAGCGCGCCCAGGCCGGCCAGCGGCCGGTCGCCGAGCAGCGCCACGACGGCCACCCCGTCCTCGCGCGGGCACCAGTACAGCTCGACGCCCTCGCGGAGTTCGCGCGCCGGGCCGGTGTCCCAGAGCCGCGCCCCGGGGCCGCGCAGCACGGCGACCGCGTACCGGCCGTACCGGGGCAGGCCCAGGGAGGCGGCGAACACCGGGAGGCGCGCGGGGTCGGCCTGCCCGCGCAACAGCGCCTCCAGCACCGGCCGGTGCCGCGGGCCGTCATCGGGCGGCGGCCCGGCAACCGCTCTGCGGTGGGCCTCGGCCACCAGCGCGGCATCCCCGTCCACCCGCCGCCAGACATCGTTGGCGGCGTACGCCATGGCCGCGACCCGCTCCGGGCACTCGCGCGCCACCCGCGCGACCAGCGCGTCCCACAGAACGGCCCCGGCGATGCGGTAGGCGTGCAGCAGCGCCTGGACCGGAGCGCCGTCCCGGCCGCGCCGTTCGCCGACCGCCCGGGCGTACTCGCCCGACTCCGCCGCCCTCTCCGGCGCGATGAGCCCGGCGACGAAGGAGTCCAGCGCGGTCAGCGCGGACCGCGCCAGATCGGGCGGGGAGAGCAGCGGATCGCCGTAGTACGCGACGGCCGCGCGCACCCGGCCCACCACACCCTCCGTGAACACGGGGAGATCCGGGCGCAGCAGCTCGGCCGCGTGCCGCAGCACCGGATCGACGGCCGCCCCGGACGGTCCGCCGGGTGCCCCGCCGCCGGGACTCCGGTGCGGATACGGCTCGGGGGCGCACGGTCCGCGCACGGTCACCTCCGCTGTCCGGGACGCCTGTTCACGTTAGAGGTGAATCACGTCATGGTCCACTGATGTGCTGAAAGACTGATCAGGACTTCCCTCTGAGAGGTGTTTCGGATTCACTTGTGCCGAGTTGACGCACCTTCGGGGAGGGGAGCCGCGATGCCGGCGCAGAGACCGGACGCAACGGACACGAGTGACAGCGGGGCCGCCGAAGAGGCGGCGGTGCCGGGCGGTGGCGCGGACGCGCCCTACGGCGAACTCGCCGAGTTCTACCGGCTGATCGACACCATCCTGGCCACCTGCCAGGACTTCCGCACGGCCCTGACACGGGTGGAGGACTCGCTCGTGGAGCTGCGGGCCGGCCGCCGCCCCGGACCACCGTCCGTGGTGCTCGGCGGCTCTGCCATGCACACGGCGTGGGCGGAGTTCTCCGCGGCCTTCCAGGCGCTCAACGGCGCCGTGACCCACGGGCGGGTGGAGGGCTACCGCGCCGCCGTCGACGACGGCGGCCTCACCCTCACCGAGCTGGCCCGGGTCGCCGGCCGCTCCCGCCAGCAGGTCACCCGGCTGGTCAACAAGGGCCGCGACTCCCACCGCGCCGGGCCGGGGCGCTCCGTCCCCGGCCGCTGACCGCCGCCCCGCCGCCCCGCCGCCGTCCGGCGAAGGCCCCGCCCGCCGGGTTCGGCGGGCGGGGCCGGTAGCGCGGTGCGGATCGGTGGCGCGGTGCGGGCCGGTGGCGCGGTGCGGGCCGGTCGCGCGGTGCGGGCCGGTGGCACGGTCCGGGCCGGTGATCAGAAGCCGGTGACCCCGGCGCCCGCCGCCGCCTCCCGCGCGTCATCGGGCAGCCGGGTGTCCAGCGGTGCCCGCTTCGCGCCCGGAGTCAGCCGGTTGAGCTCCCAGCCGCCGCGGTCCCTGGCGGTCGCCCGCAGATTCCAGGAGGAGGCCATCCCCGCGTACAGGAACCCCTTGTCCTCGAAGGGCAGGAAGACCCGCACACCGTGCTGCGAGCGGTTGCCGAAGCCGTTGAGCGTCTCGGCCACGGCCGGCTTCGCCGGGTCGTCCATCCGCCAGACGTCCCCGCCGCCGAGAGTGGCCTTCAGCGACGGACCCACCACCGACTCCAGACTCCGCTTCGCCGTCTGCGACAGGCCGTTGTTGACCGCGGTGAAGTGCGAGCCGGGCGTGATCAGCCCGGTGCCGTCGAACGTGGCCATGTACAGCCGGTCCTGGAAGACCGTGAAGGTCCAGGCGTAGGAGTTGCCGACATTGCCGTTGAAGCCCGACGGGCCGAACCTCGGCTTCTGCCCGAGCAGATTGGGCTTGGAGCTCCACCGCCTGGTGTTCGGGTTGTAGACCGGCAGCTTCTCCTCCCCGTACAGCAGGGTCGTGCGCTGCTTCTCCGAGCCCGGGTCGCTGATCCGGAAGACCGTGGCCGGCCGCGCGGCGGAGAGCATGTCGCGCTTGCGCAGCGCGTCGCCCTTGGGCTGCCCGTACGCCTTCCACATCGTCTGCACCGCGCCGACCGCGGCCTGGTTGTAGCTGCCGACGTACAGCTCGCCGCGCCACTCGGTGAGCGCGCCCCAGGCGACGCCCTTGCTGATCGCCGGGTCCGGGTCGTACTCGTCCCAGGAGAAGATCGGCTGCCAGGCCGCCGCGCCGTCGAAGGTGAGCCCCGACGCCGGGATCGGCGGGCTCATCCAGACCTTCGACGCGCCGCCGCTCACCGCGCCCCGCTCACCGGGCACCTGGGTGCCCCAGCCGGAGGCGACGAGACGGTCCTTGAAGGTGGTGAGATAGCCGGGGTCGTTCTCCAGCTGGGCGACGACATCGAAGGAGAACGGGTTCTCCTTGTCACCGGTCCAGCGCAGCACCCGGCCGCCGTTGACGCCCGGCGCGCGGCCCGCCAGATACAGGTTGCCGTCCGAGGCGACCACGCCGCCGCGCGCGCTGACCAGATCGGTGTACGCCTTGGAGCCCAGGAACTCGCCCGTGCTGCCCTCGAAGGCGAACATCGACAGGCTCTGGCCCACGGCCTGGCCCTCGTTCACCGTCTGCCCGAAGAGCAGGACGACGTCGTCGTGGGCGGCGGCGCCCCGCAGCCCCAGCGTCCGCTTGATCAGCGGGTCCGACGCCGGAGTGACGTCCTCGACCTTCTGGGTGTCGGCGTTGACGCGCAGTACCTGGGGCGTGCGGGCGTCACCGTAGATCTCGCCCAGCGCACCGGCGTTGGTGCCCTTGCCGAACTCGCACACGTCCGCGTTCCGCACCAGGTACGGAGTCGTGTCGCCGGAGTAGGTGGAGGAGGCGTTGCAGGTGATGTTGGAGAGGGTGCCGAAGTACGCGTGGTCACCGGAGCGCGCCGCACTCCACACATACGCGCCGTTGATCTTCGGCTGGAAGCCGGACGGGCAGACCCCGCCCCGCGGCAGCGGCCGCGGACCGCCGATGGACCTGAAGCACTCGTCCACCTGGGCCCGGGCCGTCCGCTGTGCGTCGAGGACCGGACCGCGGTGGGACGCGGCCGACGCGCGGTCGCGCTCCTGCGGCGCGGCCGGCGCGGCCGGCGCGGCCGAGGCGCCGGTCTGCGGCGCGACCAGCGCCGCGAGAAGGGCGGCCGTACTCGTGGCCAGCACCGCGAGACGGCGGTTGCGGGGCGGTCGGCCGGTTCTGGACAGTCTCATGTCAGGGGCACCTCTGTGTCGTCATCCGCTCACTGCCGGTACGTACCGAGCATCACGGCGCACGCCGGGGGTGCGTCAACGCCCACCGGCACCCCGGCGGTCCACGGGCCTGTGGTGATCGTCACGGTCCGGCCCGCCACGCCCCGGACGGCGCTTGACCTTGACGCGGCGGCAGGGTTTCTACTGAGGCCATGCGGATCGGAGAGATCGCCGCGCTCGTCGGGGTCACGACCCGGGCGATCCGGCACTACCACCATGTCGGGCTGCTCCCGGAGCCGGAGCGGCGCCCCAACGGATACCGGGCCTACAGCGTCCGCGACGCCGTCCTGCTGGCGCGGGTGCGCCGGCTCACCGAGCTGGGGCTCAGCCTCGACGAGGTCAGGGACGTCCTCGCGGACGACGCGGGGCGCGACCTGGCCGACGTACTGGAGGAGCTGGACACCGACCTCGCCCGGCAGGAGGCCGCGATCGGGGAGCGCAGGCGGCGGCTCGCGGCGCTGCTGGCCGCCGGCCCGGACGAGGCCGAAACGCTCTCCCCCGCGCTCGCCGCGCTCCTCGCGAAGGCACCGCCCACGGCCTCGCCCGCCGCCGCGAAGGACCGGGAGCATCTGACACTCCTCGACACCCTGGGCATCGACGGCCGGGAACTGTACGCGGTGCTCGGCCCGTTCGCCGCCGATCCCGCGCTGCTCGCGCTGTACGAACGGCTCGACGCGCTCGCCGACGCCCCGGTCGACGATCCGAGGATTCCGGCGCTGGCGGCCGAACTCGTGGCGGCCGTCCCGGACGAGGTGTTCGCCGCGATCCCCGCCGACGGGCGGGTCGTGGACGGATTCCGGGAGGCGCTGCTCGCGGAGTACGCCCCCGCGCAGGCGGAGGTCGTCCGCAGGCTCATGGCGGAGTTCCTGCGCCGGGGCCGGCGATGAGCGGCACCGGGTACGCGCGGGGCGCGCGGGCCGCCGTCCGCGCCGTCGTCCCCGTGCGGATACGCCGGCTGCTGGCGCACGAGGCGCGGGCCGCCGGCTCCCTCGCCCGGTGGGCGGCGCGCCGGACACACGGTGTACGCGCCGGGGACCACGCCGCCGGATACACCGGGCCGCAGACGGCACTCATGTACGGACTGGTCTTCGTCTCGGTGGTCGAGACGGTGGCGCTGGCGTATCTGATCCCCTGGCCCGTCGTCCACCGGGTGCTGCTCGTGCTCGACGTCTACGGCGTCCTGCTGTTGCTCGGCATGCACGCGGCCTGTGTCACCCGGCCGCACGTGGCGCGCCCCGACGGCTCCGTGCGCATCCGCTACGGCGCCCTCTTCGACCTCGACGTCCCGGCGGACGCGGTCGCCTCGGTCCGGGTCGACCGCCGCTACCCGCGGGGCAGGCTCGTGTCGCTGTCCGGCGAGGGCGTGCTCGACCTCATCGTGGCCGGCCAGACCACGGTGACCCTGGAACTCACCCGCCCCCTGGCCTTCACCCGCCCGCTCGGCGGCCGGGGAGAGGCACGCGTCATCCGCTTCCACGCCGACGACCCGGACGCGCTGGCCGGCGCCCTGCGCCGGTCCCGGCCCGCCCGAGACCCCCGAGACCCCCGAGACCCCCGAGACCCCCGAGACCCCCGAGGGAAGGACATTCGATGAACACCGGAACCGAGACCAACCGGGCCGTGCTGCGCACCGCCTTCGAACGGCTCCAGAGCGGCGACCTCGACGCCTGTGCCGAGCTGCTGACGGAGGACTTCACCGCCAGCCTCCCCGGAGTGCCGGACCCGCTGCGCGGACGGGAGGTCTGGCGGCTGGGGGCGCGGGCCATGCTGGAGGGCTTCCCCGACCTCCGGATCACCGTCGAGGACATGTTCGGCGCCCACGACAGGGTGGCGGTGCGCCTCCGCTTCCGCGGCACCCACCGGGGCACCTTCCAGGGCGTGGCCGCGACCCACCGGCCGGTCGGGTTCCGCAGTATCGAGCTCTACCGTTTCGAGGACGGCAGGATCGCGGAGGAGTGGGTGGCCCCGGACCTGATGGACCTCATGCGGCAGATCGCGCCGCCGCCCGGGCCCTGACGGGGCGTACCTCGCGCGTGCCGCCGGTGCGCGCCGCCGCTGCTTCAGCGGGCGCGGGCCCGGGCCCGGACGGCACACTCGGAGATTTCGGGCTTGTCGAGGTAGCGGTGCACATCGTGGGCGCGCAGGGTGCCGTTGTGCACCCTGGCGTCGGTGACACCGTCCGCGAGATCCGCGAGGCCCGTGCCCCGGCTCACCACGTCCCGGGGGGCGTAGAGATTGGTCCACCGGACCCCGTCCGGCACCGAGAGCGGGCCGCCCGCGGCGTGGACGCCCTCGCGGACCGCGAGCCACCGCAGCGGGGAGCCGCAGGTCACCAGGGTGGTCACGGTGGGCGCTCCCCGGCGGTCCACGGGCACCTCGCCCCGGCTGAGCATGTCGTAGAAGATCACGCTGCCGAGGGAGTGCGCGATGACCATCGCCGTGTCGTCGCGCAGCAGCGCCTCCCGCACCGTCGCGCGGACGGCCGCTCCGACGCCCGGCTCCCGCAGATAGGTGTGGGCCTCGCGGACGATCCACAGCAGACGGCCGGTCACCCCCTTGCCCTCCACGCGGTTCACGGCCCTGGCCCGCCGCCGGATGCGCGGGGTGAGCCGGTCCTCCTCGCCGAGGGTCCCGGCCGACGCGAGCCGGTCCTCCCCACCGTCGGCCAGGGCCCCGGCCTCGGCCACGAGGGCCGAGGGGGAGTAGGCGGCCAGCGCCTCCAGGATGAAGGTCTCCTCCTCCTCGCCCACCGGACCCGTCTCCGTCTCCTCCGGTTCATCCGGCCCCAGCCGGATGAACCGGGTACGCGTCCTCGGGAAGACACCCTGGTAGGAGGGGACGGTCACCGCCACCCCCGCCGGGCCGGACCAGAGCGGTCCGCCCGGCGGCTCCGGCGCCGACGCGAGCGTGGTCCGCCAGGCGTCGCTGAGCATCTCGGTGGTCGCACCGGCGCCCTGCCTGATCCCGTGCACCCCCACGATGTGCAGACCGCGCATGCGCTCCCTCTCCGTCCGGCCGGCGTCCGGCCCCCGATCCTAGGTCGTCTCTTCCGGATCGTGCCGGGCTCGCGAGCCCCGGCACCGCGCCCCGCCGCGTTGTCGTCGGTCGCCGGCGCTCCGCGTGGGCTCCCTCCTCCGCCTCGCGATCCACGGCACCGGACCCCGCTCACCGGTCCGGCCCGATCCGAAAGAAACTCCCCAGCCGCCCGCCCGCCTGCCGCTTCCGTGCCCAACCACGCCCCGTACGAAGGTGGTTAGGCTGTGTCCGCCGCCCGACCGTGCGGCGCACTCACCGGGGGGCCGGCGGTTGAACGGTGCGGACACCGAAGCTCTGGACGGCATCGCCCGGCGCCGGCTGGTCGTCGTCGCGCTCGACGAAGGCAAGGACGACGGCTTCCGCGAGGCGATCGACGGCCAGGTGGAGCGGATCACCGGCTGGCTGGCCGACCCCGCTCTCGGCCCGGACCGCCGGTTCGAGGTGGTGCGGGCCGATCCCGCTCCGACCACCGTCATGGAACTGCGGAGCTTCCTCATGGAGGTGGACCTGGCGGCGGCCGGATACCGGGACGCCGTGGTCGTCTACATCACCGGACACGGAGTCAGGGGCCAGTCCCCCCGGCACTATCTGACCCTTCCCGAGACGTGCCCGCACCGGCTGCTCTCCACCGCGTTCCCGACGAGCGAGCTGATCACCCCGGTGCTGGACAGCGCGTCCGAGCATGTGCTGGTCCTGGTCGACTCGTGCCACTCGGGCATCCTCCGCGCCGAGCTGGCCCAGCTCCTGCTGGACCTGTCCGATGAGCGCTACGGCCACGGCGGCGCCGCCGTGGTGACCGCGGGCCACCACCACGAGCGCCCCCTCGTGGGGTCCTTCACCCGGCGGATCACGCTGGCCCTGGAGCGGATGCGGGAGGAGCCGGCCGGCTACACCGCGTCCCATCTGTCCTTCGGGGAGTGGGAGCAGCTGCTGCACCAGGTCGGACTGGACGACGACGGAGAGGAGGAGGACCTGGTCTCCGCCGAGTGGATCATGCCCCACGCCCGCCGCCACCGGCCGAGCGCCTGTCTGCCCAACCCCGCCCATGTGCCGTCCGTCTCCCTCGTCGACGAGGCGCGCCGCGCTCTCGGCTGGACCCGGGCCGAACTCGACCAGTACTGGGTGTCGCGCGCCGCCGGAGCGCCGGCGACCGGGAACGGGCTCTGGTACTTCACCGGCCGGTCCGCGCTCGTCGGCCGTGTGCGGCGGTTTCTGACCGCCGGGGAGGGGACGCTGATCGTCACCGGGACCGCCGGCTCCGGGAAGTCCGCCCTGCTGGCCCGGCTGGTCACCCTCAGCGATCCCCGGTTCCGCGCCGATCCCCGGTACCGCCCGGTGGCGGACGCCGTGCCGGAGGAACTCCGGTTGCCCATCGGGTCGGTCACCGCCGCCGTACTCGCCCGCGGCGCGTCCGCCACCGAGCTGACGGCGTCGCTGTACACGGCCCTCACCGGCTCCCCGCCGCCGCCGCGACCGGGCACCGACCCGCTCGACCGGGTGGCGTCGGCCGTGCACAGCCTCTCCGGTCCCGGCACCGGCCCCGTCACCGTGGTCGTCGACGGGATCGACGAGGCGAAGGAGCCCGACCGGATCATCACCGATCTCCTCCAGCCGCTCGCGGCCCTGCGCCGCGCCGCCGACGGCCGCCCCGCCGTACGGCTGCTGCTCGGCATCCGCAGCGGCCTGCCCGCCCCGGACGGCTCGGGCCCGCGCACCTCCGCCCCGTCCGACGAGCCCTCAGCGGACCTGCTCGATCTGCTGATCCGGGTCACGGGAGCGGGGACCCCGCTCCGCACGGACGGCGCCGGCACCGCCGCCGACATCGCGCTGTACGCCGAAGCGCTGCTGAAAGCCCAGTACGGAACGGCGGACGACGGCGCCGACGGCTTCCCCGGCCCGGGCCGCCGCTCCCACGGTCTGCGGCTGGAGGAGCTGGCCAGGGCCCTGGCCGAGACCGTGGCGCCCTCCTTCCTCGACGCCCGTATCGCGGTCGAGCAGCTCGGTGCGCACTGCTTCCTGACCGAGCTGCCGGACCCGGAGGACCCGGGGTGGCGCGCGAGCCTCTCCCAGGGCACGGAGGAGCTGCTGCGCCGGGATCTGGCGGACACCGCCGACGGCACCGGGGTGCCGGTACGGCATCTGGTGACCGTGCTCCGCTCCGTCGCCCTCTCCCGGGGCGCGGGCCTGCCCTGGGCGGACATCTGGCCGGCGGCCGTCGCCGCCCTGTCGGACACCCCGGTCGGGCGCGACACGGCCGGCGCCTGGATTCACCGGCTGAGGGAGAGCCGGCTCATGGGCTATCTCACGATGGCCGAGGAGGACGGCAGAAGGGTCTACCGGCTGACGCACGAACGCGTCGCGGAGCTGCTGCGCGACACCCCCCACCTGCTGGAGAGCGGCACGGCGCCCCCCGCCGGAGGAGCCCCCGGACCCGCCTCCGCCACCGGGGCCCACGCCCGGCTCGCCACCGCGTTCAGCTCCCTGCTGGACAGCGGGAGACTCCCGCCCCACCCCTATCTGCGCCGCCATCTGGTCGGGCACGCGGCGGCGGGCGGGGTCCTGAACGACCGGCTGGTCCCGCCGTGGTTCCTGCCCTGGGAGACCCAGGGCGATGTGCGCGGCGCCCTCGGCCTCCTGGCGGAGGACACCGACGGCACAGCGGGTCTCTCCGCCTGGGCGCGGGTCGAGCCCTGGCTGGCCGACGCCCCGCCCGTCTCGCGCGCCGACAGCCTCGCCCTCGCGGCCCGGGAGCCCTCCGGAGCCGTCCCGGCCGGCTCCGGCGGCGCCCACCGTCTCGTGCCCCGCCGGAAGGAGTTCGCCGTCCGGGGCAATGTCCTGACCGCGGTGGACTCGGAGATCCACGCGCTGGTGTGCTTCCGCCCCCCGGGCGGCCCTCCCCTGGTCGCCATCGGCGGCGCGGACGGCGTGGTGCGGGTACGCGATCTGAGCGCGGGCCGCCCGTACGGAGTACCGGTCGCGGGACCGCGCGGCTCGGCCGTGCGCGCCCTGGCGGTGGAGGACCGGGGGAATGGCTTCCCCCTGCTGCTCGTCGGATGCGAGGACGGGGCGTGGAGGTGCGACCCGCGCACCGGGGAGGTGCGAGAACTGCCCCCGGGTGTGCGGGACATCCGGGCGCTGGCCGTCGTCACGGGCCCGGGCGGTACGGCGTGGGGACCGGCCGTCGGCACGGGGGACGGCCTGAGTTTCCCGGGCCCGCCCGGCCGCCCGCGCGCCGGAGGTCCGCCCGAGGGCGCCGGGGACCGGGGCCGGGGGGAACCCGTCCGGGCGCTCTCCTTCCTGGAGGTCCCGGGCGGCCGCCGTCTGCTGGCCGTGGCACGGGCGGACCGGGCGGAGATCCTCGACGCCGGGTCGCTCGACCCCGTCGCCACGGTCCGCGAGCCGGCGGGCCGGAAGATCGGCGCACTCGCCCTCTGCCTCGGCCGGGACGGGCAACCCCTGCTCGCGACAGCGACAGCGGCAACAGCGGCGGCGGCGGGCGGCGTCCGGGTGTGGGACGCGTCGAGCGGCGAGGAACGGCCGTTCGCCGCCATTCCGCGACCGGCCGTCGTCCTGGTGCGGTACGACCGCCCCGGCCGGGGCGACCTGCTCGCCCTCGGCTGCGCGGACGGAGCCGTACAGCTGTGGAACCCCGAAACCGGTGAGGAGGTCCGGCGCTTCCCCGTCGGCCACACGGGGCGGGTGACGGCCCTGGCCGTGGTGCCCGGGGACGGGCCCGGCCCCGCGCTCGTCTCCGGCGCGCTCGACCGGTCCGTCCGGATCTGGAACCCCCGGGCGGCGGCGGGCGATCCGGAGCCGGCCGTCGTCCGCACCCGGCTCGTCCCGCTCTCCCGGACCTGGGGGCCGCACGCCCTGCTCGCGCTCGGCCCCGGGAACGAGCTGGCCACCTGGCCCCCCGGGCCGGGAGGGGGCGCCCGCGTGGAGGCCCGGGCGGAGGTGACCGCGTTCGCCGCGCACACCGGGCCCGGCGGCGAGTGGACCGCCGCGGTGGGACATCCGGACGGCACGGTCCGCCTCTGGCGGCCCGGGGACGGATGGCGGGAGACGGACATCTGGTGCGCGCCCTTCCACGCCACCGCGTTCGCCGTCCTCGACGACGGGTCCGGACACCCGGTGCTCGCCGTCGGCACGAGCGGCGGCTCGGTCGCGTACTGCGATCCGCGCGACGGAGCCGGGTGGGGCCGCCCCGGGCCCCGGGGCGGCGGTCCGGTCCACGCCCTGGTCTCCCTGCCCCCGGCCACCGGGCATCTGCTGGCCGTCGCCTCCGACGACGGGGTACGGCTGTGCCACCCGCGCCGGGCGCTGTGCGCCCCGCTCCCGGACGGGCCGGGTGCGGTCCGGTCACTCGCCGTCCTGCCCGGGGACGGACCCGGCGGCGCGACCCGGCTCGTCACCGGGGGCGCCGACGGCCGGATACGGCTCCGGCCGCTCGACGGCCCCGGGACGGAGAGGGCGCCGCTCGTCCTCGCGGGGCACGACGGCCCGGTGTCGGCCCTCGCGGTCCTCCCGCCCCGGCCCGGCACCGGCCGTCCTCCGCTGATCGTCAGCGCGGGGTCCCGCGACACCACCGTCCGCGTCTGGGACACGGCCGCGCACACCGAGGTGGCGCGCCTGGTCACCGGGGTGGGCGTCCACGGTCTGAGTGTCTTCGCGGCGGAGGACGGGCGGAGCGCCGGCGATGCCCCGGCCGATCCCGTGATCGTGTTCAGCGGACCCGCGGGCGCCGCGGCGGTGACCCTGGCCGGCGGGGACCGGCGCACGGCGGATGCCCCCGCCGTACGGCTCCACTAGGCTGGCCGCCCCCACTCCCGAACGCGCGTGGGGATGAACCGCGCAAGGGTTGGACCGAACGCACCTCCCCGCGCCCGCGGGGACGCACCCCTCAGCGAGCCCCCTGGATCAGACGGCCGACCGCCTCCCCGGCCCGCCGCCGGGCCCGCTCCCGCAGCCGCTCGCCCGGGTCGGAGGGCCGGGCGAAGTCCGGGGCCGGCCCGCCGGCCGCGAGCCGGTTGCACCGGGCGACCAGCCGGTGGAAACCGGCGAGCCCGTCCGGCTCCGCCGCCCCGGTCAGCCCGGCCAGCCGCTCCGTCCGCAGCCCCACGTGCTCCGCGACGGCGCCCACCAGCGAGGCCCGGACGGCTCCCCAGCCGGCGCCGAGCGCGGCCCGGTGGGCCTTGGCCACCTCGTCCCGGTGCAGCCGCTCGCCCCGGACGGTGTTGAGGGCCAGCGCGACATCGAAGAGACCCTGATGGGCCCGGTCGAAGCACCGCTCGCCGTCGGTGAACTCCGGGCAGTCGCAGCCGGTCAGCCGGGGCAGCACCGCGGCCGTCAGATGCTCCGGCCGGGCCCGGTAGGGTCTGTCGCCGGCCGAGGGCAGCGGCAGGCCCGCTCTCCCGGCCTCCGTGCGCCACCGCTCGCGGGCGTCCGCGAGCGCGGGGGAGGGGTGGTCGCCGAGACCGAAGGAGTCCATGCGGGCGGGGTTGGCCTCACCGAGCCGGCTCACCCCGGCGAGGAACGCGGCGACGAGCCGCGCCGCCCGCTCGTCCCCCGCCCCGAGGCTCACGGTGAGCATCGCGCGCTGCTCCTCCGGCAGCACCCGGTCCCACAGTTCGAGGAGAACGGAACCGCTCCCGAGCAGCTCGGCGGCGAGCGGATTCCAGGCCGGGGCGGCGGGCAGCGCCCCCCCGTCCGGCAGGTCCACGGTGCCCCAACACCACTTGTGCGCAAGAGGAGTTGGATTCTGTGAAGGGGGCATGGGGCCTCCGCCCGGCGTGCTAGCGTCCTGGCTCATCCCAGCAGGCAATCGCAAGGGTTGGCAGAGGTTCAGATGGCATTGGCGGAAAAGCGCCCGTCCCCGGAAGGGGGCTCCCGGCCCCGGTGGGACCCGCGCGGCAGCCCGTGCGTACCGGTGCGGACCTCGGCCGGCGGGACGCGGACCCTCAGCCTCACGGACGCCCTGCGGCTGGCCGACCCCGTGCCGGGCCCGGGCCCTGATCCCGATGCCGGTCCGGGTCCCGCCCCGCCCGCCGGCTCCGGAGAGTACGCGCTGGCCGTCTCGGGGGCGACCCCGGGGGAGACCGTGGCACTCCTCGAATACCTCCTCGCCATCTGCTACCGGTCCGGCTGCTGCCCCGGGTCCGACGCCGAGTGGCGCGTCTGGGTGCGCGACGCCCACCCCCTGACCCGGGCGGCCGACTGGCTCGCCCAGGAGCGCGACGAGCACTGGGACCTCTTCCACCCCACCGAACCACTCGGGCAGAACGCCCTCCTCGCCCCCTATCTCGACGAGCGCGGCGCGGGCCCGGCCCAGCTGGTCATCGAACACGCCGGTGACTACAACCAGTTCTTCGACCACCACCATCTCGAACACCCCGTCCCGCTCGCCGCCGACGCCGCGTTCCGCGCGATGCTGACCCAGCACGCCTACGGTCCCGGCGGCCGCGCCCGGATATCCGGGAAGGACACCCTCGGGCCCGCCCTCACCAACCTGGCCGCCGGACGGCTCGCGGGCCGCGTCCGGGTCCTCGCGCTCGGCACCTCCCTCGGGGACACCCTGCGGCTCAATCTGGCACCGACCGACAGCAGACCGGCCGGCGGAGCGGCGTCCGACCACTTCAACCGCACCTGGACGGTCTCCCCGCAGCCCCGCCGGGAGTTCCGGGCCAAACCTCCGGGGCGTCCGGTCGACGGCCCCGCCGATCTCCACACACTGCTGGGACGCTCCATCCTGATGCGCCCGGCCGTCACCGCCGGCGGCGAGCCGGTCCTCGCCGGGAACGGGCAGCCGGCGGTCGACCGGGTCCTGCTGGCGGCGGGAGAGCTGCTGGCGCCGCTGCCCGGCCACTGGACGCAGGACGCCGTCTTCACCACCACGTCGACGGGCACGCGGAAGCCCCTGTGGCCCTCGCCGTCCAAGGCGCTCTGGCGCGAGGCCCACGCCCTCTACGCGGCCGTCGCCGACCGGGACCCGGTGGGCCCCCGCACCGGGCTCTGGGACCGTCTCGCCGAGATGCCGCACCGGCCGGTCCAGCTCTGGGCGGTGGGGCTGCTCGCCAAGCAGACCACCGCCATCAGCTGGGTCGCCGACACCTTCCCCTTCATCCCCGGGCGCGAGGCCCATCTCCGCCAGGCCGCCGAACGGGGCTCCCTGATCGCCGACCACCTCGCGGCCTGTCTGTACAGGGCCGCCCGCGCCGCGTGGAAGGTGACGTACCCCCGTTCCAAACCCGCCGACGAGAAGGACCAGATCGCCCGCTTCGACGCCCGGCCCGAGCACTGGGCGCACACGGCGGAGCCGTTCCACGCGCTTCTCGACGACACGGCCACCGCCGGTGGCGAGGCCCGGGTGCACACGGCGCTCCGGGTGTACGCCGCCACGCTCGCGCTCGCGGCCGACCGCTTTCTCCACCACCGCCTGGAGTCCCTTCCCGCCAACTCGCGCGGCTTCCGGGCCCGCAGCGCGGCCCTCGGGGCCCTGCGGGCCGGGCTCACGGCGCCCGGAGCGCCGGACGAGCTGAAGGAGGAACCCGCATGACCATCCCCTCGGAACCGCCCGGGGAGCGGCCCGGCCCGGACTCCGGCCCCAGCCCTGTGTCCGGCCCCGGCACCGGCCCCCTGCCCGTCTCCGGCACCGGCCCCCTGCCCGTCTCCGGCACCGGCTCCGCGTCCGGCCGCCGGCTCACGGCCTGGCTCGCCGGTCTGGTCCGGGCACGCGAGTACGGAACGCTCGCCGAGCTGCGCCGCCCCACCCTGAGCGAGAACGCCCACATCCGCGCCGGCTGGCTCGACGAATCCCGCCGCGAGGTGTTCGAGCAGGTCGCCTTCCTCTTCGCCGTCTACCACCGGGGGGCGTCCAGCCCCTCCTACGGATGGGGGAGCCTCGGCACCGCGGCCCGCGCGATCGGCACCGGCGCGCGGCGCGGCCCGGCCGATCCCGGGGCACAGCGGCTGATGGACCGTGTCGTCGCGAGCCGCCGGCCGCCCCTGCGCCACCTCCAGCACACCATCGCCCGGCTGCGCTCCTGCGACAGACCGCCGCCCTCATGGGCCGGGCTCGCCGACGATCTCGCCCGCTGGGGCGAGCGCGACGCCCGTATCCGCTACCACTGGGCCGTCGACTTCCACGCGCCGCCCTCGCGCGGGGCCGGGCAGCGGCAGGCCACCCCGACGACCAGCGCGGCATCCGCGCCCACGGAGAGGTACGACACGACATGACCACCCACGTCGAGCCGGCCGGAGCGCAGTTCCTGTCGCTGCACCTCCTGGAGACGGTCGTGGCGGTGCTGCCCGTCCGGGACGAGAACGGCGCCCCCAAGGCCATCGTCTACGGCGGTGTGGAGCGCCATATGATCACCAGCCAGGCGCGGCGGCGCGCCGAACGGATGTATCTGCGCGACCGGGCCAACTCCGGCAGGGGCCCGCTCGCCGGACAGACCATGGGAATCCGCACCAGGGAGTGGGCGCTCATCACCGCCCGTGCCCTGGAGGCCGGGCACGGCTGGCGGAGGGACGAGGCCGTCACCACGGCCCGTGCCGTACTGGAGGCGATCGGGCTCAAGTTCGGCGACCCGGAGAAGAAGACAGTTGCGAACCTGACCCGCGTACTCGTCTTCGCCCCGGCGGACGCGGGCACCAGGATCGCCGCCCTGCTCCACGGCGCGCGCGACACCGTGACCGAGTGGACCCGGGCGTACACCGCGGCCGGGGCGGCGGCCGGACCGGCCAGGGGCGGCCGGCGGACGGCGAGGACCGGGGAAACCCCCGCCGGGGACGGCACGGACAGCGGCACGGACGGTACCTTCCCGCCGCTGCCCAGGGAGATCCGCGCCGCCGTACTGACGGCACTCGCCCCCCGCGACGCGGTCGACATCGCGCTCTACGGCCGCTTCCTGGCCGAGATCGCCGACTCGCCGAACGTCGACGGAGCGATCCAGAGCAGCCACGCCTTCACCGTCCACGAGGCCGAGCACACGGACGACTTCTACGCCGCGGCCGACGACGCCAAGCTCGACCGCAGAAGCAACGCCCTGGACTATCTGGACGCCGCCGACGACGCGGGCGCCGGCATGACCGGATACCAGTCGCTCATCTCCGGCACCTTCTACCGGCACGCGGTCCTCGACCGCCGTGAACTGCGGGTCAACCTCCGCGCCGCGGGCATGTCCGAGGCGGAGGCGGAGACGGCGGCCGTCGCCGCCGAGTCGGAGTTCGTCCGCGCCTTCGTGGACGCCTTCCCCCGGGCCAAGAAGAACTCGACCGCCTCCACCGGGACCCTGCCCGCGCTGGTGCTGGCCTTCGAGGGCGATCGCCCCTTCAACTACGCGGCGGCGTTCCAGAAGCCCATCGACGAGGCGGCGGAGAGCGTCCCGGCCGGGGAGGCCGCCGTCCGCCGGCTGCTCCGGCACCACGAGTTCGTCCGGGGGCGCCGGGACGACATCTCCGCCGGCCGGCTCCTCACCTACGACCCCTCCGTCGACGCCGTCCTGCGGGAGCTGGGCGTCGACAGCGTCTCCTCCGTGGAGGGGCTCACCCCGTGACGGCGCACGTCCTGCTGATCCGGCTCGCCGCGCCGCTCCAGTCCTGGGGGACCGTGTCCCGCTTCTCCCGGCGCGACACCCACAGCCGGCCGACGAAATCCGGGGTCATCGGCCTGTGCGCCGCCGCGCTCGGCCGCGCCCGCACCGACTCCCTCGACGATCTCGCGTCGGCCCGGTTCGGCGTCCGCGCGGACCGGCCCGGCACCCCGGTCCGCGGCTACCACACCGTCGGCGGCGGCGGGTACCCGATCAGACCGCGCGACCTCATCACCGACCACCGCCGCGCCGCCGCGCTCTCCACCGCGCCGGCCGCGAGCGGCACGGGCGACGCCTTTGGGCACCATGGACTCGCCCAGTGGTACGGCGCGCCCAAGTACATCGGCGCCGACCCCTCATCCGGGACCCTGGTCTCCGCGCGGCCGGTCCGCGGAGCGCTCCTCACCGAGCGCTGGTATCTGGCCGATGCGGCGTTCGTCGCCGCCCTGGAGCACCCGGACCGCGATCTCCTCGCCGCTGTCGCCCATGCCCTGGAACACCCCCGGCGTCTGCTGTGGCTCGGCCGCAAGTCCTGTCCGCCATCGGGCGGCCTCGCCGGGCCGCTGACCGGCCGCACCATCGAGGAGGCCTTCGAGGGGACCGCGCTGCTCCCCTCCCACGACGGGAACGGAACCGGGCCCGCCGGCCGCCCCTGGGCCTGGATCGAACCCGGGCCGGGCGCCACGGCCGGGACACCCGTGCGGGACCAGCCCGTCTCCTTCGACCCGGAGCGGCGCTCCCACTCCGTCCGCTGGGAGACCCGCACCCGGGTCACGATCACCGACACCGCCGCCGAATGGGACATCATTCCGTGACCAGGACCGCCGCAGCCGCCCGCTTCGTCGCCACGCACAGCGTGCTGACCCTGGACGCCCGCCACCCCTACGCGGCCAAGTCGCTCATCGACGCCCAGGACATGCACCGGACCGTGATGAACGGCTTCCGGGGATGGGTCGACAACGGCAGCCGGGACGCCCGCGCCCAGATGGGCGTCCTGTCGACCTGGTCCGTGGATCTGCGGGCCGCCGTCCTCGTCCTCGTGGTGCAGTCACGGGTGCCGGGCGACTGGTCGGCCGTTCCCCGTGCCGCGCTCACCGGACGGCCGCGGGTCATCACGGTGGACCGCACCTTCCGGGCCGGCGACAGCCTGACCTTCCGTACCGTCGTCAATCCCACCCACAGCCGGCCGGTGAGCGGCGCGAACGGTGCCCGAGCCCGGGGCAAGCGGGTCGCCCACACCCGGCCCGACCACGTCAGGAACTGGTTCGCGCGCCGGCTCCAGGCCGACGGCGAACCCCGGAGCGCGCCCGATGGCCTCGTCCGTATCGGTGCGACGGCGGACCCCGAGGACCTCGGTGTCCGCATGCTTCCCGCGGTCACGAGCCCCGCACCCCACCAGGGGCTGCTCATCGCCCGTGCCGAGATCCGCGGCACCCTGACCGTCACCGACCCGGCCGCCCTGGTCGAGGCGCTGACCCACGGCATCGGCCACGCGCGCGCCTACGGGTGCGGTCTGCTGCTGACCCGCTGACCCGCCGGGCGGCCGGAACGGCATCGGACGAGCGGGAAAGCGGGAACGCGGGAGCCGCACCGGAGGAGGATCAGAAGGGCATACGGCGCCGGGCCCGGCGACCCGCCGAGCCGCTGCGGCCGACGGCACGGGAACTGCTGTGGAAGGGCTTGCTCAGCAGCCTGCCCAGAACGCCCGGCGCCTTGCCCCCGGCACGCGCCCCGAGGCCCAGGGAACGCTGGGTGCCGCGTTCGGGGTGGCGGGAGAAACGCGGGATGAAGAAGGCCAGCACGGCCAGGACCACACAGACGGCAATCACGGCGACGATTATCATGGGCTCTCCCTCAATTGATGTGATGCCCCACGGGTTCCCCGTCACGCCGCCCGCATGCGTTCCGTGACACCCGGAGCGCCGGGAGGGGATTGCCCGCGGGGCTTCTCACCAGGCGGGGGAGGGATTCACAGAAAACGGCGGATGGGGACCACCGCGGCCTCCCGCAGCCGCTGCGCCGCGGAACGCCGCCCCCAGCGGTCCCGGTCGATCATTTCGCTCACGCGCAGATCCTCGTCGAAGTGCCGATCGAGCGTGGCGGTGAATTCCTCGTCCAGGACGGTGAGCATGATTTCCTCGTCATGGTCCAGGGAGCGCCGGTTGACATTGGTGGAGCCGACCAGGGCGGCCACCCGGTCAACGGTAATGATCTTCGCGTGCATCATGGTCGGCTGATACTGGAAGACCTTCACTCCGCAGTCGAGAAGTTCCTGGTAGAAATTCTGTCCGCTCAACTGGCAGACCCTTTTGTCGGTATGGGGACCGGGCAGCAGAATCTCCACTTCGACGCCGCGCCGGGCCGCCGCGCAGAGCAGACCGATGAAATAGGCGTCCGGAGCGAAGTACGCGGTGGCCAGCCGGAGGCGTTCCTGGGCGGACTCGATCACCACCCGCAGCAGGGTCTGCATGTCCTGCCAGCCGAAACTGGCCGAACCCCGGACGACCTGCACCACCGCGTCGCCCTGAGTGCGGTGATCGGTGAAGCGGTCGCGGGTGTCGAAGAGGGTGTCGTGGCACTCCGCCCAGTTCTGGGCGAACGCGGCGGCGATGCCGTCCACGGCGGGGCCGCGCACCTGGACATGGGTGTCGCGCCACTCCGTCTCGTCGCGGGCGTCCCCGCACCACTCCTCGGCGATCCCCACACCGCCGGTGAACGCCGTCTCCTCGTCCACCACCAGCACCTTCCGGTGACAGCGGTGGTTCTGCTTGAGCGGGGAGAGATAGAGCGGCTTGCGGAACCACGCGATCTCGGCGCCGGCCCGTTCCATCAGATCGAGCAGATCCTTCTCGATGAGCCTGCTGCCGAATCCGTCGAGCAGCAGCCGTACCCGCACACCGGCGCGGGCCCGGTCGGCGAGCGCCTCGGCGAACTGGCGGGCGATCTCACCGCGCCAGTACACGAACGTCATCATGTCCACGGTGTGCTCGGCGCCCCGGATGCCCCGCAGCATCGCCGCGAAGATCTCGTCCCCGTTCCGCAGCGGCAGCAGTGCGTTCCCCTCGGTGGCGGCGATGCCGATCAGCCGCTCCAGACGGCGCCGCATTCTCTTTCCGCGCTCCGCCAGAACCAGATCCGGCGAGGTGGTTCCGGCGGGATGCTCCGATGTGTCGCGGGGGTTCGCCATGGCTCTCCTCGGCCGGTGAAGAGAGAGACCCCGGGCGTCCGGCACCGCCGAGGCGTGCCGACTGTACACACGCTCGGCGGTCAGGGGTAGCGCGGTCCCGGCGGCGGCAATCGTGACCTTCTCCCGGGAGCGGCGGGATGGTACCCGAATCCCCGTGCGTCCGTTTTCCGGGGTGGCGGGACCGAATATCCCGGCAATGGTCCGCGACCGAAAGGAAGCGGGAGGCAGGCCCCCTTTCCGGAGGGGCGGAACGCGGAGGCCCCGCGGTCCGGCGGGGGCGCCGAGACCCCGGCGGGGCGGTCGGCCGCGGCCCTGTCGGCGGCGGGTCGTAGGGTCTGCGGTATGGACATCGATCAGCTGAACGGTGTGGGCGCACAGCCGCAGTCCGGCGTGCAGTGGTACTACGCGCAGTACGCCGAGGCCCTGGCCGGGCGGTACGAGAGCCTCGGCTTCGACGCGCTGTACGAAGAGGTGCTGGCCTGGCTGCCGGCCCCGCCCGCCAGGGCCGCCGACATCGGCGCCGGGTCCGGGCGGGACGCCGCGGCACTGGCCCGGCTGGGATACCGGGTGACGGCCGTGGAGCCGGTGCGCGAGATGCGGGAGATATCGGCGCGGCTGCACCCCGAGGAGATGGTCCGGCTGGCGGACGCGCTCCCGGAGCTGCCCGGGGTGACGGGCCCCTTCGAGCTGCTGCTGCTCTCCGCCGTGTGGATGCATCTGGACCGGGACGAGCGGCCGGTCGCCATGGCCCGGCTCGGCGGGCTGCTCACCGGTGGTGGCCGGATGGTGGTCACCCTGCGGCACGGAGAGCCGCCGCGCGACCGGCGGATGTTCGATGTGCCGGCCGACGAGACCATCGCCCTCGCCGCGTCGTGCGGTCTGCGCCTGGTGCACCGCGGCGGCGGTGAGGACCGCCTCGGCCGGGACGAGGTGCACTGGAGCCGGCTGGTCTTCGAGAAGGCGGGACAGCTCCCGGCCGCCCCGCTCGCTCCCCGGGGGTAGCCCCGCCGCCCGCTCACCCCTCCTGAGCCGCTCCCGGAGCCGGCCCGGAGGGTGCCGGAGGTGTCCTCGTCCCGCGCGCCGCGCCGGGCACCCGCCGCGGCGCGCGGTGAGCGGGTCAGACGCCGATGCCGCGGCCGTCCTCGCGCCAGACGGCGACGACCGAGGGCCGGACGAGTCTGCCGGGGCCGTCGGGCCAGGTGCTCGCGGGGTTCTCGACCGACGCGCCGTCGATCTCGCCCGGGTGCTGCACGGCGATCACCACCCGGCGCTCCTGGATCACCGGACCACAGGTCTCCGCGCCCACCGGGACGGTGAGGAACTGCTTCAGCTCACCGCGCCGCTCGCCGTGGGTCGCCACCCCGAAGAGGCCGTCGTTCGAGCCCAGTTTATTGCCGTCGGTGGAGATCCAGAGGTTGCCGTGGGGGTCGAAGGCGACATTGTCCGGGCAGGAGATCGGGCTGACCCTCTCCTTGGGGAAGCCCGCGAAGTAGGTGGACGGGTCCTGGGGGTCGCCGGCGACCAGGAAGAGACGCCAGGCGAAGCCGTCGCCCGCCGGGTCGTCCCAGTTCTCCGCCAGCTCCAGGATCTGGCCGTGCTTGTTGAGGTTCCGCGGATTGGCCTCGTCCGCGCCCGGCTTGCCGGGCTTGCCCCGGTCGGTGTTGTTGGTGAGCGCGACATACACCCGGCCCGTGCGCGGCGAGGGCTCGACATCCTCCGGCCGGTCCATCTTCGTGGCGCCGGCCTTGTCCGCGGCGAGCCGGGTGAAGACATGGACCTCGTCGGCGGTCATCCCCGGCACGTGCGAGACATCACCGGTGACCAGCGGAATCCATACGCCTGTCCCGTCGAACTCCCCATCGGCCGGGTGCTTTCCGCTGCCGTCGATGTCCTGCGGGCTGTCACCGGTCAGCCTGGCGACATACAGGGTGCCCTCGTCGAGGAGGGTGAGGTTGTGCTCGCGCGCCGCCCGCGAGGTGCCCTTCCGCATCCGCTTCGACGACACGAACTTGTAGAAGTACTCGAACCGTTCATCGTCGCCCATGTACACCACCGGGCGCCCGTCATCGGTGAGCCGGGGCTCCGCGCCCTCGTGCTTGAAGCGGCCGAGCGCGGTGCGCTTGCGCGGCACCGAGCCGGGGTCGTACGGGTCCAGCTCGACCACCCAGCCGTGGCGGTGCGACTCATGCGGCTCCAGCGTCGCGTCGAAGCGCCGGTCGAACCGCTCCCACTTGCGCTCGGTCGCCCCGGGGGCGATGCCGTACCGCTCGTCCGTCGCGCTGGAGCCGTTGGCGAAGTAGGCGTTGATGTTCTCCTCGCCGTGCAGGGTGGTGCCCCAGGGGGTGGTGCCGCCCGCGCAGTTGTTGAAGGTGCCGAGGACCCGGGTGCCGCTCGGGTCGGCGGAGGTCCGCAGCAGCGGGCTGCCCGCCGCCGGGCCGGCCATCTCGAAGGGACTGGTGGCGGTGACGCGCCGGTTGAGCCGGTGCCGGGGGACCGGGGTCAGCCGGCCGGTTCCCCGCTCCTCCTGGACCACGACCACCGAGAGCCCGTGCCCGGCCCAGCCGATCCCGACCTGTTCGCGCGTCGGGTTCTCCTGGTCGTAGCCCCGGAACATCAGCCACTCGCTGGTGTACTCGTGGTTGGCGACCATGATCTGACGCCCCCGCTCCCCGGGCAGCGGGAGGAGCGAGAGGAAGTCGTTGTTGTAGCCGAACTGGCCCGCCTGGGCCCGGGCGGTCTGGTGCTCGGGGTCGAAGGCGGGCGCGCCGCGCAGGATCGGGTCGCCCCACCGGATCACCACCTCCTGGGTGTGGCCGGCGGGGATGGTGACCGTGTCCGTCCCATTGGGGGCGACGGCGGTGAAGCGCAGACCGCGGGCGCCATCGGCGCGCCCGCGACCTCCGTTCGGGACCGCCTGCCCGGCCGCCGCACGGGCCGGGGAACCGCCTCCGGGACCGGCGACCGCCGAGGCGCCGGCGGCTGCCGCGACGGTCACCACCGCGGCCGCGCGCATCAGCGAGCGGCGGGAGAGGACCCCGGCGATGATGTCCCCCGCGTACGCGTTGGCGCTGGTGTTGGGTATGGGACGGGAACAGGCGTCCCCGCAGCGGTAGCGGCAGGTGAGCGCGGAGCGTCCGCCGGAGTGCGGCTCGGTGGGCAGAAGCGGCAGCGGTTGGGGCACGGTTCTCCTCCTCCGGCGCGCGTCGCGCGCCGACAGATGTTCGACGTACTCGGTCCAGAGCGTGCGACGGTGCTGACGGGCGGGTGGCTCCCGGAGGAGGGCGGCCCGGTGGCCGCCCGCTCCGTGGCGCGGTCCGGTGGCGGCCCCTCTCCGCGACTACAGCAGGAAGGCCCCGAGGATCAGGACCGAACCCAGTGCGACCAGGCCCTGGACGAGGGTAGCGGCAGTCTGGGCCCGGTAGGCGGTCTTGACGCTCATGCCGGAGAACTGCGAAACCACCCAGAAGTAGGAGTCGTTGACATGGCTCACCACCATCGCGCCGGCCCCGATGGCGAGGACCGCCAGCACCTGTCCGATGGGGACCGAGCCGAGGTGCCCGTCCAGACCGAGCGCGGGCAGCAGCGGCTGGGCCAGCGTGGAGGTGATGATCAGTGAGGCGGTGCTGCTGCCCTGCGCGGTCTTGAGCAGTGCCGCCAGGCCGAAGAGCACGAGCAGCGCGGTGAGGCCGCTGACCGCCGATCCGTCCCCGATGAGGGAGGAGATGTAGTCGGCCATCGGGGTGCCCTTGATGACCGCGCCGAACGCACCGCCCGCACCCGTGATGACCAGGATCGGGGCGGCGTCGACCAGTCCCTCGGCGACCCAGGTGGTGAGCGCCTTGGCGTCGCGCTTCGGGGGCAGCAGCGCGAGCGCCAGGATCACCCCGATCAGCAGCGCGTTGACCGGGGCGCCGAGGTCCTTGAGCAGGCTGCCGAGGGCTCCGTCGACGAGTGTGCCGTCCCCGGCGGGGAAGGCGGCGACCGAACCGATGGCCATGAGCACGATCGGCAGGATGATCGGGGTGAGGGCCCGGGTCAGGCTGGGGAGCCGGTCGAACTGTGCCTTGTACTCCTCGAACGTCTGGTGGGCGTCGGGGAGCCTGCTCTCCAGGTTGCCGGTGCGGCGCAGGGCCCAGACCAGTCCGGCGAGCGCGGCGACCAGCGAGACGGGGATGGAGAAGAGGATGACCCAGATCAGTCCGTCGGAGCCGATGCCGACATTGCCGGCCGCCGCGATCGGACCGGGCGTGGGCGGTACGAAGGTGTGCGAGGCGTAGAGGCCGGTGGCCAGCGCGGTGCCCAGGACGACCGGGTTCTTGCCGGTCTTCCGCGCGATCGACCGCTGGAGGGGGGAGAGCACCACATAGCCGGAGTCGCAGAAGACCGGGATGGAGACGACCCATCCGATCAGGGACATGGCTATCGCGGGATGGCGCTTGCCGACGACCTTCAGCACGGCCTCGGCGAGGGTCACGGCGGCGCCGGTGCGCTCCAGCACCTTGCCGATGATCGTGCCGAAGAGGATCACCAGGCCGATGCTGGCCAGGATGGACCCGAAGCCCTCGGCGATGGTGGTGCCGAGCTGGTGGACAAAGGGCTTCTCCGCGCCGGTCGCGGCGCCGATGCCCATCGCGACGAGTCCGAACCCGTAGGTGGCCAGGACGATGGCGAGGAACGGATGCATTCTGAACCGGCCGCAGAGAAGGATGATCAGGCCGATGCTCGCCGCCAGCGCGGCGAGCAGGGCGGGTCCAGCGGTGCTCATGGGACTCCTTGCGGGGAACGGGGGACTGCGTTCGGGTACGGCGGACCGCGTTCGGGTGCGGGAACCGTCTTCGGTACGGGGACGGATTCAGGTACGGGGAGGAGGGGAGCCGGTCCGGAGGGGACGGCCTCAGGAGGCGTCCGGTCCGGAGCGGCTCCCCCGGGCGGGGGCGGGGGAGCGGCGTGCGGGTCAGGCGGTGCGCAGCCGCACCGTCTGTTCCGCCGCCGCCGCCAGCAGCCGGGCCGCGTCCCCGGTCATGGCGGTGAGGGTGCGGGGGCCGTCGGCGATACCGAAGGCGGCGGTGAGTCCGATGGCGTACAGATCGTCCAGCGGGTGGACGATCTGCCCGGCGAGCGCCACGGCCGGCACACCGCGCTCCCCGGCGAGCCGGGCGACCATCGAGACGACCTTGCCCGCCGCGCTCTGCCGGTCCAGCCGGCCCTCGCCGGTGATCACGAGGTCGGCGCCGGTCAGCGCCGCCGGCAGCCCGACTGTCTCGGCGACCAGCTCGCAGCCGCGCACCGGCTCGGCGCCCAGGACGGCGACCATGCCGCCGCAGGTGCCACCGGCCGCGCCCGCGCCCGGCAGCTCGTGCACCCGGACGCCGAACTGTCCGGCGAGCACATCGCCGAACCGGGTGAGGGCCCGGTCGAGCTGCCGGACCTGGTCCGGGGTCGCGCCCTTCTGCGGCCCGAAGACGGCGGCGGCGCCCTCGGGGCCGACCAGCGGGTTGGTCACATCGCAGGCGATGCGGAACCGGGTCTGCCGGACCGCGTCCCCGACCCCGCCGGCATCGACGCGGGCCAGGCCGGCGAGCGCGCCGCCGCCGGGCGGCAGCTCGTCCCCGGCGGCGTCCTCGAAGCGCGCGCCGAGCGCGCGCAGCAGTCCGGTGCCGCCGTCCGTGCTGGCGCTGCCACCGATGCAGACGAGCACCTCGCGCGCGCCCCGCCGCACCGCGTCGGCGATCAGCTCGCCCGTACCGGTGGTGTCGGCGCGCAGCGCGTCGGTGGCGCCGGCGAGGAGCGGCAGTCCGGAGGCGGCGGCCAGCTCCACCACCGCGGACCGGCCGTCGGCGGCGAGTCCGTACCGGGCCCGCACCGGCCATCCCAGGGGCCCGGAGACGGTCAGCCCGATCTCCTCGCCGCCGGTCGCGCCGAGGATGCAGTCCAGGGTGCCCTCGCCGCCGTCGGCCATCGGCACCCGCACCACATCGGCGTCGGGCAGCGCGCGGCGTACCCCGGTCTCGATCGCGGCACAGACGGAGGTGGCCGTGAGGCTGCCCTTGAAGGAGTCGGGGGCGATGACGACACGCACGGAACCAGGCCCTTCGGGAGGATTCAGCGCATTCGGGATTCGGATGGGCTGTGTCGGAACTCTAGGGACTGGCGGGCCCGGTCAGTATTGGCCGGGACGACGAATTCCGGCCCCTGTGCACAGGTCGGTTTGTGCACGGTGCACAAAGGCTCGTGCACAAAGGCTCGTGCGCAAAGGCTCGTGCGCAAAGGCCCGTGCACAAAGGCCCGTGCACAAAGGCCCGTGCGCAAAGGCTCGTGCGCAAAGGCTCGTGCGCAGAGGCCCGTGCGGGAGGCGCCGTGCGCGGGGCGGGCGGGCGGTTCAGCGCGGGTCGGCGAGGTGCAGGGCCACCTGGAGCACGACCGCGTCCTGGAAGGACCGGGGGTCGCGCGAGGTCAGCCGCTGGATGCGGCCCAGCCGGTAGGCGAGGGTGTTGCGGTGCACGTTCAGGGCCAGGGCGGCGTCGGTGAGACTGCGGTTGTGGCTCAGATAGAGCCGCAGGGTCTGCCGCAGTTCGGCGGAGAGCGGACCGAGAATCCGCTCCGCCGTCGCGGCCCGGGTCCCGGTGTCGAGCCGCGCGAGGAGCGCGGGCAGCTCCAGATCGGAGAGCCGCACCTCGCCGACGGGCCTTCTGCGCATCGCGAACACCGCCTGACCGGTCCGCTCCGTCAGCGCGGCGAAGTCCTCCGCCGTCCCCGCGTCCAGGGTGCCGATGTCCGGCCGGCTCTCGCGGAGCGCCGTGAGCCGGCGGCGCGGGGCCGCGGCGGCGGTCCCGCCGGCCACCGCCCAGACCGTCCCCTCGGCGTCCGCGGCCACCAGCACGGCACTCTCGTCCGCGTCCAGCCTGCGGTACAGCTCACGAGGGTCGGCGGGGGTCGCGAGCCCCTCGCCGTGGAGCGCGAGGAGTGTGTACGGGGGCTCCACCCGGCACCCCGCGAGCCGCTGGCGCTGGCGCCAGCTCCGCACCGTCAGCCGGTCGGCGATGAGGTCCTCCACGATCTGCTGACGCACCCGGTGGCGCCAGCCGGCCTCGCCGAGGAACGCCTGCTGAAGCACCATCAGCTCGGCCAGCCGCACGATGGCCAGCGCGATCTCGCCCACGTCCTGGGGTTCACCGCTCACGCCGACCACGCCGACGATCTCGTGGTCGAGACGGAGCGGGAGGTTGACACCGGCCCGCGTTCCGTTCAGCTCCCTGGCCCGCACCCCGGTGACGGAGAACGGCGCCCCCGTCCGGAGCACCTCCAGGGCGCCCTCGTGGAGGCTTCCCACCCGGGAGCGGTCACCGCTGGCGGTGATCACCCCGCGCTCGTCCATGATGTTCACATTGACCCCGAGCCGGCCGACGATGTCGTCGACAATGGCCTGTGCGGTGGTGCCGGCAATCATCGGGCCAACCTACCCGTGCGCGCGCGATCCGACCGGCGACCGCGAACACCGCGCCCGCGCGCCCGTCCGCGCCCCTCGCCCGTTCCGGGCGCGCTTCTCCCCGTGTGCCGCCGAGTTGCTGACACCGTGCGCCGTCCCCCTCTATGCTTCTACAGGCGTGTAGAAGTAGCGGGCGCCGGACTGTTCCGCGCTGCCCCCGCGCGCCTCTCACCGTCACCGCACTCACGAACAGGAAGAGGGGAACGCCGTCATGGTGTTCAAACGGTTGCTCGGCTCGCTCGGTGTCGGCGGGCCCACGGTGGACACGGTCCTCGACGCGGACGCCGTACTGCCCGGCGGCCGTCTCACCGGGCAGATCCGGCTGAGCGGCGGCAGGTCCGATGTCATGGTCGAACAGCTCGCCCTGGAACTGGTCGCGGGTGTCGCGTCCGGCGACGACGGGAATCCCGCGGAGACGGCCGTCCTCGACCGGTTCCCCGTCGGCGGCGGCTTCCGCCTCGCCGAGGGCGAGCGGTGGAGCCTCTCCTTCGAGGTGACGCTGCCGTGGGAGACCCCTCTCACCGAACTGCACGGCCAGCGCCTCGGGGTCGCCCTCGGAGTCCGCACCGAACTGGTGGTGGCGGGCGCGCGGGACCGGGGGGACCTGGACCCGCTGGTGGTGCGCCCCCTGCCCGCCCAGGAGGCGGTCCTCGAAGCCCTGGGACAGCTCGGCTGCGGATTCCGCTCCGCCGGACTGGAGTACGGCCGGCTGCACGGCACCGGTCAGCGGCTGCCCGTCCGCCAGGAGATCGAACTCACCCCGCCGCCCCGGTACACGGACCGGGTGGACGAGATCGAGCTGACCTTCCTCGCGGAGAGCGAGGGCCTCGACGTGATCCTGGAGGCGGACAGGCGCTCCCGCTCGGGGGAGCCCGACGCGATCGCCCGCTTCACCGCGGGCCACCACGACGCGGGGCACCGCGACTGGGGCGCCGAGGTCGACTCCTGGCTCCGCCGGCTGACCGGGAGCGGCACCCCCGGCTCCGCCCCCGACGCGTACGCGCACACCGATGCCCACCACGGCCACCACGCCCACCGCTCGGGGCCGGGCGCCGGCACGGTGGTCGCCGCCGGGGCGGCCGGGCTCGCGGTCGGGGTGGCCGGCGGACTGATCGCGGCCGAGGTGGTCGACGAGATCGGCGATCTCATCGAGGGCGACGAGGAGGAGGGGGCGGAGGAGGAGGGCTGAGCCACCGGTGACACCGCCGCACCCCGTGCGGCACGGCCTCGCCGACCGCCCGGTGGCCTCCGGCCCACCGGGCGGTCCGGGTCACAGCGGTGTGGCCGCCTTCAGGATGAAGAAGAGCGTGACCGCCGAGTTCGCCGACGAGAGCGCGGAGACCGTGGTGCCCGCCGCCGCTCCCCAGACGGCCAGACCCACCGTGGTGAAGACCGACGGCCAGACCCGGGGCGCGGGGGCCGGGCCGAGCAGCGCCGCCATCCTCCGGGGCACCGGGCCCGCGACGGCGAAGTGCGCCAGGACCGCCGGGGGCGCGCCGCGCGACACCAGCGCGGCCCTGCCGATCGCCCGCGCGACCGTGCGCCGGTCGCCGACCGCCGCCGCGGCGTCCTCGTCGGCCCAGCGCTCGGCCGCGTAGAACACCGCCGTCCGCAGGGGCCGCAGAAACGGATGGGCCCGCGCCGCGAGCTGCGCGGCGAGCAGGAACCGGTGGTGCCGGGCCGCGAGATGCGCCCGCTCGTGCGCGAACAGGGCCCGGCGCTCCGCCGGGTCCAGCTCGGCCAGCATCCCGGTCGTGACCACCACCCGCCCCGGCCCGCCCGGGAGGGCGTACGCGTACGGAGCCCCGTCGCGCACCACCGCCACCGGCCCCGGCGCGATCCCCGCCAGCGCCCGGCCGGCCAGCCGGCGCACCCGCGCATGCCGCCACACGGTCCGCGCGCAGGCGGCGACCACGGCGACCAGGGCGACGATCGCGGCCCTGCCCGCCACCTCGTCGTACGGGACCGCCGCGCGCACCTCGGGGTCCGACCAGCCGTCCGGCAGCGGATTGCCGGGCAACTGCGCGGTGCCGACGACCATCAGCAGCGCCAGACAGAGCGTGCTGCACACGGCGAGGACCCCCGCGACCCCCGTCAGCAGCCAGGTGGCGGCGCGGGGGTGGAGATGCTGTTCGGCGAGGCGGGCGACCGGCCAGGCGGTGCAGGGCAGGACCAGGGGCAGAAGGACGAAGACGCCCACGCGCTCACTCGTCCTCTTCGGGAGGGAGCTGCGCCAGCAGCTCACGGAGCAGCCGCTCGTCCCCCGGGGAGAGCGCGGTCACGAAACTCGCCAGCACCGCCTGCCGGTCCGGCTCGCCGTCCAGGACCTTCCGCATCCGCAGGGCGGCGAGCCCCGCCTCGTCGGCGACCGGCGTCCAGACGAAGGACCGCCCCGTCCGCTCCCGGGCGACCGCGCCCTTGGCGTGCAGCCGGGTGAGGATGGTGATCACGGTCGTGTACGCGAGACCGCCGCCGATCCGCTCCCGCACCCAGCCCGCGCCGACCGGGCCGGGCGCCCCGCCGAGCACCCCCAGCACCGCGGCCTCCAGCTCGCCCTGTCCGCGCCGCCGGGGCCCCGGGCCGCCGTCGCCGTCTTGGTGCCGGTCCGTCATGCCGTCTCACTCCCGCTTCCCCGCCCGCGCACCGCCGCGGGGCGGTCCATCGTACTGAGCGGTGCCCGGGCCCGCGCGCGTGCGGGCCTCAGCGGCGTACGCACAGATGGTCCAGGGCGAACGCGTCGGCCTTCTCCTGGAGCAGCCGCTCCGATTCGAGCTGCTTCAGCAGCCCGTCGAGCAGCCGGGCGTCACGGGGCCGGTGGAGAAACTCCAGGACCGCCCGGTGGAAGGCGCCCCGCAGGGTCGGCGGCATGGCGTCCGACGCGTCGAAGCAGACCCGCTCCGCCTCCCGGAACAGCTTCAGCGCCGCCGAGGTGCCGGCCGTCAGCCGGCCGGGGCCCGTGGTCGCGTCGGGAAAGAACGGCCGCTCGGCCGGTTCCGCCGCCGCGGCCCAGTCGTCGCGGGTCTCCCGCCGCACCAGCCGGCTCATCAGCTCCCAGGCCGCGTCGCTGGGGGTGAAGACCGCCGCCATGTCGCCGGACACCTCGAACACCCTCTCCCCGGAGGCCGCCGGGCCCGTGAACCCCGGCAGACCCCGGGGGCCCGCGAGGAACTCGGCGGTGGGCCGGGGCGTCACATCGTCCCCGTAGTGGCGGCGGATGAACGAACCCTGGTGCTCCCGGGCGCAGTCGCCCCGGTTCAGCAGACCGTACCGGCCGTCGCCCAGACTCTCGAAGGAGGTGGATATCGCCTCCTCGCCCGCCCGCGCGCCGTCCGCGGTGAGCAGGGTCCGCCACGCCCGCCAGGCGCTGCGCACCTCCGGCCCGGTCCAGCTCAGATCGCCCGTCGCCCACCGCTCGTACACGGCGCTGCCGTGCAGCTGGAGCAGCAGGTCCTCGATCCAGTCCGTGCCCGGCCAGCCGGACATCCCGCCCGACTCCATGCCCAGGCACCACCGGTCCCCGCCGCTGCCCCCCGGGGCATGGGCGCGGCTCCAGACCAGGCTCTTGAGATCGACCCGCACCGGTACCCAGTAGGCGTGCTGCCGCTGCTCGCCGTGCTCGTCCGGCAGCGAGACCCGGGGCGCCCAGGGGGAGATGGCGGCGCCCGCCAGCTCTTCCGGCAGGGGCTTCGCGTCGCCGTCGCGGGCGTACTCGGCCAGCTCGCCCTGGCCGCTGAGGATCGCCACATCGGGCGGCGAGTCCGTGCGCAGCTGGGCCACCAGCGTCTCGCGCAGGGAGCGCGTGCCCTCGTACACATAGCGGTGGCCCGTCCGCTCGCCGATCTTGGCGAGCGCCGCCACGAACGGCTTCTCCTCCCCGGCCGTCCAGGGCCCCAGAACCACCAGCGTCCGGTCCTCCTCGGCGCCGCACCCCGCCGCGGAGAAGGCCGACAGGGCCAGCAGCACACAGACCAGGGCGGTGCGCAGCAGCGGGCGCCGTGCCCTCATACGGTCCTCCCGCGCACGCTCACGCCGTCCTCCACTGGATCGCCAGATGCCTGCGGTTGTAGTGGAAGAGGGTGAAGCCGCAGGCGAGCGCCCCCGCCGTGCCGAGCCCCAGCGAGAGACCGGCGGCCAGGGACCACTCGCGCGAACGGGTCCCCCGCAGCTCGGCGGCGAGCAGACCGGCCTCCTTCTCGATCGCGGCACCGGCCCGGATCTCGCCCCGGATCTCCGCGCTCGTCAGGTCCTCGCCCGGAGCGCCGGCGGCGGAGGCGCCGTGCGGCACCGCGACCTCCCCGAGCCGGTCGGCGGTCCGCCCCACGTGCTCGCGCGCCCGGTGCTGGCCGTCGACCCCGAGGGCCAGCACCACGAGCACCAGCAGGACCGGCGCCGCGTACACCGTCAGCAGCGGGCTCCGGACCCGCAGCTGCCCCCGGACGAAGTCGAGGGTGCCGACGACGGCGAAGGCGAAGACCAGCGCCGTCAGCAGCGCCGCCACCGCCGTCGCCGAGGGCAGCGCGCTCCACCCGGACAGCCGCTCCGCGTCCGCGCGCAGCTCCCGTTCCAGCGCCCGTACGCGGTCGAGCACGGCCGTCGAGCCGGCCGGGCCCGTGCCGTCCCCCAGCAGCCCGGCCGCGTAGCTCAGTCCCGCCCTGCGCAGCTCGTCGCTCTCGTGGTGGCTGTTCGCCCAGCCGATCCAGTTGTCGTACGCCACCACCAGCCCCGACACCACCCGGACCTCCTGCTCCTGGGCCCGGCGCAGGGCCCCGGTCCGCGCGGCGTTGTTGAGGCTCTGGGACGCCTCGGTCACCAGGGAGGGATACCGCTCGCCGAGCCCGACGAGATCCGTCTGCGGCAGCGGTTTGCCGTCGTCGGTGCCGAGCCGGCGCTCGGCCTCGTACCGGGCCACCGTCAGCGAGACCCTGGCGTGGGTCAGTTCGACCAGAGCCGGGGCGTACCGGTCGCGGAGCCGCTCGGTGCGGCCGTCGAGGGTGAAGTACGCGGTCGCGGCGAGGGCGAGCACCGCGAGGGCCAGGGCGGGCAGCAGGACCATCCGGCCCAGCAGGAACTGCCCGGTGGATCTGCGCCGGTCCGTGGCGGTGCGCCCCGACGACCAGTGCCACAGTGCCCGGCCCGCCGATCGCCAGGCCGCGCGCTGTCCGAGCCGCCGGAGCCCCCGGGGCAGGGCCCCGGCGCGACGGCGCGGACCGGACCGGCCGTCCATCACCGCTCCCCGGCCCCGGTGCCGCCGCCGGGACGGTCGGCCGGGCGCGCCGGCCGGCGCCGGAACAGGCCCCGGCGCGGCTCGCCCCGCCGGTGGGTGAGGGCGATGGGCCGGGTGCGGTACGCGTTGTCGACCAGCGCCTCCGCCAGCTCCCGCCGGCCCGGCCCGCGGGCGAGCGGCACCTGCTCGAAGAGCCGCAGATAGCAGGCGGCGAGCTGTTCGCACAGATCGCGCCGGGTGAGCGGGGCCGGGATGGTCTCCGGCAGCTCCGCCAGCTCCGCGTGGAGCGCGGCCAGCGGACCGGCCTCCGCCGGCCGCTCCTCGCGCCCGCGCGGGCGAAGACTCCGCTCCCGGGGTCGCGCCGGGCCGACCAGCCGCAGCAGCAGCTCCAGGAGGTCGGCGCGCAGCCGCTCCTGGGCGTGCCGGTCGGTCAGCCCCTCCTTCAGCGGCAGCCGGTGCAGCGCCACCCAGGCCCGGCGGGCGGCCGTCACGGTCGGCGGGGACCCGTCGGCGGGCGGGTCGGCGAGGATGCGCACCATGGCCGTCCGGGCGGCCGTGCGGTGCCGTGAGTCGGGAGGCACCGCGCCGAGGCAGTCGAGGGCGAGCCTCGGCCTGCCGTCCGCGAGATGAATCCGGGCGAGGCCGAAGGCGGCGCCGCCGAGCGCGTGGTTGCGGTGCCACACCGCCCCGTACAGCACCATGGCCTCCTTCGGGTCGCCGAGGAGTTCATGGCAGTAGCCGAGCGCCAGCTTGGGCGCGTACTCGCCGGGGATCGCCTCGTAGACCAGCTCGAAGCAGGCCAGGGCGGACTCCACCTGGTCGCGGGAGAGATGGAGCAGACCGCGGTGCCAGTGCAGACGCCAGTCGTACGCGGCGAGGGCGCCGACGGCGGACCGGGCGCGGAGCAGCTCCCGCTCGGCCGCCGCCTGCTCCGCGGCGGCCTCGCCCGGGTGCTCGCGGGCGATCTCCAGATGGAGCCGGCAGCGCAGCAGGGCCCGTTCGGGCGACTCGTGCCAGGCGCTGCTGAGCTGGAGCAGACCGGCCGGGTCGTCGTACGAGGTGCGCTGGAGCTCCTTCCGGTTCGCGTCATCGCCGTCGGGTTTGGGCACCGGCAGCCCGAGCGCGACCTCGGCGGGGGCCGGCGGCCGGGCCGTCAGCCGGCGCTTCTCGCTGCCGCCGCCGCGCCACTGGTCGAGCGGCGGGGCCTTGCCGAGTTCGCCGTCGAGCGCGGCGGGCGCGGCGCCGAAGAGCGACGACGGCTCGAACTCCTCCTCGCCCAGCCGCAGCGAACGCAGCTCCCGCAGCACACCGCGGAGCTGCACCGACATCTCCTCGGCGGTGGCGAACCGCTCCTCGGGCAGGGCGGCGGTGGCCCGGCCCAGCGCGTGCCGCAGCGAGACGGGGCCCAGGCCCGGCGGGTCCTCGGGCACCCGCCCGAGCAGCGCCCGGAGGACCTCGCCGACGGCGTACAGATCGGCCGACACGGTCACCCCGGTGGACTGCCGGACCTCGGGGGCCGGATAGGTGACCGGTCCGGGCGCCCCGACGTCGCGCACCCCGGCGACATCGATCAGTTTGATGCCCTCGCCGCAGTGCATGACATTGCCGAGGGAGAGATCGCCGTAGACGAAGCGGTGCTCGACGTGCAGATAGCGCAGGGCGTCCAGGATGTGCAGCCCGTAGACGGCGATGAACTCGTGCACCCGGTAGTCGTGGAACGGTTCGACGCGCCGCGCGATCTGCTCGGCGACCCAGTGCAGCGGGGCGCCGTTGGCGTACTCCATCACGATGAACATGGCGGTGTTCGCCGGATGGTCGGGGTGTTTCGCGTAGTTGAAGACCTTGATGATCGAGGGGTGGTTGAGGCTGACGAGCCGGAGCCGCTCCGTCCGCGCGGTCGTGGTGGCACTGCGGTCGGCGGGGTCGTGCACTCCCTTCAGGGCGACCTCCCGCTTCTCCAGCATCTGGTCGTGGGCGAGATACACCTGACCGAAGCTGCCCTGCCCGAGCCGGCCGACCACCCGGTACTGCTGGTGCAGTTCCTCGCCCCGCGCGAGCGCGGGACCGGGGGCGGGGGCGGAGCCGGGCGGCACCGGGGGCTCCGGCTCGACGATGTGGTCGGGGTTGCCCACGACGACCTTGGGGAGCTTCGTCAGCTCCGGGCCCGGCGCGGTGACGGTGTACCCGTGCGGGGCGTGCGGCGGATCGAGGGCCTGTACGGCGTCCTCGACGGCCGTGCGTATCCGGAACAGCTCGTACAGCGAGGCCGCCTCATTGCGCGGACCGCCGTCGCGGCGCAGCGCGGCCAACCGGGCGGAGAGCTGCCGGGACAGCGGTCCGGGGACGGGCTCCGCGGCCGGGCCCGGCCCGGCCGCCACGGTCGATCCGCGCCGCTCCAGCCGGGCGAGGACGGCGAGCCGCGCGGCCGTGGCGTCCGCGCGCCGCTCCGCCCAGCGCGGGTCGAGCAGTTCGGCGACCTCGGCCAGCAGCGGGGAGCGCGGGTCGCGGAAGGTGAGCATCACCCGGCTGCGGCCGGATGTCAGCAGCGCCCGGAGCAGGGGCAGCACCGCCTCGCCGGTGGGAACGGCCCGGTCGACGGAGAGGAAGGCCGCGGAGAGCGGTGGTCCCTCACCGGCGATCCGGGCCAGCAGGGCGGCGGTGTCGGCGGCCGGGGCCGCCCGGCCGCCCGGCCCGGTGCCCCCGGTGGTCCGGGCGACCAGCCCGGCGCGGGCGGCGGTGCGGAACACCAGCCGCTCGGCCGTCCAGCCCGTGGCGTCCAGCGCGAGATCGATCGAGCCCACCTGCGGCTGGTTGGCCCCGCCGTCCCACATCACCCGGGGGTTGCGCTCACGGTCGGCGAGGATGAGCGTCGAGTGGATGGCGAACAGCGCGTCCTGGTCCTCGTCGCCGGCGAAGGCCAGCTCCACGGGCTCGGTCACCCGGCCGGAGCCGGCGGCCGGGCCCCTCGGGTCGCCCGCCTGCGCCGTCCCTCCCGCGCCGGCGGCCGTGCCGGTGCCGGTGCCGGTGCGGGCCAGCGGGACCCCGTCGCGGAGCCAGTGGGTCATGACGTACCCCACCCCTGCGGCCCGTTCGGGGCTGTGCGGGCCGGTGGTGAGCGGGATGGTGCGCGAGACCGCGGGCGGTCCCGACACCGTCAGATTCAGCTCCTCCGCGGGCAGGTGCCGAAGAATCGTCTCCGCCGGGATCATGTAGGCGTGGTCGAGCGCGACGGGGAACCGCTCCGTGCCGTGCTGGTGCACCAGGATGCCGATGACCCCACCGGTGCGGCGGTGCACCACCCCGCTGCCGCTGAAGCCGTGCCGGATCACATAGGGCGCCGACTCGGCGTCGAGCTGCACCCACTCGGGGTAGCTCCCGGGTCCGCCGCGCCCCATGATGCGCGCCCTGACCGCCTCGCCGCCCGGCAGATCCCGGGGGTAGCCGACGGCGTGCACCAGGTCGTCGAGCGAGAGCACCTGCCGGTGGAGGACGACGGGGTCGACCGGAGGGCTCTCGTCCAGTTGCAGCAGTGCCAGATCGGCGCTGAAGTGCGAGGTGAGCGGGCGGAGATACGGCGCGAGGACCGTGGCGCGCAGCGGCCCCGCCCGGTCCGGCGGGGCGCCGGGGAACTCCGCGTACACCTCCGTCAGCGGACGCGGGACCTCGGTGCCGTCCTTCCGGGAGGAGCGCTTCTCCATCACGACATGGGCGCAGGTGAGCACCCGGCCGCCGGGAAGCAGCACACCCGCTCCGAGCGACGCGGCCCGGGGGTGCCCGCTCTGCGACAGCCGGACCCGCCAACTGTCCTCCGGGACAGTGTCAGGGGAATGCCCCTCGGGCTCGTCCATGCTCCGCAACAATAGCCACGAGGGGCCGGAATCGGACCCCGAATACCTGATGAGGGGGCGGCCGTGAATGCGAGTGACGGACGGGGCGCGCGGGGTGGGCCCGACGGTGCGGAGACCGCGGGTCTGGCCGAGGTGATCGGCCGGATTCGCGAGGAACTGGAAACGGCACAGCGCAACGGCGCGGACAGCGGGCTCCAGTTCCTGGTGGAGCGCGTCAATATCGAATTCGCCGTGCAGATCCGCCGGGAGGGCGGCGGCAGGGGCGGGGTGCGCGTCGGGGTGCTCACCGCCGAGGCGGGGGCCGCCGTGGCGCGCGAGAACACCCACCGCATCGAGATCGAGCTGCTGCCGCACGACCGGGACGACCGCCCGGAGGGCCCGGGCATCAGCATCGGCGGGCCCCGGTAGGGCGGGCCCCGGTAGGGCGGGCATCCGGCGGGAGGGCCGGCAGCGGGCGCACGGTGCCGGTGCCGGTGCCGGTGCCGTCGTCGGGGCGCGGGCCGGGACCACCGGCGCCGGAGAGCGGTGCGCGCGGAGGCGGGCGGTGGGGGAACGGGGGCGGGCGGTGGGTGTGCGGGGGCGGACCGGCTCTCCGTTCCTGTCCCGTCCGCGGTGTGCCCGGCTCTGTTCCGCGGCCAGAATTCAGTGTTCAGAATTCAGTGTTCCGGTTCCCGTGCTCCGAGGGTGGCGCCGGACCGAATCCCGCATTCCGCCGGTCCGCCATTCCGTGATCGTTTCCAGGGTGAAACCGCGGGGCTCCGCCGTGCGGCCGGCGATTCCCGCGCCGGGTGCGGAGGCGGCCTTCCGGCCTCCGCGCCCGGGGTGAATCCCCCGCGCGGCGAACCTCGTTCACCCGATTCCTCGGCGGGTCCCGCCGCCGGGCCCCGGGGCCGTCCGGGGCGCCACCGCGGCGTACGGCTCTGCTAGCCTTCCGCCCGTGTTCCCCCACCGTGTCTAGGCCCGCCGACGCCCCCTGTTCCGCTTCCCGCGGCACATGGCGCTCCGGCCTGCCCGCACACTCCGGCGCCATCGGGCGCCGTCCCGATGAGGAACACATCCCATGTCTTCGCCTTCACGGGCCCCCTCGTACGCCGCCGTGCTGCGAGAGCCCCACGCCCTGCGCACCTTCGGCGCCGCGCTCGTCGGCCGCTTCTCGTACGGCATCGTCTTCGTCTCCCTGGTGGTGGCGCTCACCCGTGCCACCGGCTCCTACGCGTGGGCCGGGACCGCCCTCGCCCTGTTCGGGCTCGGCGGTTCCTGCCTGGCGCCCCTGCGCGCCCGGCTGATCGACCGCCACGGCGCGCGGCGCGTGCTCGTACCGATGGCCACGGTCTACGCGTCGCTGCTGACCGCGCTGGCCGTCGCGGCCTCGGGCTCCGGCGCCCCCCGCTGGGCGCTGCTCACCCTGACGCTCGCGGCCGGTGCCTGCGCGCCGCCGCTCGGTCCGGTGATGCGGACGGTGTGGAGCGGTCTGCTGCCGGAACCGGCGCTGCGGCAGCGGGCGTTCTCCCTGGACACGGTCGCCGAGGAGGTCCTCTATGTGATGGGTCCGCTGGTGGCCGGGGTCTTCATCGCGCTGGGCAACCCGGCCTGGGGGGTCGGGGCGAGCGCGCTGCTGGTGCTGAGCGGCACCCTCGCCCTGGTCTCCTCGCCGGCCCTGCGCACCGTGCCCGGCCGGGGTGCCTCCTCCGCCCCGGAGCCGCGGCGGCGCGGGCGGGCGGCCCGCGCCCCGGGCGCGCTCGAACCCGTCGTCATCGCGGGCGCGGTCGGGGTGTGCCTCGGCGCGCTGACCCTGCTGGCCGTCGTCTTCGCCGAACGCCATGACCGGATCGCGGCGGTGGCCTGGATCGAGGCGGCGCTCTCGGTGGGCAGCGTGGCCGGCGGTCTCGCCTACGGCGCCCGGGTGTGGCGGCTGTCCGGCCGGCTCCGGCTGGCCCTGGCGACGGCCGGTCTGTCGCTGACCCTCGGCCTCGCGGGCCTCTCCCCGAACCTCTGGGTCCTCGCCCTCATGGCGGTCTGCGCCGGGCTCTTCCTCTCCCCGGCGCTGACCACCGCGTATCTGACCATGGACGAGTACGCCACACCGGAGACCCGCACCCGGGCCGGCACCTGGGTCAACAGCGCCCTCAACGCCGGTACGTCGGCGGGCACCGCCGCCGTCGGACTCCTGGTGGGCCGGCTTCCGCTCTGGCTCTGCTTCCTGGTGACCGCCGCTCCGGCCCTCGCCGCCGCCGCGGCGGTCCTCCTGCGGCTGCGCCCTTCCGCGCCGCCCGCGAGGGCCGGGGCGCCGGAGGGTGAGCCGGTGGCGGGCCGTCTTTAGGGGCCGGCTTGCGGGGCGCACAGGGAGAGCAGGGTCTCCAGGGCGTCCCGGAAACGCCGGGGGCGCAGGGTCCCCGGCAGATGGGGCCCCGCCCAGCCGGGACCCGCCACCAGGACCGCCGGGCCGGTGCGGGCACCGCGCACCCCCCACTCCAGGGAGCCGATCCGCTGGGCCAGCGGGCGGCTCGCGGTGCTGAGCGACTGGGACCAGAGCACCACCGCGACCGGGCCGGTCCTGCGCACCGCCTTGTCGAGTGCCTCGGCCGGCACGGCGGCCCCGAACATGGCGACCGGCACGGAGCGCTCCGACAGGGCCGCCGCGAGCGCCTCCAGCGGGAGGGTGTGCAGCTCACCCGGGACGCACGCCAGCAGCACCGGCGGTACGGGGGAGCGCTCGGCGGGCGGAGCGGCGGGGCGGCGCAGGGCCAGGGAGACATGCCACGACAGCAGATGCTCGACCTCGACATATCTCTCGCCCTTGTCGCCGGAGTTCTCCCACTGGCGGCCGACCGCGTGCAGCGCGGGCATGATCACCTCGTCCCAGGCGCCGACCAGCCCCAACTCCGCGACGACGGAGGCCAGCAGCCGGTCCATGGCGTGCGAGTCGAGGCGCGACGCGGCGTGGATCAGTCCCTGGCACGCCCGGCCGGACGCGGCCGGGCGCCGGGGCTCCGGCATCCGGGCCGGCCCGGGCCGGGGGGCCGGCCCCCGCGCGCCCTCCGCGCCGGGCCCGGGAGCGAGCGCGGCCCGCGCGGCCTCGGAGGGCGGCACCCCCGCGCTGGTGAGCCGGCACATCCGCTCCAGGAGCGCGATGTCCTCCCCGGTCCACCGGCGGTGCCGGCCGTCCTCCCGGGACGCCGGGCCGATGCCGTAACGCCGGTCCCAGGAACGGAGGGTGGTCGGCGCCACGCCGAAGCGCCGGGCCACGGCACCGGTGGTCAGCCCCGCTTTCGGGATATCCGCACGTGGCGGGGGAGATGAAGCACGCACGTACGGACTATAACGACGCACAAACGACGCGTGTTGCCCGGCGGGGCCGCCAGTGGAAAACCTGGGGCGACCGAGGCGCGGTGGGGCGCGGACGGTCCGGTGGCGCCCCGGCCCGCCCGGGCCGGCCCCACCGCGCCGCCGAGCCCGGCACGAGGAGCAGAGCGCATGGCGACGACCGCACCGTACGGCCCGGCCGGCACACCCCGGCCCGCGCCCGGCGACGAGCCGCCCGAGCCCGCGCGGTCCGGGGAGCGCTCCTTTGCCACCGGCTCCGCCGAGAGCACCCGGTCCGGCGCCGGACCTGCCGTGCCCGGGGGGCCCGCCGGGGCCGGACCGTCCCTCGGCGGTTCGCCCGCGACGGATTCCGCCGGGGTGCGCCCCGCCGAGGGAGCACCGCCGCCCGGCACCGGACCGTCCGGTGGTGGGGTGCCGGCCGGTGGGCGGTTCGGGGCCGGTTGTGTGGATGGCGGGGTATTGGGGGGTGGGTTGTCCGGAGCGGATTCCCCCGGGGTGGGGTCCGTGGAGGGTGTTCCGCCCGGGGGCGGGGCGGACCGTTCCCCGGCCGCCGGTGACGCCGAGGCCCTGGCCAGCGGCTTCGTCGGCGGCGACGAGCAGAGCTTCGCCGCCCTGTACCGCACCTGTGGCGCCCTGGTGCACTCGCTCGCCGCCCGGACCCTGGGCGACCCGCGCGAGGCCGAGGACGTCACCCAGCAGGTCTTCCTCGCCGCCTGGCGGGGCCGCCACGGCTACCGCCCGGAGCGCGGGCCGCTCTCGGCCTGGCTGGTCGGCATCACCCGACGGAAGATCGCGGACGCGCTCTCCGCCCGCACCCGGCGCACCGAACTGGTCGCCGCCGCGAGCGCCCGGGCCCGCCCGCCCGGCGAGCGCGCGGACACCCGCCCCGAAGCCGCCCTCGACGCCGTGCTGATCGCCCAGGAGCTGGCGAAGCTGCCCCGGGCCCAGCGCCAGGTGCTGGGCCTCGCGTTCTGGGAGGACCTCACCCAGGTCCAGATAGTCGAACGGACCGGGCTTCCCCTCGGCACGGTCAAGAGCCACACCCGCCGGGGACTGCACCGGCTGCGCCGCTCCCTGGAGGACACCCCCGACCGGCCGCCCGCCGGACCCGCGGGCCCCCGCGCCGCCGACCACGCGCGCAGATGCGTGATGCGCTGACATCCGGCCCGCCGATGAGCGGTGTCCCTGCGCCCGGGAGCGCCGCCGGTACGGAATCCTGAGGGCCCGCTCCGGCCGGGCCCGGCGACCGAGAGAACCAGGGAGGGGTTTCATGGAGGACGGCACCGAGATCTGCGTCGTCGGGGCGGGCGCCGCGGGGCTCTCGCTCGCGTACTGGCTCCACGCCGCCGCCCCCGGGCGCACACCCCCGACCGTCACCCTGATCGACGCACCCCCGGGCCCCGCCAGACCCCCCGAGCGCACCTGGTGCTTCTGGGAGCCGGAGCACGGCGCCTTCGACACGGCCCTGACCGCGAGCTGGGACACCCTCCGGGTACGGGCCCCCGACGGGACACCCCTGGCCGGATCCCCGGCCCCGCTGCGCTACAAGATGCTCCGCTCCACCTCCTTCGAGGCCCTGGTGGGCGAGCGCCTGCGCCACGAGGCGGGGCTGCGCCGGACGGAGGCCACCGTCGGCACCGTCGAGGACACGCCCCACGGCGCGCTGGTGCGCGGGGTCACCGCGCGGGGCGAGGAACTGGCGCTGCCCGCCCGGTGGGTCTTCGACTCCCGCCCCCCGCGCCGCCCGCCCGCCGCCCGCACCACCCTGCTCCAGCACTTCCGGGGCTGGTTCATCCGCTCCCCGGCACCGGTCTTCGACCAGCGGACCGCCGATCTGATGGATTTCCGGACCCCGCAACCCGCCCACGGCCTGTCGTTCGGCTACATCCTGCCGATCAGCCCGTACGAAGCACTCGTGGAGTACACCGAGTTCTCCCGCGCCGTCCTCGACGACCTCGGCTACGAGCGCGCCCTGCGCCACTACACCGAGGAGGTCCTCGGCCTGGACCGGTTCGAGATCACCCGTACCGAGCAGGGTGTGATCCCGATGACGGACGGCCGGTTCCCGCGCCGGGCCGGGCGGTCGGTCTTCCGGATCGGCACCGCCGGCGGCGCCACCCGCCCCTCCACCGGCTACACCTTCGCCGCCGTCCAGCGGCAGGCCCGCGCCGTCGCCGCCCGTCTGCACCGGGGGAGGACCCCGGTGCCGCCCGCCGCGCACTCGCGGCGCTCGCTCGCCATGGACGCCGTCCTCCTCCGCGCCCTGGACACCGGCCGCGTCGACGGCGCGCGGTTCTTCACCGGGCTGTTCCGGCAGGTCCCGATGGAGCGGCTGCTGCGGTTCCTCGACGGCGCCACCCGGTGGGACGAGGATGTCGCGATCGGGCTGCGCACCCCCGTACGCCCCATGCTGCGCACCGCCGCCGAACTGCCCTGGCTGCCCCGGCGCGACAGATCCGCGCGCCCATGACCCACCCGGCCCGAGAAGTGCCCGCCCCCGCGCGGCTCCACGAACACCCCCACCCCCGACGAGAGAGCGGAGACCCGATGGCCCTGCTGCGCGACGACACCCTGTCCGCCGCCTTCGACCACGCCGCGCGCACCTACGACCGGCTGGTGGCCGTCAACCCCGGCTACCACGCCCATCTGAGGCGCTCAGCGCGCCGCCTCGGACTGCCCGACCGGGGCGCCGGGCTCCGTCTCCTCGATCTGGGCTGCGGCACCGGCGCCTCCACCGCGGCCCTGCTGCGCGCGGCCCCGCTCGCCGAGATCGTCGCCGTGGACGCCTCACGGGGCATGCTGGAGCGGGCGGCGGCCAAACGCTGGCCACCCGGGGTCACCTTTGTCCACGCCCCCGCCGAACGCCTCGCCCGCGCCGGTGTCGATGGCCCCTTCGACGCGGTCTTCGCCGCCTACCTCTTCCGCAACCTGGAGGACCCGGACACCGTCCTCGCCCGGGTGCGGGAACTCCTCGCACCGCACGGCCGGCTGGCCGTGCACGAGTACACCCTCGGCGGCTCGGCGGCCGACCGCGCCGTGTGGACCGCCGTCTGCAACGGCGTGGTCCGGCCGGCCGGCACCCTCACGGGCGACCGTGGCCTCTACCGGCATCTCTTCCACAGCGTCGTCGGCTTCGACACGGCCCACGCCTTCGGCGACCGGGTGCGGCGCGCCGGATTCACGCGCGTACGCGTACTTCCGCTGCCGGGCTGGCAGCGCGGCATCGTCCACACCGTGGTCGGCGCCGCGGGCGGGCCGGAGGCCCGGCGATGAGCCCCGGGGCCCGCGAGGGCGCCCGCCGGGGACGCGACCGGCGCGCCCGTGTCCTCCACCCGCTCCCCGGCAGCGCCCGCGTCAGCGGCGACCCGCCCGCCGTCGCGGTCGTCGGCGGCGGCATCGCCGGACTCGCCGCCGCCACCGCCCTCGCCGAGCGCGGTGTGGGCGTCACCCTGTACGAGCGGGAGCGGCAGCTCGGCGGCCGGCTCGCCGGCTGGCCGGAGCGGCTCGCCGACGGCTCGGACGTCACCATGAGCCGGGGCTTCCACGCCTTCTTCCGCCAGTACTACAACCTCCGGGGACTGCTGCGCCGGATCGACCCCGAACTCTCCATGCTCACCCCGCTCCCCGACTATCCGCTCCGGCACAGCGGCGGCCTCCAGGACAGCTTCGCCCGGGTGCCCCGCACCCCGCCGTGGAGCGCCCTGGGCTTCGCCGCGCTCAGCCCCACCTTCGGCTGGCGCGATCTCGCCGGGATGAATCCGCGCGCGGCCCTGCCGCTGCTGGACGTGCGGGTCCCCGAGGTGTACGAGCGGTACGACGGCCTCAGCGCCCGCGAGCTGCTGGAGCGCATCCGCTTCCCGGAGGCCGCCCACCATCTGGCGTTCGAGGTGTTCTCCCGGAGCTTCTTCGCCGATCCGCGCCGGCTCTCGGCCGCCGAACTGGTCCTGATGTTCCACATCTACTTCCTCGGCTCCAGCGAGGGCCTCCTCTTCGACGTGCCCGCCGAGCCGTTCCCCGCGGCCCTGTGGGACCCTCTCGGCCGCTATCTCACGGGCCACGGCGCGTCACTGCGCACCGGCAGCCCCGTCGAGAGTGTCGAACCGGCGCGGGACGGCACCTGCGTGGTCCACTCCGGACGCGGCGCGCGGGTGTACGACGGTGTGGTCCTGGCGCTCGACACGGACGGGCTGCGGTCCGTGGTCTCCCGCTCGCCCCTGCTCGGCGACGAGGAGTGGCGGGCGCGTGTCCTGCGGCTGCGCACCACCCCGCCGTTCCTCGTCAGCAGGCTCTGGCTGGACCGCCCGGTGGCGGCGGACCGGCCGGGGTTCCTGGGCACCAGCGGATACGGCCCGCTGGACAATGTGAGCGTGCTGGAGCGCTGGGAGGGCGAGTCGGCCCGCTGGGCGGCCCGCACCGGCGGCTCGGTGGTCGAACTCCACGCGTACGCGGTCGATCCGGCCGCCGACCGGCTGGTGGAGCAGGACCGGCTGCGGGCCGAGCTGCGCCGTGTCTACCCGGAGACGGCGGGCGCCCGCGCCGTCGACCAGCGGCACGAGTGGCGGGCCGACTGCCCGCTCTTCCCCGTCGGCGGCCACGGCGACCGGCCCGGGGTGCGCACCCCCGAACCCGCCGTGGTGCTGGCGGGCGACCTGGTCGGATCGGGGCTGCCGGTCGCGCTGATGGAGCGGGCGGCGACCACGGGGTTCCTCGCGGCGAACGCCCTGCTCGCCCGGTGGGGCGTACGGGGACAGACCCTGTGGACCGTGCCGGACCGGGGGCGGGTGCCGGCCCTGCGGGCCCTGAACCGGCTGGCCGGCATCTGACCCCCGGCCGGCCGGCATCAGAACCCCCGGGCGCCGACCCGGCCGGCCGGCACCTGAGCCCCCCGCCCCGGAGGGGGGCTCAGCCCGGGAACCGGCCGGTGCTGCGCAGCTCCCAGCGCCGCTCCGCGTAGGCGATGTCATCGCGCCACAGCCGCCCGGCCGCCGCCCGCATCACCGGCCGGAGCAGCGGGGCCGCCGCCCTGGCGGCCGTGAACCCCCGGCGCCCGGACGCGGCGACCACCGCCTCGACAACGGCGGTACGGGGTGCTCCGGAGCCCTCCGGGGTCAGCGGCGTGGCATGGGTCTCGACCACCGAACCCCGCCCCTCGCCCCGGGTGATGCGCATGACCACCGTCCGGGGCCCGGGTGCGGTGAAGACCGCCCGCACCGGCACCACAGCGCGGCCCGCCACCTTGAACGAGACATCCACCGTGAAGGCGTCCCGGTCCCCGCCCTCCTCCTCCGCGCCGTCGCCCGGCTCGCCGACCACGGTCAGATCGACGAAGGAGTACGGGTGGAACCAGGCGCCGTGCCAGGGGTCGAGCCGATTGGCGATCACATCGTCGGGCTCGCACCGCCCGACGACCGTGCAGACCGCGTCCACCGCCCCCGCCGGATGCGGGCGGTGCGGCACGACGGGCCACTCCAGCGGCTCCTCCCCGCCGGCCCGGTCGAGCCGCACCCAGGCCAGCACCCCGTCGTCGTACGCCGGATAGGGCTCCCACCCCGCCCGGGGACCGCCGTCCAGGGCGAGGCCGTGCCAGTGGCAGACGAGGGTGCCGCACCGCACCGGGCTGTCCCTGAGCGGCGCCCCGAGGTGGGGGCAGGCGCCGGGGCCCGCCCGCAGCGCGCCCCGGGCGTCCCGCCAGGCCACGACCTCGGTGCCGGCGACGGTCAGCCCGAACGGGCGGTCGCGGCCGATGTCCCGGGCGGCGCCCAGCACGTACCAGTTGCCCGACGGGCGGGCCCGGGCGCGCTTCAGCGCCCCCGCGATGACGCCGGGGGAGGCGTCGCGCCAGGTGGGGCGCTGCCGCTCCCAGGGGACCGGCCGCCGCCGCAGCCGCAGCGGAAACCGTCCGGTGTCCTCGCTCATACCGTCTCCCTCCGGGTGGGCGCGCGACCGGCCGCGGAGCCGGCGGCGGACCCGTTGGCGGGCGCCGCCGGGCGCCCGGCAGGCCCCGGCGAGGCCCCCCGGGCGCGCAGCCGGGCCACGGCCAGCCGGGCCAGACCGTCGGCCGCGACGGCCGCTCTGCGACGGCGCGGCACCACCGCCCGGCGGTGCACCACGGACCAGCCGTCCTCCTCGATGGCGTCCAGAATCCCCCCGTACAGCACCCGCGCGGTACGGATGCACGGCCGGGACACCGGGTCGAGCATCGCCACCCCGGGCGCCGCCTCGCGGTACATCCGGCGGGTGAGCGCGGCGGCCGACCGCAGGGCCTCGGTGATCCGCGCGTCGCGGGCCCCCGACGCGCGGCTCCACAGCAGCAGCTCCCGGTCCACCCCGTGCGCGCTCAGCAGATCGGCGGGCAGATAGACCCGCCCCCGGTCGAGGTCCTCGCCCACGTCCCGGAGGAAGTTGGTCAGCTGGAACGCCACCCCGAGCGCCGCCGCGTGCGGCGCGGCCACCTCGCGCGGGACGACGGTGCCGAGCACCGGCAGCATCTGGAGGCCGATCACGGCGGCCGAGCCGTGCATATAGGCGCGGAGGTCGTCGTAGGTGGCGTAGTCGGTGACCTCCAGATCCCGGCCCATCGAGGTCATGAAGTCCAGGAAGTGCCGGTGGTCGATGGCGTAGCGGTCCGCGGTGTGCGCGAGCGCCGTCACCACCGGCTCCGTGGTGGCGCCGCCGCGCAGCGCCGCGTCCAGATGGTCGTGCAGCGCCCGCAGCGCCGCCGCCCGCTCGGCCGGGGAGGCGCCGGGGGCGGGGGCGTCGACGATGTCGTCGGCCCAGCGGGCGAAGCCGTACAGGGCGTGCACGGCGGGCCGCCGCTCCACCGGCAGCAGCCGGGTGGCGAGGAAGTACGTCCTGCCGTGCCGCGCGTTGAGCCGGCGGCAGTGGGTGTAGGCGGCGCGCAGGGCGGGATCGGTGATGCCCGCGGCGGCCAGCTCCCGCGCGCTCACGCGGACCCTCCCCGCGCCGGTGTGCCGGACTCTCCCCGCGCCGGTGTGCCGGTGCCACCCTCCGCCGGGGCGCCCGCCCCTCCCCGTGCCGGGGCTCCCGCGCCGCCTCCCCGGGTCCGGGCGGCCGGGGTGGTGCGCACCGGGGCGCGCAGCACCCCGGTGACCCGGGCCGCCGCGAGCTTCCCGGAGATGAGGACGGTCGGCACCCCCACCCCCGGGGTGGTGCCGCTCCCCGCGAGGACCGCGTTCTCCGTGCCGCGCACCATGTTGCGCGGCCGGAAGGGACCCGTCTGCGGGAACGAGTGCGCCACCGAGAACGGCGTACCGGCCGCGTGCCCCTGCGCCGTCCACTCCGCCGGGGTCACCAGGCACTCCTCCTCGATGGCCGCGCCCAGGCCGTCCAGCCCCCGGCGCTCCAGCTCCGCGAGCAGGCTGTCCCGGTAGCGGGGTCCCAGCTCCCGCCACTCCCGGGCGCCGGGGCCGATGTCGGTGTTGGGGCAGGGCGCCAGGATGTGGTGGAGATGGCGGCCGGGCGGCGCCAGGCCCGGATCGGTGGCCGTGGGCCTGGTGATCAGCAGCGACGGGTCGGACATCAGCCTGCCGGTGCGGGTCAGCTCGTCGAAGGTGCCCTTCCAGGCGGAGCCGAACGAGATGGTGTGGTGGGCCAGCTCCGGCCAGGTGCGGTGGGTGCCGGTGTGCAGCACCACGGCCGACGGGGAGTGCCGCAGCGGTCGCGGCCGGCGCGGCCGGTGACCGAGCAGCCGGTAGGCGACGGGCAGATCGGGGGTGAGGACCACGGCGTCGCAGGGGACGCGGCCCTGGGACGTGATGACGGCGGTGATCCGCTCGCCGGAGCGCTCCAGCCGCCGCACCTCGTGCCCGTACCGCAGCTCGGCGCCCGCCTCGGCGGCGGCGTCCGCCATGGCCCGGGGCAGCGCGTGCACCCCGCCCCGGGGGAAGAAGACACCCGCGACCGTGTCCATGTAGGCGATGACGGCGTACGCGGCCAGCGCCCGGGCCGGCGGCACCCCCGCGTACAGCGCCTGGAACGAGAAGACACGGCGCAGCCGTTCGTCGGAGAGGAAGCGGCCGATCCGGGCGTCGAGCCGGCCGAAGCCGCCGAGCGCGGCCAGCCGGGCGAGATCGGGATGGAGGAGTTGCAGCGGGGAGTCGAAGTTGGCGTCGATGAAGCGGCGCATCTCCACCGCGTGCATCCGGGTCAGCCAGGTGCGCAGCGCGCGGTAGCCGCCCGCCTCCCGGGCGCCCGCGAACCGCTCCACCTCGGCCTCCATCGCCTCGGCCCCGGTGTGCACATCGAGGGAGCTGCCGTCGGCGAACCGCGCCCGGTAGGCGGGGTGCAGCGGAATCAGCTCCAGCCGGTCGGCGAGGCTGAAGCCGACCGCGGCGAACGGCTCCTCCATCAGATCGGGCATGGTCAGGACCGTGGGCCCGGTGTCCATCCGGTAGCCGCCCAGATCCAGCAGCCCCGCACGCCCCCCGGGCAGCTCGCCCCGGTCGACGACGGTCACCCGCCGCCCGGCGCCCAGGAGGTGCAGGGCGGCGGAGAGCCCGGCGAGCCCGGCTCCGACGACCACCACATGGTCGGTGCGTCCCCTCACCGTCCTCATCGGCGCACCTCGCCACAGGACTGGAGCAGAGCGGCGACGGACGGCTCGTCCCCCGGCGGGGCGGGGTCGCCCGGCGCGCCGGGCGGGACACCGGCGACGGTGTGGAACAGCTCCCCCAGCCGGTGCCCGGCCCGCGGGGCGAGCACCGCCCCGGTCAGATGCCGGGTGCTCTGGGCCACCAGCCGTTCGATCCTGGTCTCGACGAGGGCGCGGGCCCCCGTCGCCACCAGCGCGGCCCGCACCTGGTCGAGCCCGCTCTCGGAGAGATCGCCGTCCCCGACGGCGGAGTCCAGCAGCGCGAGGACGCGCTGGTTCCCGGCGGCATCGGCCCGGGCCCGGGCCACCGCCAGCAGATAGGTGAGCTTCCCCTCGCGGATGTCGTCCCCGGACGGCTTCCCCGTCCGGTCCGGGTCGCCGAACACCCCCAGCAGGTCGTCGCGGAGCTGGAAGGCGATCCCGGCGCAGCGGCCGGCCGAGCAGAGCGCGCCGGTGGTCCGGTCGTCCGCGCCGGCGAGCGCCGCGCCGAGCGCGAGGGGCCGCTCCACCGAGTACAGGGCGCTCTTCAGGGACGCGGTGCGGATCGCCACCGTGATGGAGCGGGCCCCGCGCGCCTGCCCGTGCAGATCCAGATACTGGCCCGCCACCATCTCGGTGCGCAGCGACCGCCAGACGGCGTTGACCCGCCGCCGGGTGTCCGGGGGCAGGTCGAGGGCCGCCACGGTGTCATCGGCCCACGCCAGCGCCAGATCCCCGACGAGGATGGCGGCCGAGCGGCCGAACGACTCACCGGGCCCCCGGCTGTCACCGGTGCCGTACTGCGCGTCCAGGCCGGTGTGGACGGCGGCGGAGCCCCGCCGCAGCGGAGAGCCGTCCATCACGTCGTCGTGGACCAGCGCGCAGGTCTGGATGAGTTCGAGGGCCGCCGCCAGCCGCAGCGCCGCCCCGGTCTGTCCTCCGTCGGAGCCGCGCGCGCACGCCCGCAGCCCCCACCACAGGAACTGCGAGCGCATCCGCTTGCCGCCGTCCAGGGTGAAGCGGGCGACGCGGCCGGCCACGTCCTGGGCGAAGACGGGGTCGATCGCCCCGGCCGCTTCGAGCCGCTCGCGCAACTCCTCCTCCAGGACGCGCCCGACGGCTCCGGCGACATCCGCGTCGACGACAGCCGGACGGGGGACGCCCGGAGGGCCGTCGTCCGGCTCCGGGGGAGGGAACCCGAAGGGGTGCGGCCGGGCACCTGACTGCTTGTGGGGGAGTGCCTCCGTCCAGGTGCGGCGCATCGCACGTCCTCTCATCGCGTTCGACCGGCAGGGGTTGGAGTGCATTCCGGTCGGACGCTCCTTTCGGATGCAGCAGCAGCGTGTTTGGCCGGAACTCCGGGGCGGTCCGGGGCCCGGGCGCCCAGTCCACCACGCCGGGAGCCCGATTCCCGGTCACCACGATCGGCCGGACGCGGGTTCACACGCGTGCCCGCGCGCCGGGCCGCCCGTGGCGAGCCGTCCACGGCTCCGGGGGTCCTTCCGGTACGGGCCGGCCGGGGCTCCCTCCGGTACGGGCCGGCCGGGCACCCTGCTGGGCACGCAGCGGCCGGGGGCCTTCCGGTACGGAGCGGCCGGGGCTCCCTCCGGTACGGAACGCGAGGGCGGGGCGGCCCCGTCGGGACCGCCCCGCCCTTCCCCTCCGTACCGCTCCCGCGCTCAGCGCTTGACGGCCACGAAACCCCACTGCTCGACCGGCTCACCGGTGACCGGCTCGTCGGGGCGCCACAGGCTGATCGAGCCGAAGCCGGGCTCGATCAGCTCCAGACCGTCCGAGAAGGAGCCCACGACCTCGGCCGGGCGCGAGATGTAGGGCAGCGCGCCCCCGCTCGCGTACTCGTCCGATCCGGCGCGGGTCTCCGGCGTCTCGATCGTGTCGCACAGGATCAGAGCGCTCCCGGCGGGCAGGACGTCCAGATAGCTGCGCAGCAGCGCGGCGGCGTCGGCGTTGTCCGCGACATGCCCCAGGGTGGAGAGCAGCATCAGCGCCACCGGCCGGGAGAGGTCGAGGGTCTTCGCCGCCTCGCGCAGCACGGCCGCCGAGTCCGTCAGATCCGCGTGCACATAGTCGGTGGCACCCTCGGGCCTGCCGACCAGCAGGGCGCGGGCATGGGCCAGCACGATCGGGTCGTTGTCGACGTAGACGATCCTGGACTCGGGCGCGGAGCCCTGGGCCACCTCGTGCGTGGAGTTGGCGGTGGGCAGCCCGGTGCCGAGATCCAGGAACTGACGTATCCCCAGTTCCTCGGTGGCATGGCGGACGGCTCGCGCCTGGAATCGGCGCGAGGCCCGGGCTATGTCGATGATCTGCGGGAACATCTCCTCCAGCCGTGCACCCAGGACCTGGTCGACCGGGTAGTTGTCCTTGCCGCCGAGCCAGTAGTTCCACACCCGCGCCGAATGGGGCGTGGTGGTGTCGATCTGGACCACAGGCTCCCGCTGCTCCGCGTTCATCGTGCTCTGCTCTCCTCGTATCAGCCCCCGCACAGCCCGTGCGGGGGGCATGCCCATGCTTCACCACCCGTCACATTTAAGCCAGTGGCGCCGGGGAACACGTGGCATATCGGGGCAGGTTGACGGCGCGGGAGGCCGTCGCGCCCGGTGCGGGCGCCGGACTTCAGCCCCGGTCCAGGCCGTTGAGCAACCGGCTGAGGAGCCGGGCGAAAGCGGCATCGGCGCTCGGCGGCGGCGGGGCTTCCGCGAGGATTCCCGCCAGTTCCGGGTGGTGGCCGTCGGCGGCGACAGCCGCGAGATAGGCCGCCTCGGCCGCCGCGAGTCCGGGGCCGTCCGAGGCCGTCCGCCGGGCGACCTCGTGGGTGACATGCCCGGCGACGAAGCCGGTGACCATGCTGAACACCTCCAGCTTCGCACCGGCGTCGAGACCGGCGGGCCGCAGGGCGACGAGCACATGCTCCAGGAAGGCGAGCGTGTGGGGCCCGAAGGTCCGGCGCGCGGGCAGCGCCGCGGGCAGCCAGGGGTGACGGAGCATGAGGGCGCGCTGGGCGTGCGCGACGGCGGCGAGGTCGGCCCGCCAGTCGCCGCTGAGCGGACCGGCCGTGGACAGTTCGCCGTTCACATGGTCGATCATCAGCTCCAGCAGTGTCTCCTTGTCGGGGACATAGCTGTAGAGCGACATGGCCCCCGCGCCGATCGCGGCGGCCACCGCGCGCATGGTGACCGCCTCCAGCCCTTCGGTGTCCGCGAGGGCGACCGCCGCGGCGGTGATCTCCGTACGGCTGAAGGCGGGCGGACGCCCCCGGCGCGGCCGGCCGGGGCTCAGCCACAGCTCGCGCGGGTCGACGCTCCCGCCGCCGGTTCCGCCACCACGGCCCACGGCAGTTCCCTTCGCTCGCTCCCGCCCCGCTTCTCCTGCTGTCCGGGAGGGGGCTTGCGGTGTCCATCCAAGCAGGCGTTATTCTCGTACGACGTACGGAAATGCAGGCCGGGGAGACCGAGGAGAGCCGATGAGACCGACGACGCGTGGTGCCGTGCCGATGTCCCGCCGGTCCGGGGGCCCGCGCGCGTCCCGCGGGCTGCCGCTGTCCGCGCGGATGCTGCGGGCCACCTGGCGCGGCCTCCCCGCGCGGCGGTACGACATCGGGTGGGAGCCGGGGTTCGAGGTGCCGGCCGCCGACGGCAGCCCGCTGATCGCGGACCACTACTTCCCGCGCGGCCCGGTGGGTGCGGCGGACGGCGCGGGCGGCGGGCCGGAAGGAGGCCCGGGGGGTGCTCCGGAAGGAGGGCCGGGCGTTGGTCCGGAGGAGGGGCCGGGCGCGGGCCCGGGAGGTGGTGCGGGTGCGGGAGCGGGAGGTGGTCCGGGGGGCGGTCCTGGCGGCGGTCACCCCACTCTCCTGGTGCGCTCGCCGTACGGCAGAGGTCTCCCGTGGGGGCCCCTGTACGGCATGCTCTTCGCCGAACAGGGCTTCCATGTGATCCTCCAGAGCTGCCGGGGCACCGGAGGCTCGGGCGGCACCTTCGACCTGTGGCGCCACGAGGCCGCCGACGGCCTCGCCGCCGTGGAGTGGCTGCGGGAGCAGCCCTGGTTCAACGGGGTGCTGGGCACGGTCGGCGCCAGTTATCTCGGCTACACGCAGTGGGCGCTCGCCCTCGACCCGCCGCCCGAACTGCGGGCGATGGTGGTCCAGGCCGGGCTGCACGACCCCCGCGCCCTCTTCCACTCGGGCGGTGCGTTCCACCTGGAGAACGCTTTGGTCGTCGGCGTCGGCATGACCCACCAGCACCGGGGCGCCCTGCCCTTCCTGAGGGCTGTGCTCCGCCTCGCCCGGCGGCTGCGCGGCGCCACCCGCGCCCTGCCCGCGCGCGACGGTCTCGCCGCCGGGCTCGGCGCCGAAGTCCCCTGGCTGGACGAGGCGGTGACCCACCCGGACGCCGACGACCCGTACTGGTCCGGCGCGTCCGTCCTGAGCGCCGCCGACGGCCCGGGCGTGCCCACCGCCCTGGTCACGGGCTGGCACGACGCCCTGGCCGGCCAGGTTCTCGACCAGTACGCACGGCTGCGCGGCTCCGGCCGCGACACCGCCCTCCTCGTCGGCCCCTGGACCCACACCTCCGCCTTCGGGCAGGGATGGCCCGAGGTGTTCGCCGAGAGCCTCGGCTGGCTGCGCGCCCATCTGTGCGACGACCCGTCGGCGCTGCGCCCGACCGGTGTACGGGTCCATGTGGGCGGTCAGGACGAGTGGCGGGACCTCGGCGAGTGGCCGCCGGCCGGGGGTGCCGTGCACTGGTATCCGACGCCCCAGGGGTATCTCACCCGGCTGGCGCCCACCGACTCCGCGCCGCTGGCGGCCTTCCGCTACGACCCGGCCGACCCCACCCCCTCGGTGGGCGGCCCCCTGCTCTCCCGCACCGCCGGAAGCCGGGACAACGGCGCTCTGGAGGCCCGTGACGATGTGCTGACCTTCACCGGACCGCCGCTGGCCGACTCCGTCGACGTGCTCGGCGCGGTCGCGGCGCGGCTGGAGGTCTCCACGGACACCGGGCACGCCGATCTCTTCGCCCGGCTGTGCGAGGTGGACGGGGAAGGCCGTTCCGTCAATGTCTGCGACGGGCTGGTCCGGGTGCGCACGGAGGGGGAGCGGGCCGTGTTCGTGACGGTGCCGATGGGTTCCACGGCCCACCGGTTCGCCGCCGGGCACCGCGTCCGGCTCCAGATCAGCGGGGGCGCCCACCCCCGCTGCGCACGGGGCACCGGCACGGGGGAACCGTCGGCCACGGCCACCGTGCTCGTGCCGGTGAACATCACGGTGCACATGCGCTCGGCGCTGATCCTGCCGGCCGGGGCTCCGGTGGTTCCGGCGGTTCCGGTGGCTCCGCCGGCGGCCCCGGTGACTCCGTCGGCCCCTGCGGGGGAGTAGCGCTCGCCGCTCAGCGCGGCTGGAGGGCGTGCTCGATCGACGCGACGGTCGCCTGGGGGTCGCGGACCTGGAGCACCAGCCGGGCGTACCGCTCGTCCGTCAGTTCCACGACCACCACCCTGGAGGCGTCCCGGACATCCCAGAACACTCGCTCACCCTTGGAGTAGAAGGTCCCGGCGGTGATGAAGCGGGGGAACTGGGTTCCGGGCGCGCGAATCCCCTTGGGTTCCCTGGCCATTCCGGGATCGACGGTCGCACCGCGCACATGGTCGAGCGGGATGGCGAGCCGGCTCCTGAGCGCCCACAGCCTGCCGAGGCCCTCCATCTCCACGATGAGTCTGCCGCTGTCGATCCTGACCTGTGCCATATCCGCTCCCAGCGAGTGGTGGTGGGGTTCAGTGGTGGTCGAGACGCTCCGCGAGGGCGGCGCGGGCCCGGCCGGTCTCCGCGGGGCTCGCGCCGGCCCGGCTGCGGATGCGCAGCCCGAGGGCGGCGGCGGTGAGGGCGATGGCCAGCCCGTCGTGCCCGGCTGTGCCGTCCCCGGACGTCTCCCGCCCCGCCGCCCCGCCGCCCGCGGCTCCGTCGAGCGCCGTGAAGGTACGGGTGACCAGCTCGGCCACCTCGTCGTCCACCGGCGCCCGCTCGACGGCGGCGAGCAGCAGCAGATCGAGCCCCGGTCCTCCGCCCGGCGGGCGCAGCGCCTCGCCCAGCACCTCACCGGGGTCGCCCGCCCGGGCCACCCGGTCGATCAGCGGGGCCACATCGTGCGCCAGATACCAGCGGAGCGCGGCCAGATAGAGGCCGCGCTTGCTGCCGAAGGTCTTGTACAGACTGTTGCGGTGCAGCCCCAGATGGGTGACCAGATCGTCGATGGAGATGCCGTCGTACGCCCGGCCGGCGAAGAGCCCGGCCGCCGAGCGCACCACTTCTGCCTCGTCAAAACCTCTTGGGCGTCCCATGGCCCCACCGTAAGCCATTAAGGAACGCTTGGTCAAGAACGGCCGTTCCTTAACGGCGCGGGGCCGGCCCGCCACTGGGGCGGGCCGGCCCCGTGGGGGCGGGCGGTCACTCTCCCGACATCGCCGCGGCCATCCGCAGGTGCGGGGCCGCCTCGTCGGGCCTCCCCTGGCGCTCCAGGGTGCGGCCGAGCATCAGCCGGGCGTAGTCCTCCACCGGGTTCAGCTCCAGCACGGACCGCAGCTCCGTCTCGGCGCGGCCGAGCTGGGCCGAGTGGTAGTACGTCCGGGCGAGCAGCAGGCGCTGCGCGATCTGCTCCGGGGCCTCGTCGACGAGTCCGCGCAGAATGCGGGCCGCCGTGGCGTACTCCTTCGCGTCGAAGAACAGCCGCGCACGGTCCCACCGCTCGGCGGCGGTGCCGAACTCGAAGTAGGTCTCGTTCACTGGTTCTCCTCCTGGAGTCTCGTCCGGTCGCTGTCAGTGGCCACAACCAGAGGGGTTGGTTGAATATTCCACTACCCCTACTACCCTGTGGGCGTGGGGGCTGACGAGAGCCACCCGTACAGGAATAGGTTGGGAGCCATGAGCAATCTCGATCGTCAGGCCGTCCCCTCCCTCTGCGGCGGCCGTGGCTTCGTCGTCGCGGAACCCGTCCGTGAACTTCTCAGTCCCCGCCGGGTCCGGCTCGGGGAGTCCACCGAGGTCCGCCGGCTCCTGCCCAACCTGGGCCGGCGCATGGTCGGGGCCTGGGCCTTCGTCGATCACTACGGCCCGGACGACATCGCCGACGAGCCAGGGATGCAGGTACCGCCCCACCCGCACATGGGCCTTCAGACGGTCAGCTGGCTCCACGAGGGCGAGGTGCTGCACCGCGACAGCACCGGCAGCCTGGCGACCATCCGCCCGCGCGAACTGGGCCTGATGACCTCCGGCCGGGCCATCAGCCACTCGGAGGAGAGCCCCCGCGCACACGCCCGCCTCCTCCACGGCGCCCAGCTCTGGGTGGCGCTCCCCGACGCCCACCGCCAGGTGGAGCCCCACTTCCAGCACCACACCGACCTCCCGGTGGTCACCGCCCCCGGCCTGACCGCCACGGTCATCCTCGGCTCCCTCGACGGCGCCCGCTCCCCGGGCACCGCCTACACCCCCATCGTCGGCGCCGACCTCGCCCTCACCCGCGGCGCGAACCCGAGCCTGCCGCTCGACCCCGATTTCGAGTACGCGGTCCTCTCGATGTCCGGCGAGGCACACGTCGACGGCGTCCCGGTCCTCCCCGGCTCCATGCTCTACCTGGGCTGCGGCCGGACCGCCCTCCCCCTGCGCGCGGAGTCCGACGCCGGTCTGATGCTGCTCGGCGGAGAGCCGTTCGAGGAGGAGCTGATCATGTGGTGGAACTTCGTGGGCCGCACCCAGGCCGAGATCGAACAGGCCCGCACGGACTGGATGACCGGCTCCCGCTTCGGCGAGGTGAAGGGCTACGACGGCGGCCCGCTGGCGGCTCCCCAACTCCCTCCGGGGCAGCTGAAGAAGCGCGGCCGGGTGCGCTGACCGGGCCTTTCGGAAAGGGGTGCGGGCGGCCATCGGTGAAGATCGCCGCAGAGCCGGAGGGCGGGGAGGTCTTCGGGTGGTCGCGGGCCGAGGAGGGCGCCGCGTGAGCCGCCGCGCCATCGCGCACGCCCCGGCGGCCGGGGCGGCACGGGCGCACACGACCTCCCCGGACACGTCGCGGTCCGTCCTGGAGGTGACCGCGGCGCGGCTGGTCCCACCGTTTTGCGGGGCCTGGCCCCGAGACCGAGTGCTCTCCGGTGCGCGGCCGCACCGCGTCGCCGGTGGCGCGGAGGACTGGCCGCGAGGTCTCTCAGCAGGTCACGGCGGGATGGAGAGCCAGGATTCACCAGGTTCAGTGGTATTCATCCACCTTGATCCGGCACCGGGCGTTCACACCGCCGGCCGGCGGGGGTGGGCCTCTCCGGGCAGGGAAGGGGGGCTTCTACGATGGAGGCCTCTCAGGTTTCACACCGGCGGGCGGAAAGTGCGGAGGCAGATGTTTTCGGTTCAGGTCAGGCCGGCGGCGGAAGCCGCGGTGCTCCGGCTCCGGGGGGAACTGGACGTCGAGAGCGTGGTGCAGCTGGACGAGGCCGCCGAGACGGCGCTGTCCGCGCGGCCCGCACCGTCGCTGGTGGTGGTCGACTGCGCATCCCTGTCCTTCTGCGACTCATCCGGTATCAGCGGACTCGTCCGGCTCTATCAGCGCCTGTCGGCGCAGCGGGGGCAGCTCCGGGTGGCGGCTGCGCCGGCGCCGGTGGCCAAGGTCTTCTCGCTCACCGGGCTGGACCGCGTGATTCCCCTCCACACCAGCACCGCGGAGGCCCTCACCGCCCGGAGCGGGCGTGACCGGGTGGCCGATACCGGTGCGGAGAGCGGATTTCGGGGAAGAGGGACGGAATGACCAGCACACCAGAGCGGCCGGCCGTACCGCACGGCCCCGGGCCGGCGGCATCTGCCGAAGAGGCGGATCTGCGTACGCTGTTCGGTGAGTCGACCACTCTGTTCGCCTCGATGGCCGGCCCCGCTCATCTGCTGGAAGCCGCGAACCCGGCCTTCTTCACCGCTGTCGGCCGCACAGCCGAACGCACGGGGCTGCCGCTCGGGCAGCTGATGCCCGAATTCGCCGAGCAGGGCTTCATCACCCTGCTGGACCGTGTCTACCGCACCGGCCGGCCCTGCGTTGACCGCAACGCGCGGGTACTGCTGGGCGAGGGCACGGGGGTGCGTGAGGCGTTCTTCGACTTCACCTACGAGCCTCGCCGCGACCGGGGCGGCAATGTGATGGGGGTGCGGATGATCGGGATGGAGACCACCCAGGTCAACCACGCCCAGCGGCTGACAGCCGAGCACCGCGCCCTGCTGGAACAGATAGCCCGCCAGGCTCCCCTGGCGGACGTGCTGGAGGGTATGGCGAAGGTGATCGAGGACCTGTCGCCCGGAGTCCTGGTCTCGGTTCTGCTGGCCGACGAGGACGGTCTCCATCTGCGCCACGGCACCGCCCCGAGCCTGCCCGCCTTCTACAACCAGGCCATCGACGGCATCGCCACCGGTGACGGCGTCGGCTCCTGCGGCACCGCCGCGCACCGCGGGCAGCGCGTCATCGTCTCCGACATCGCCACCGACCCGTTCTGGGACGACTTCCGCGGCCTGGCCGAGCGCGCCGGCCTCGCGGCCTGCTGGTCCACCCCCATCCTGGGCCGCGACGGGCACCTGCTGGGGACGTTCGCGATGTACCACCGCGTTCCGCGCGCCCCCGCCGAGGCCGATCTGGCACTCGCCGGTGTCTTCGCCGACACCGCGGCGCTGGCCATCGAACGCCATCATGCCGAGCAGGCCCGCCTGGCCGCCGAGGCGGGCGAGAAGGCGGCCCGTGACGACCTGGCGTTCCTCCTCAAGGCCAGCACCACACTCAGCTCCGACCTCCACTACGCCCAGACCTTCGAGCGGCTGGCCGCCCTGTGTGTGCCCGCCCTGGCCCCGCTGTGCGCGGTCGATGTCATCGAACAGGGCCGGGTGCGCCGCATCGCCACCGCCGCCCTGACCGCGGACGCCCAACAGCTGCTCGCCTCTCACATCCCGGTCTACGACGCCGGCGACGACGCGGTGGCCCGTGTGCTGGCGTCCTCGCTGACCGAGGTCGCCCGCCGCGCCCCCACCGGCCCCGGCCCGTGGCAGGACCTGGGCATCACCGGCTACCTGTGCGTGCCGCTGACCGACCGCGGCCAGACCTTCGCCACCCTGACGCTGCTCACCACCGGGGACCACGCCTTCGACGGGCACGCCGTGGCTCTGGCGGAGGAACTCGCCCGCCGCGCCGCCACCGCCGCCGGCAACGCCCGCCAGTACACCCAGCGCGCCGCCCTCGCCCGCGACCTCCAGGCCGGCCTGCTGCTGCCCGATCTGCCGACCCTGCCCGGCGCGGAGCTGGCCACCTACTACCACCCCGCCGGTGAAGGACTGGACATCGGCGGGGACTTCTACGACGTCTTCCCCCTGGACGGCGGCGGCTGGGCCTTCATGCTCGGTGACGTCTGCGGCCGGGGCGCGCTCGCCGCCACCACCACCGCCCTGGTCCGGCACACCGCCCGCGCCGTCGCCTCGTTCCTGCCCGGCCCCGAAGCCGTCGTCCAGGCCGTCAACCACGCCCTGATCAGACGGCACGGCAGTCACGGCACCGGCTTCGTCACCCTCGTCTACGGGCATTTCACCCCCACCGGGGCCGGACTGGAGATGGAACTCGTCCGGGCCGGTCACACCCTCCCCCTGCACCTCACCGAGGACGGCACACACCCCGTCCACTGCGACGGACCACTCCTCGGAGTGCTGCCGGACCCCCAGCTGTGCTCTCGCCGCGTCAACCTCGCCCCCGGGGAGAGCCTGGTCCTCTACACCGACGGCATCACCGAAGCCCGCAACAGCGCGAACGAACTCTTCGACGAGGAACGCCTCACCCAGGCACTCACTCCTCCACCACCGAGGGCTCCGGCCGTCCTGGACACCCTCACCGCCGCGGTCCACTCCTTCACCGGCGGCCGTGACATCGACGATGACCAGGCCGTACTCGTCCTGACCGCCACCCACCGCGACACCGACACCGACACCGACACCTGATTCCCGAACCCCGAACGGCACTCGGGGACGCGGTACGGGCCGAGTGCCGCGCGCACTCGGGAGGCCGCCCACGATGAAGCCCTCCGGCAGCCGGACCGCGCGGACCGGGCTCACCTGTGTCACGGGGCCGGGCGGTCGTGGTGCCGCCCGGCCCCGCGGGCCCTTCTCCTTTCGGCACGGGAGAGGGGCGTGGTCCTTCCGGACTGGAAGGCGCGGGCCCCGGAAGGGTGCCTGCTCTTCCATTTGCGGGGCTCGGGTACCGGTCCGCAAGGAATATCGGGAATTTCGCCTCTGATGACGTTCAATGCGTCATTATGTGCGGCTGGTTGTGATTGGCCGCAGGTTACAGCGAGGTCATTGTTCCGTGATCCCATGATCACGTGGCGTGTGCGGAGTGTTTCGCTCCATGCTGGCGTCCCCCGCCCCTCACCACCACGCGTCGGCACCGCGTGGAGGGGCCATTCCGGACGTACTTGGAAGGCTCGATGCACACACAGCAGGCGCGGACCCTCATCACCGCGACGCAGTCCCTCCGGAGCGCCGCGGCGACCGCGTTCGAACTACCCACCCGGCTCATCGCTGAAACCACCCACACCACCGGACGGTGCCCTGCTCCCCGGACGGGCGTGACGATACAACACGAGGGGCGGGCACGGTGACCCCACAACCCCCGGCGATTCAGCCGTCCGAGGGCTCGCCCGGCCGGCCGGGCCGCAAACTCGGCCCCATCGTCGACGGTGTCGGCGCCGCGCACCGCGCCTGGCTGGAGGCCCTGCGCGCCCGGCTCGCCGCCAGCGGCATGACCGTCAGCGACCTGGCACAGCGCGCCGGATGGTCGAAGTCGAAGGTCTCCGAACTGCTGCGCGGCGCCGGCCTGTACCCGCGCTGGGAGATCACCCACAACCTGCTTCCCGTCCTGGGCATCCCGGCCGCGCCCATGCGCCGGCTGTGGGCGGCGGCAGCGCTCGAAGCACACAAGAAGCAGGACTGGGTCCAGGCCTGCATAGAGAAGGTGGTGGTGGCCACAGGCCCCCGTACCCCGCCCGTGAATCACCTGGCCTTCACCGAGTTCAACGGCGCCACCTACACCGCCTACGCCCGCACCTTCCTCCGCAACCGCACCGAGGCGGACCGTGCGGTCACCGAGACCTTCGACCTGCTGTGGCTGCGCTGGGACGAGGCCCTGGCCAGCTCCGACGTCCAGTCCTTCGCCTGGCCGATCCTGCGCCGGAGCGTCATGCAGCGCACCCCCCACACCGCTGGGCGTCCGGAGCTGGTCCGCGCCGCCTTCGACACCGTCGTGCTCGGCGAGACCGCGGACCTGACCGCCCAGTTCCTCCAGATGTCCGAGTCGATGCTCCTGTTCCAGGCCATGAGCCGCCTGCCCGACCTCCAGCTCGACGTCATGGTCCTCAAGCACCTGCGCGGCCGTACCACCGAGGCCGTCGCCACCACCCTGGGCATCCCGATCGCCCTGGTGTACTCCGCCGAACGCCACGCCCGACGCTTCCTCACCACCGCTCTCGACCCCCACAACGGCCCAGGAGAGACACCTCAGTGACTGCCCTCGATCACCTCCTCGCCCGCGCCCTGCTCCGCGACGACCCCTACGTCCAGTCCGACCTCATCCCCCACCAGGACATCAGCCTGGCCCTCGACACCCCGTGCTGGCACCCGCCCGGAACCCACAGCCGCCACCGGACCAGCCACACCGCCGCCCGCGACCTGCGGACCCTGTGCGAGACCCTGATCACCCACACCGCCGCCTCGCTCCAGGACTTCCTCACCGACCGGATGCCCGGCCCCCGCGGCGCACGGGTCCTGGGATGCATCCTCCAACTGGCCGGCGACGACGCCGGCGCCCGGTTCTGGTGGCAGTACGCCGCCGGCGCCGGAGACGACACCGCCGCCTACTGCCTCCACCTCCACCACCTGGCCCTCGGAGAGACCCACGCCGCCGCCTGGTGGAGCGAACAGACCCGCCTCGACACCGAAACCGCACCCCAGACGGCCGACTTCCCCTGGCTCCCCGAACTCACCCGCGACCTCGACACCAGCACCCCCACCGTCCTGCGCCTCCTCGGACAGCTCCTGCGCCGCACCGGCCGTTGCAGGACCGAGATCATCGAAGCCGTCGTGGAATACATCACCGACAGCTCGGCCGTGGCCTACAACGACAACCCCGACATCGAGATGCCCCTGCCCGGCCCCGACTTCGCCGACCACATCACCATCCTCTTCGCCGCCACCACCACGCCCGGCACCCGAACCACCCAGGACCGACGGGCCGACCCCCACCCGCGGCTCTCCCGCCGCGAACCCGAACACGCCCTGGCACTCCTGCGCTCCGAGGAACCGGTACGCGGGGGTCACCATCGCTGACCGGGCGATTCCGCGACAGCGCGGGCCCCGGGAACCGTTCAACCGGCTCGTGGGGCCTCCGGGTCATCCGGACGATCGTCCTGGCCCGGCCGGGCACCCCGGCTGCCGTACCCCTTCATCTCATGAGGGGAGAGTCTCTCTCCCTCTGCCCCGAAGTCATCGGCTTCCCGAGGTGTTCCCCGGTCCGCGGCACGCCGGGCGGCCGGCGCGGGCTGTTCTCCCGGGCGCGGGGCCCGGCCCCTGCCTCTCCCTCGCCAGACCACCATGCCGATCAGCAGCCCCACCACCACGACGCCGACGAGAAACGGCCCGAGCCAGGCGACGCCCCCCTCCGCCGCGAGAGTCACCGGGGCGGAAGATTCCTCGGCTGCCACCGTCAAGATCACAACGACTCCATCCCTCTGGTCCCGGTGAGGTTTCCCGCGAGGTGACCGCCTTTCCGCGGCTGTGATCGTTCAGCGCCCGGGACCGTCCCGGGGCGAGCGAGCGCGGAAGCCGTACCTGTCACGGGGCAGGGCACGGCTTCCGCCGGAAAGACGGGCAGGTGCGGGGGGCACGCGGCTGTGTACAGGGGGCGTGCGGCCGGGGGACCGGCGGTCCCCGCGGGCGGCTCTCGCCGGCGCCACCTCAGGTGTGCGGACGTCCGGTGTGCCGACGCGCCTTGTCCGCGGCCTGCTCCGCCTTCCCGGCGACCTGGTCGCGGCGGCCCTCCGCCTGCGCGCCCGCGTCGTCGACAGCCTTTCCTGCCGCCTCCTTCACCTTGCCCTTGAGTTCTTTGGCTTTGCCCTTGGCCTTACTCATAGCGGAATTCCCTTCGGCGCGTTTCCAGGGTGCCTCTCCGCGCGCGGCCCCGCAAACCGCCGCCCGGCATGCGGGCACGGAGCGCCTCGCGCTCCGTGCGGGCGAGACTGTCGGCCGAAGCGGACAGAACGGTGTGGACGGTCCGGTCCGACCGGTCAGCGCATCCCCGCGTGCCCTCCGGGTGAACCACGCGTGCCCCGTGGGGACGCATGAGCCCGTGGCGGTAGAAGCAAGAGGATGCCCAGCGATGCCGAGCCGCCACCGTCCGCCGCCCCCCTCCCGCACCCTGCCGTACCCGAGGGGCTGCGGGCCGCCGCCGCGTACGCCTGGCGTGTCGTGGTGGTGGCCGTCGTCGTGCTCGGGGTCTTCTCCGTGCTCGGCCGCTTCCATCAGATCGCCCTCGCCGTCTTCCTGGCGCTGGTGGCCACGGCCGTGCTGCGGCCCGCCGCCGTGCTGCTCGCCCGGAAGATGCCCCGCGCGCTCGCGGTCGGACTGACACTGACCGGCAGCATCGGCGTCGTGCTCAGTGTGCTCGTACTGGTCGGAGAGGTCGTCGCCGGACAGGAGAGCACGCTGGCGCGAGAGTTCCGCGACGGCTTCCAGCGGATCGCGCACCTGTTGGAGGACTCGCCGTTCCGGCTGCCCCCGCACGCGGTGACCGACTTCCAGTCCCAGCTCGGAGAGCTGCTCTCGACCCACCGCTCAGCCGTCGTGGGCACCGTCCTCAGTGGGGCCGGGCGGGTGGTCGAGGCGTTCACGGTGCTCGCCCTCGCCCTGTTCTGCTCCGTCTTCTTCATCCACTCCGGCGAGCGGTACTGGGCCTGGTTCTGCTCCGAGCTGCCGTCACGGTTCCGCGGCCGTACGGCGGTGGCGGGCCGGGCCGCGTGGCGGACCTTCACCGGATACACCCACGGCGTGCTGCTCGTGGCCACGGTCAACGCGGTCCTCGTCGGCCTCGCCCTCACCCTGCTCGGTGTGCCCCTGGCGCTGCCACTGGCCCTTCTGGAGTTCTTCGCCGCGTTCGTCCCCCTGATCGGATCGCCGATCGCCCTGGCTGTCGCGGTGGTGATCGCCCTCGCGTCCAAAGGGCCGCTCGTGGCGGCGATCGTGATGGCCCTCATCGTGCTCATCGGACAGATCGAGGGCCATCTGCTGCATCCGCTGGTCATGAGCTGGGCGGTGCGGCTTCACCCGGTTGTGGTGGCTCTCTCCGTCATCGGTGGGGCCGTCACCGCGGGCGTGATCGGCGCGGTGACGGCTGTTCCCCTGATCGCTGTGGTCTGGTCGGTGCGCCAGGCGCTCCGCGACCCGGGCCCCGAGTGAACCGAATCCGGCACGCACCAGGGGAGAGCGTCCCTCGCGCGTCCTCGGGGACGGGCCGCTCCCAGCCAGCCGGTACCGCTCCCCGGCGGCCTCCGAGCCGAGGCGGGCGGCACGCGTGTGGCGCGAGCACCGGCGGACGATCCGCGCGTCGGCAGCGTGATGGGACTCGCCCGCCGCGTTCTCCCCTCGGCGGTGGCCCCCCGGACCCACTGGGCGCACCTTCCCGGTACCCTCCGCGACCACCACGCGCGGTCCCGTGCCGGCGCTCATCACTCGCTCCGCTCTCCCCGGTGACCGTGTGCTGTGCGGTGGTCCACATGGGGTGGGTATCAGCCCCTGCCGGGGACTGACGGGTCCCCGGCAGGGGGTGGGGTGAAACCGTGTCCCGGGAAACCGGCCGCGCTGATCGGAGCCGGCGATTCCTGCGGCGCCGCCGATACGGCGACTGCCGGGCCGGGGCGGGGCGTCGGCTGAGGATTCCGGCTCGTGGACCCGGGCGGCAGGGCTCCCGTTTCTCCGCACTCCACGAGCGGCCCCGCAAAAGATGCGGGCCGCGCCACAGCGACGAAACTGGGCACTATGGCAGAGCGACGAGCGAGTGCCGTTCGCCCCTCAGGGGGGCCGCGGCGAAAGGCTTCTCCCACGAGGGGTCCCGAGCATGCTGCCCGGGCCGCGTGCCGGAGCCTGGAGGGGCTCGTCGACCATCCCGCTGAAGGTGTCTCCGAGGTGCGCCGCTCCGACGACGGCTGGTGCGTGGTCGTCGATGTCCTCGAAGTGGCCCGTATCCCGGACACGACGAGCCTGCTCGCCTCGTACGAGGTGCAGCTCGATCAGCGAGGTGACCTCCTGGAGTACCGCCGTGTCCGCCGCTACCGCCGCGGTTCCGCAGACGAGTAGGCCGAGTTGTCCCACAGCCGGAAGGACCTGCCGTGACCGTCACCTACGCCGATGATGTGGCCCCGTGCCGGTCACGCGCCGGCAACCTCTACGACGTGCTGGAGCTCATCCTCGACCGCGGCATGGTGATCGACGTCTTCGTCCGGGTTTCCCTGGTCGGCATCGAGATCCTCAAAATCGACGCCCGTATCGTCGTGGCGAGCGTGGACACCTACCTCCGGTTCGCGGAGGCGTGCAACCGCCTGGATCTAGAGCGCGACCCGGGCAGCACCACCGTCCCCGAACTGCTCCACGGCGGCGTGGCCAAGTCGATCGGCAAACGCAAGGTGCGCAGAGCCGCGGAGACCGTCGGCGACAAGGTGCGGAAGGCGGTCGGCGGAGGCGATGACTCCGATGAAGCCGACGAGCCCGACGAACCCGACGCGGCCGGTGAACCCGACGAGGACGACTACGACGCCGCTGAGCCGCGACGGCCGAGGAAGCGGGCAGCCCCCGCCCGGGGCAGCGCCGGCCGGCGACGTCGCGTGGAGGCGTGAGCCGGTGGAGACCGACGGCATTCTCGTCTACGCGATCGTTCGGGCCGGTGCCCGGCTGCCCAGGGGAACAAAGGGTGTGGGCGGCGGGGATGTCGTCCTGCGCGCGGTCGGCGGGGGAACGACCGCGGTCGTGGTCGGCGACGCCCCCGCCCAGGTACGGGCACGCCGCCGTGACCTGCTCGCTCACCAGGATCTCCTGATGGGGCTGGCCGAGAGAGGCCCGGTCCTGCCGATGCGCTTCGGGGTGATGGCCCCGGACGAGGAAACCCTCCTCCGCCGGCTGGCGGCCGAGGAGTCGAGCCATGTGGCCAACCTGAAGCGGCTCGCGGGGCATGTGGAGCTCAATGTCAAGGCGATGCCCGCCGAGGACGGACTCGCCGCACTGCTGTCCGAGGACGTGAAGGTGAGGCAGTTGCGCGAGGAAATCCGTCGGCGCCCCGGCTACGAGGCGAGTGTGCGGCTCGGGGAAGCCGTGGTGGCCGGCCTGTTCCGGCGGGCGGCCGAGGCGGGACGCGGCGTTCTCGGCGCCCTCACGCCCCTGGCGCGAGCGACGGCCCCGGGGCCCGAGGTGCGGGGCTGTGCGCTGAACGTGTCCTTCCTCGTCCGGCGCGCTGTCGCCGAGCGATTCAGGACCAGGGTTCAGCGGCTCGCGCACCTCCACCGCGACCATGCCGAACTGCGCGTGTCCGGACCGCTCCCCTGCTACAGCTTTGTCGACGCCCGCACCTCGGCGGCACTGACCGGCGGGAGCTGACCGATGGGGCTGATCTCCGGGATTCTCCTCCTTCCCATCGCGCCGGTTCGCGGTGTGGTGTGGGTCGCCGAACAGCTCCGGGACGCCGCTGAGCGCGAGTTCCGCGACCCGGGCGCGATCCGTGCTCAACTCGCCGCGCTCAACCGGGAACTCGATGACGGGTTCATCGGCTGGGAGGAGTTCGAAGCAGAAGAGGAAAGGTTGCTGGACCGGCTCTACGGTTGCGCCGCACTGGTCGGCCCACGTCGAGTGACGGAAGGTGACGGAGATGAATGATCAGGAGAAGGTAGCGCTCGCCGCTGCGGTTGTGGGCGGCTACGTGCTGGGCAGGACGAAGAAGGGCCGACTGGCTCTGAGCGTCGCCACCTATCTGGCGGGGCGCCGATTCGGGCTCGAACCGCGCGCGCTGGTGGCCGAAGGGGTGCGGAGACTCGGTGAGATCCCGCAGTTCGCCGAATTGCAGGATCAGTTGAGGGGCGAGGTTCTCGACGCCGGACGACAGGCGGTGACCGCGGCCGCGAACCGAGGCATGAGCTCTCTGGCCGACGCCATCAGTGACCGGACCGCCCGTCTCGGCGAGCTGGGCGCCGGGGAGCCCGACGAGGCGGACGAGGCGGACGCCGAGGATGAGGAGTACGAGTACGAGGAGGAGGGCCCGGAGGACGACGAGGACGAGGACGAGGGCTACGAGGAAGAGCCCGAGGACGAGGAGGCAGAAGACGAGGGTTGGGACGAGGAACAGGACGAAGAAGAGGACGAGGAACAGGAGGAGGAAGAAGAGGACGAGGACGAGGAGCCGGAGGCGCCCGCTCCACGACCGCGTCGCCGCACCGCGGCGAGAAAGCAGCCGGAGAAGCCGTCCGGGAAGTCCGCGGCACCGAGGAAGGCCCCCGCGAAGAGGTCGGCTCCGGCCAAGAAGGCACCGGCGAAAAAGGCTCCTGCCAAGAAGGCCCCCGCCAAGAAGGCCGCCCCGGCGAAGAAGTCCGCGGCGAAGAAGGCCGCTCCGGCGAAGAAGCCGGCTTCCAGGAAGTCCGCTCCGGCGAAGAAGGCCCCCGCGAAGAAGGCCCCCGCGAAGAGGTCGGCTCCGGCGAAGAAGTCCGCCGCCAAGAAAACCGCTTCATCGAAGCGGACAGCATCCAAGCGCACCGAGCGCCGGAGGTAGTCAGCCATGGCCAGGACGGAAGACGAGCCGGACGCTCCGGCTGATTCGGGCGCCGATCGCCTCAAGGAGGAGCTGACGAAATTCGTCCTAGCGCAGGTCCAGAGGATCGCCGACGGCGTGGGCGGGAAACTCAGCGATGTCACGGACCAGCTCAGCGGAGTGGCCGAGAACGGAGGGACACTTCCGGCCTTGGGGGCGCGCGTTCTGGGGGGTGAATCTCCGATCAAGGCCCTCGTCTCCGAAAAGGCGAAGGGCGTCAAGGACGCGGTCGTGGGCAAGGCCAAGGACGCCATGGGCGGGGGAAAGGGCAAGCGCAAGTCCGGCGGCGGTAAATCGATGAACATCATCGAGGTGCTCGATGTGGGCGTTCCCTTGCGCACCGCGTATGACGCCTGGACCCAGTACGACCAGTTCAGCAGCTTCGCCAAGGGCGTCCAGGACGTCTCGAAGAGCGAGGACGCGCTCAGTGACTGGAAGGTCAAGATCGGACCGTCGGCACGCAGCTTCAAGGCCACCGTGCAGGAACAGGTCCCCGACGACCGCATCGTGTGGACGTCCGAGGGCGCCAAGGGCACCACGCGGGGTGCCGTGAGTTTCCACGAGCTGGCGCCGAATCTGACGCGCATCGTGCTGGTCGTCGAGTACTACCCATCCGGATTCTTCGAGAAGACGGGCAACCTCTGGCGCGCACAGGGCCGCCGTATCCGACTGGACTTCAAGCACTTCCAACGCCATATCACCCTCACGGAGGAGGAACCGGAGGGCTGGCGCGGCGAGATCCGCGATGGCGAGGTCGTTGTCTCCCATGAGGACGCCGTGGCGGAGGAGGAGCAGGGCGAGGACGAGGCCGAGGCCGAGGACACGGACGAAGAGCCGGCGGACGAGGGCGAGGACGAGGACGGGGAGGAAGACGAGGAGGAAGACGGGGAGTACGAGGAGGACGGAGAGGAAGAGGAGCCGGACGAAGAACTGGCCGACGAGGACGAGGGCGAGGACGAGGACGAGGAAGAGCCGGAGGAGCCGGAGGAGCCGTCGTCCGGCAGGCGCCGGCAGCGGCGGAGTTCGCGGTGACCGAACTCGACACGCGGCAGGGAGAGCAGTGGGCGCCCGGTCCGCAGACCACCAACCTCGCGGACATCCTTGAACGCGTACTCGACAAGGGCATCGTCATCGCGGGAGACATCAAGATCGACCTCCTCGACATCGAGCTGCTCACCATCCGGCTCCGCCTCTTCGTGGCGTCCGTCGACACCGCCAAGAAGGCCGGCATCGACTGGTGGGAGACCGACCCAGCGCTGAGTTCCCGCGCGCGGCGCGAGGCGCTGGAGGACGAGAACCGCGAACTGCGCGACCGCCTGGCCGCACTGGAGGCCTCGCCGAGTGACTCGAAGGTCCGAGCGGCCGGGAAGAGCGAGTGAACATGACACAGCCCGGCGCGCGGCCCCCGGCGACCCCGGCCACCGGAGTGACCTACGTGTTCGCCGTATTCCAGGACGCCCGCGCACGTACTGTCGCGGAGGCCGGCGGCCTGGCGGGCATGCCGGGCGGTGCTGCCGTCCGGGTGCTGCCCTCGGGATCGCTCGCCGCGCTGGTCCAGACCGTACCGGCCGCGGACTTCACCGACGAGGCCTGGCAGGAGCGGCTCACCGACCTCCGTGAGCTGGAGACGTACGCACGGGCGCACCATACGGTGGTGTCCGCCGTCGCCGGACGGTGCCCCACCGTTCCCCTGCCGCTCGCCACTCTGTACCACGACGACGCACGGGCCCAGGAGGAACTGTGCCGGGAGTCGGAGCGGTTCCACGCCGCGCTGCGGCGGATCGCGTACCGATCCGAGTGGGGAGTGAAGGTGTACGCGTCGGCTCCCGGCACCGATGAGCCGGAGCCGGCGCCCGCGCCGACCCGCGCCGTCCCCGGTGCGGGACTCGCGTACCTGAATCGGAAGCGTGGTGTCCAGGAACGGCGCGAGTGGCGGAGAGAACAGGCGCTGCGCCTCGCGGAGACGGTCGACGCCGAGTTGCGAGCGTTCGCCGAGGCATCCCGGCGGCTTCGGGTGGAGACCCGGGAGGACCGCGAGGTCCAAGTGCTCAACGCCACCTACCTGATCGGCGAACACCAGGTGGAGGAGTTCGCCCTGCTGGTGGACACGGTGCGGGAACGCACCGGCGGGCAGATCGAACTCTCCGGACCGTGGGTCCCCTACTCCTTCGTCGGTGAGGCGTGACCATGGGGAGTGACATCGTGCCCTGGGACGGTCCGGAGCCATTGGCGGGCCCCATCGGGGTGCCTCTGGTGGATCTGCTGGACCGAGTGCTGGCCACCGGGGTGGTCATCAGCGGAGACTTGGTCATCGCCATCGCGGACGTGCCTCTCGTACGGCTGTCGCTGCACGCCCTGTTGTCGTCGGTCAACGAGCGAGTGCCCGCGCCGTGGGCCGACGGAGGACCACTGTGACCGATTCGCGCGTGGACCTGAACTCCGACCAGATGGGGCGAGATCTGGTGACCCTGGTGCTGACCGTCGTCGAGCTGCTGCGCCAGCTGATGGAGCGGCAGGCCATCCGACGGGTGGAGCAGGGTGATCTGAGCGACGAGAAGATCGAGGAGATCGGGACCACCCTGATGCTGCTCGACCAGCGAATGACGCAACTGTGCGAGCAGCACGGTGTGCGGCCCGAGGATCTCAATCTCGATCTCGGCCCCCTCGGCAAGCTGCTTCCCCCTCGCTGAGCGGACGCACACAGTCGGCGGAGACGGGCTTGTGGGCTGCTCATCCGTGCGCTTGCTCCGCCCCGAGGAGGGCCGGTCCCGCGTGCCGCCTGCCCGTGATGGCGGAAGGCCGCGGACGGGAGCACAGTGGATGAGGAGGCTCACGTGAGAGCCGTACACCAAAACCTCTGCGAGGCGTCATGACCACATCTCAGGGTGAGAAAGCGGTAACGCACGGGAACGACCAGGGCACCCGGGGAAGGACGACGATCGCGGACGGGGTCGTGGCCACCATCGCCGGAATCGCGATCCGCGAGACCGACGGCGTGCATACGGTGGGACGCGGGGCGTCGAAGGCCCTCGGAGCGGTCGCGGGCAGGATGCCCGGGTCCTCCAGCGCCGGCCGAGGTGTGAAAGTCGAAGTGGGCGAGAAGCAGACCGCTGTCGACGTGGACATCGAGGTCGAGTACGGCATCCCCATCCATGAACTCGCCGACACCATACGGACCCACGTCACCGACGCGGTCGAGACCATGACCGGCCTGGAAGTCGTCGAGATCAACATCAACGTCTTCGACGTCCACATCCCGGACGACGACACTGATGAGGACAACGGTTCGCGGAGCGCGGAGAGCGGCCGGGTGCAATGAACCACGTACACGGCTGAGAAGCGGAGAAGGGGCTCAGCGCCCGGAGCCCGCGAGGCCCCGCGAAACCCCACCGGCGCGGGCGACGGCAGCCACCAGGCCCCGCCTGCTCTTACCGGACAGGCGGCCCGCACCCCGCGACCCGGCTCGCGATCGTGCTCGGGGCTCGGGCACCCTCGTGTCCTCGACGGACATCTCTCCTGCTGGGGCCCCGGCGGCTTCACTCCCGGCCCGCACCGGCGAGCTGCGCGGGGGCGGTCAGGGGCCGGGCGAGTGACCGGGGTGACCGTGGGTGCGCCGGGCCTGTTTCATCTCCGCCTCGTACACATGCTCCCGGCCCTCCAGCAGTTCCTGCCGGATACGGGCCTCGGTGTCGGTGAAGGGCCGGTAGTAGTGGGTGTTGTACGCCTCCACGATCTGGAAGGTCCAGTGCCCGGGGATGACGTCGCGGCCCACGATCTCGCGCTCCAGCAGGTCGGCCTGGGCGGCGTGGCCCGCCGCGCGCAACTGCTCCAGGGCTTCGTCGAGCTTCAGATCCGCGCCGCCGGTCAACTGGTGGAAGGCGTAGAGGCTGCCCCGGGCCCGCTCCACGGTCTCCAGGGCCTCGGAGAGCGCCCCCAGAGCCCGGACCGTCGCGTCGCTCGCTCCGTCGGGGCGCCTGGGTGACGGATCGGTCCGTTCGTCACCGGCGGTTTCGTCGTTCACGGTTCTCCTGGGAAAGTTCCCGTGTGCGGGGGGGGCGGGGTCAGGGGAGGGCTGCCGAACTCCCGGACGGTCCGGTCGCTGAGGCCCGGCACTCCTCCTCGAAGCGGATATCGCGCTCGACCGCCACGGCGGTCCGCCCGGCGTCCCGGACCAGCCGGACGGTCTCGCCGGCCTCGTCCCGCTCCCCGGGCAGATGAGTGAAGAGGACATCGGCCGGGGTGGGCCCGCTCCTGCGACGGGAACTCGGGCCGCGGGTAGGTGTCCGTCGGATTGCCGGCCGGCTGGCTCTCGGGCATCGGGACGCCTCTTCCTTGTGCTGCCACGGGGGTCTCGGTCGCGGTGCCTTCCGCTCAGGCGGGCGGGTAGGGCGCGCTCCCGAGCAGTTTCGCGAGGTGGACGGCGTTGGCGGCGAGGGTTTTGGTGGTGGTCGCGACGGCTTCGGGAGTGCCGTCCAGGTCCTGGTAGTCGGTGCCCTGCCGGGCCTCCCCGACCCAGTAGGTGACCGCGCTCGGTGCGAGGGAGAACCCGAGGTCGTTGAGGCCCTGGAAGAGGTCGGCGCTCACCTTGTGCGCGCCGTCCTCGTTGCCGACGACGGCGACCGCGCCGACCTTTCCGGCGAACAGCGGCCGGCCCTCGTCGTCGGTCTCGGAGATGTCCGCGTTGAGCCGCTCCAGGACGCGCTGGCAGAGGCTGGAGGGGTGGCCGAGCCAGATGGGGGTGGCCAGGAGCACGATGTCCGCGGCCATGATCTTCTCCCAGAGCCCCGGCCACGCGTCGCCGTCGCCCAGGTCCCGGGAGATTCCGGAGCGGACATCGTGGTCGGCCACCCGGACGGTCTCGCCCTGGACGCCGAGGGCGGCGAGTTCGGACATCACCTGCTGGGCGAGGAGGTGACTGCTGGAACGGTCGGGTGAGGGGGTGAGCGTGCAGACGAGCGCTACGGCGCGGACCACGGAGTCTCCAGGTGCCGAAAGGGGGAGGGGAAGGGGAGGTGGTGGGGCGGCCGTGCGGGGTGCACCCGAGCCGTGTGCCGGGTGCACCCCGCACGGGCCTCAGAGGGTGCCGCGCCAGGCGCCCGTTGCGGTGCCCCGGGTCTCGATGAACTCCTTGAAGTTCTTGAGGTCGCCCCTGGCCTGGCGGCGGACGAAGCCGAGCTTGTCGGCGACGGTGTCGGTGATGCCCTGCGGGTCGTGGTCGAGCTGGAGCATGATTTTGGTGTGGGTGTCGTCCAGGCGGTGGAAGGTGACGACACCGGCCTGGCGGACCTCGCCCTCGACGGTGGTCCAGGCGACCCGCTCGTCGGGGATCTGCTCGGTGATCCTCGCGTCGAACTCGCGGCTCACCCCGTCCACCTTGGTGACCCAGTGCGTCAGGGTCGGGGTGCGCTGCTCGATCCGTTCCACCGCGTCCATGAACTGCGGGAACTCCTCGAACTGCGTCCACTGGTTGTAGGCCGTGCTCACCGGTACGGCGACCTCGACGGACTCCTCGATCTTCGACATGTCCACTCCCTGTGGTGGTCCGATGGTGACAGAGCGGCGCGTACCCGGGTTCCCTCGTCTGACACGGCGGCTCGGTGTCCGGGAGTCGAATGGCCGGGCCGGGGAGCATCCTGGTGCCCAGGATTTGGGCGCCGGCACCAGCCCGGAGGCCGTCCGTGTCGCCACCTCCCTGCAAGAACCGGCCCCGAAGCGGGATAGGACGGCTCAGAGCATCAGGGTGATGGCGTAGACGAGGAAGAACGCCGCGAACACGGCCGCGACGAGCAGGATGATCACAAGGGGCGCTTTGCCCCAGCCGCGGCTCGTCTCCTGGCGGGGCCCCGTGCCGGAGGACGTCCCCGACTCCGCCGGCGGTGTCTCCCCGGGCGGGACCCCGCCACCGGGCTCCCCGGGATCAGGCCCGGGATCGGTGTTGTCGAAGCTCATGCCACAGAGGTACCCCGCGACGAGCACACGGTGCGGACCTTCGTCGGGAATTACGGCAAACGGGAAGGCGGCGCGCCCGAGCGCCGCGCGTACGGCGTGACCCGCCGGGGCGGCCTTCCCCCCGGCGGGTGTCCGTGGAGGGCGTCTCGGTGGGCCCGGCCACGCCGGGACTCCCGGAGCGGGGAGCCGGGCGGCAACCGGACAGGGCCGTCCCCCGGGCAGCAGCCGCTCGCGACCGATGAGCGGGGGGAACACCCTCCTGTCTCACGCGGGGCGCCGAGGAGGTGCCGCCGGGGGACGCGCCGCTGCGGGCCGCGCTGGTCGCGCTGTGGCGAGACGGCCGGATTCTCGTGGTCCTCGGTCGGTACCGGCAGTCCTGGGAACGTCCCGGCGAACGCACTGAGCAGGGTGAATCGCCCCGACAGGGCCGCGGGCGGTGCGCGAGCTGTCCGCACCACCCCACCCGCGCCCCGGGCAGCCGGACGGTTCCCGGGGTGAGGCCGTCGGGGAATCCGGAGACGGACGCGGGTGCCGGCTGTTCCGTGCCGCTCCCATGAACCCTGTCGGCGCTCAGGGCAGGGGCGTGCGGCGGATCAGCAGGATCGCCACATCGTCGTACCCGGGGTGGGTGAAAGCCTTCGAGACGAGGAGGTCGGCCAGGTCCTCCAGACCGGGGGAGCCGGCGGCGGTGTTCCGGTTGTCGCGCATCCACCGGCCGAACGCGGTGGACACCGCGGCCACGGCCTCGTCGTACGGCCGGCCGGGCCGGTCCACCAGCCCGTCCGTGTAGAGCAGCAGGGCCTCGCCCGGCTGGAGCTGTCCGTGGAAGACGGGATACCCGCCGTCGGGCGCGTAGCCGAGGGGGAGTGAGCCGGGCACGTCCAGCTCGCGGACGGTTCCGTCGGCCCCCGACTGGAGCGGGTTGGGGTGGCCGGCCCGGACGATCCGGAGCTGCCCGGCGGGCGGGGTCACGTCCACGATGCAGCAGGTGGCGAATCGTTCGGTGTCCAGGCCCCACAGGGTCTGGTTGCCGCGTGCCATCAGGTGCTCCGCCCGGTAGCCGTCCGAGGAGTGCGCCCGCAGAGCGGTGCGGAGCTGTCCCATGACCCCCGCGGCCTGCGCGCTGTGCCCCTGGACGTCGCCGATGACGAACGACGCGCCGCCGTCCTGGCGCGGCATCATGTCGAACCAGTCGCCCCCCACCTGCATGCCCTGGGCGGCGGGGAGATAGCGGGCGGCGATCTCGAAGCCGGGCAGCCGGCCCAGCGCGCGCGGCATCATCAGTTCCTGGAGTTCGGTCATCCGGTGGCGGTAGACATCGGAGAGCCGGGCGCGGGCCAGGGACTGGGCGAGGATGCCGCCGACGGCGGCGATGATGATCTGGTCGTCGGAACCGAAGGCGCGCGGCTTCTCGTAGGCGATGAGGCAGGTGCCGACCGTGCCGTCCGCCGAGGTCAGCGGCAGGACCACCCAGGCCTCGTGCTCGCGGCCGGGGCGTACCGCGGGGTGGGGGAAGCGCCGGAGGTACTCCTCGCGGGTGCGGAAGAACAGGGGCTCGCCCCCGTGCAGGGCGGTGGCCATCGGTCCGCCGTCCTCCACGCCGAACAGCCGCAGCCGTTCCACCGTCTCCTCCGGGTAGCCGGCCGCGCCCGCGAGGAGGAGGCGTCCCTCGTGCTCCAGATGGATGGCCATCGCGTGCGCTCCGAGCTCGGGCAGGACGGTGCCGGTCATGGCGTCGAGGACGTCCTCGGTCGTCAGCGCCGCGGCGAAGGCGCTGGTCGCACTGAGGACGAACTCCCTCCGGGCCTCGCGCCGGGCCGCGCGCTCGCGCTGCTCGGTGATGTCCCAGACCACACCGATCATGGTCCGGGGCCCATGGTCCGCCCGTCGCTCGACTGTGCCCTTGGCCTCCAGCCAGTGGTGGCTGCCGTCGGGCCAGACGGCCCGGCACACCACGTGGTACTCACCGGTCTCCAGGCTCGCCTCCATGGCCTGGGCCACGGCCGCCCGGTCGTCGGGGTGAATGGCCTTCTGGAAGGTCGAGATACGGGAGTCGAAGTCCTGGGACCCGATCCCGAACAGTTTGACCGTGCGTTCGTCCCAGACGACCGTGTCCGTGTCGATGTCCCACTCGAAGGCGCCGATGTCGCCACTGGACATGGCGAGTTCGAGCCGGGTGCGGCGGCTCAGCCGGCCCGCCGCGGAATCGGCCGCCACCGCTCCTTCCGGGGTCACTCCGGCGGGCGGCCCCGTCCCCTCCAGCGCGAGCAGATGCTCCAGCCGGTGCGCGAACACGTCGGCGACCATGGTCAGCAGTTGGTCGTCCCCGGGGCTGAGCCTGCTGGACCGGGGGAGCCGCACGACGAGCCCGCCGAGGCACCGGTCGTCGACGAGCAGGGGCAGCACCACATAGTCCATGGCCATGTTCAGCATGCCGCCGAGATCGGGGTACCGCGTCATGAGTTCCCCGGCCGTGCCGTAGACGGGCCGCCGTTCCCGTACGGCGACGGCCAGCGGCAGTGTGGAGTCCGGGGCGACCACGGGGAACCGTTCGGCGAGGCCCGTGCGCATGCCCTGGTGGCCGGCGAGACGGAGCCAGCCGTCCTCGTCGGCGATGAAGACGGCCCCCGCGTCGGGGGTGATGCCCGCGAGCGCCACATCGATCGCCGTGGCCAGCAGAGTGTCCGCGTCGGGGCAGCTCAACAGCCGGATGACGCTCTCACGGAGGGTGGGATTCGGGGAGCGGGGCCCGGCCGGGGAGTCCTGCGGCGGGGGTGCGCCGTCCTGCTTCCGCGTGTCGTCCGAGTCACTCGCGGTTACGGCTCGGGCACCGGGGAGCGGGCCGGTGGCGTCCTCCCGGGCGCCCGGCGAGGGTGCCGGGGCCCCGGCCGGTGCGGGGGGCCGCGGCGCCGGCTTCTCCCCGGTGCCGGAGCCGTCCTGTGCCGCCACCGCCCACCTCCTCACTCGGAACGGGCGTCCGAGGCCCGAAAAGCCCAGGTCGACGCCCCGCGCCCACGCAGCCGGACGCGTGCGTCCGGCAAGACGCCTCCATCCGATGGTCCGCCGCCATCGGCGCAGAGCTATATCGACCATTTTGCACCCCGTTCGTTGAGTCTGTGCTGTGAGCACCGAACGGTGGCTTCCGGTGCCGGTCGCCAGGGGCCCGGACGGCCGGCGGACACGATGGCCCGCGGCATCGGCCACCCTGGAGATCGTCGGCGAGTACATCCCGCTGCGCGTGCACGAGGTGCCGACCGGGACGCGGGTGCTCGACTGGACGGTGCCGCAGGAGTG